>CAMCWM010000017.1 GCA_945882215.1 Akkermansia muciniphila | reverse complement strand
ACGGGTGCCGGAACGTTCGGCGGCTCATCCAGCCGGTGGCCCTCATCGAGTCGCCAGCCCTCATCGAGCCTGATAATTCCATTCGCCATGATCTTCGGATGCAGCGGACATGAATTGACTGACCTAACGAGCACGAGTCTGAGAACAGGGACGCCAAATGCCAAGAACAAAATGAGAAAAAGTACGAAAAGGCAGAGGGGCCGCCTCGAAACGCCCTCCCGCCACGCCGCCCGCTGTTCCGCGTGGCCAGCGCCCACCGGCCAGCGCGCCACCCGTACCCTGCGCCGGGCCAAGCACTGAAAAGCGGCCTGAAAACCGCCAGGAGCGCCGTCCGCGCTCACGACCGGCCAGACCGCGCTCCAAGCGTCAACTCCGCGCTCCCGTTCGTCCAGGCTGCGCTCCCATTCATCCAGTCCGGGCTCCCGGGACGCCAGATACTGCGCCAATCGGCCAGACCGCGCTCCCATTCATCCCGCCTGCGCTCACGACGGGCCAGCCCGCGCTCAGCGCCACCCAGACCGCGCTCACATTCAACCAGACCGCGCTCCGCGTGCAAAGGTCCGCAACCCAGGAATCCCGCCAGCATCCCGGGAATGCGGCCAAAATCCTGAGATTGACGGCTCAAACCGGGCATAATGCCTGGCATCTTTTCTCGTCTTCTGGTCAAAGCGCGGATTTAGTCAAGCAGTTGCCTGACGCGTTTCTCTAATGCTGCTTGGCATGTAATGCTGACCATGCCAGCGTCAGCCGTGTGAAATGATGACGGCGCGAAGCTGCGGCGAGCAGTTTAGAAACAGTCTTGGCTACCAGTGAATAATCAGAAGCGATCCGACTTAACAGACACCGTGCAGGCGAAACGATGATGAACCAAGCTGACGAACATATGGCTGCATTGAGCCAGCTTGAGACCGAGGCGTTCACCAGCAACCCCGAAAGCCTGGACTCCCTGCTGCATCAGATTCATTTGCTGAATCGCACATCGCGCTTGGATGTGGATCAGGACGATCCTTTTTGGGAACGGCTTGGCCTCATTGAGGCGCGTGTAACTAGCTCCATAAAAAAACGCCGAGTCAGGAAAATGCTTTCGGGTGGCGGCATCGCTGCTGCTGCATTTGCCACGTTAATGCTGCTCGGTTGGCACTACGCATACAACGCCCATTTTCAGAACTACGCAGGGCGCATGGAGACCGCGCTTCTACATGGCAGCTCGGCTGACGTGAAATCATTGCTTGATGAAAAGTGGCGATTTGAGCCTGGCAGAAGCGGCGCAGAGAATGCGGTCAAGATTCGTTCGCTGGCTGCGGCTTGGCTTGTCACGAAGAAGTCGGCGTGTGACTCATGGCTTACAGGGCTTGGCAGGACCGAGGATGAGATTGAGAACTGGGGCAGCTTGTCGCCAGAAAAGCGCCGCATTTTGATCAAGGATGTTTCCACGCTGCAATCCTTTCACGAGATCAATGCCAAGGAATTCAACCCGACTGATGCGCAGAAGATAGCAGCGTTAACGACTAAAATCACCGAGTTGAAACAGGAATGGCTGCGTGAGACGACATCCACGGCTGAAGTGGCGCTTATCGCTCTTGATTCATGCTTGCTTCAATCGGACGGCGTCTTCGGTGAGCCTTTAGTGTTGCTGCTGCCTGAGATGCGCCGTGTTGCCGCGAAGGTTGTTGAAGCGCAGGCACCAGGGCTGGAGGAACGGCTGGCAAAAAGGATGGAGCGTGCTCTCAGCAAGCAGCAGCAGCTTGAAGCAAGCTCAATGGCCTGGGTTAAAAGTTTCGACCAGATGGCCGGAGAACACACCACCGCCGAAACTCATGCCGAAATCCTGCGAGGCATGATGGCAAAACTGCCCGAAAGCCATCGGATCAAAAGTGAGTTTGCCGCTGTGTTGGAAAAAGGCATGAGCGCAGCAGTGCTGCATCAGCAGGCCATGCAAACGCAGGGCGTGACCGCAGCCTCAAACAAAGCGCTGTTTCCAGCTCGTCCCTGCACTGATGCAGAGATGAACTTTCTCAAAGAACGCCTGCCTGCCTTGGAAGCAGCCGCCGCGCAGCCAGCGCCAGACTCTCCCGACACCTACCGGTATCATTTACGTTCCCTCGCAGGCTGGGCGGGTAAACGAGACGTCACTTCAGCACCGCAGTTCACTCAATCAGCTCTGTTTTTTCTCGACCGCATCTACGCGGACCCGTGGATGAAGCCATTCGAGAAGGCGCTTCTCTGCCAGATTGTTGATGGCGTTATCAGTCAGGACTCAGTGTCTTGGGGTATGTTTTGGTGGCCGTCAGCCAGCAAGGAGTTGAGCGAGGTGCTAAAACTGGCTGGTAGAAGCCCAGATCCTCTCTTGGGCAAAGGTGTTGGTCTTTCGGCTGAAAAACTCGTTCTACTGGATTCCTATTTCACGGAGCACCGAGACGTTGATTTTCAGCAGGAGGCTGCTGCGCTTCAGCTCCTGGTCGCAGCCGCGCCATCATGGCAGAAAACGGGAGTGGTCATCGAAGATGGCAGAATCCATTACTTGGGAAATCTGCCTGAGCAGTGCGTTCTACTTGCCTGGGGCAAAGGCACCGCTGTTGTTGGCTTCCGTTCCAGCTTGGGCAAAATCAAATGGCTGGGTGATCGTCCAGTCATGGGCAGCCCGGTGTTCTGTCATGCTGTCCACGCCAGGTAATTTGAACCCATCATCCAATGACTGAAGAACCGCAAAATTTGCCAGAAGGAGAAGCCCCGCATGTCCGGCCCACCTCGCTGCGAAGGAGAATCCAGCTTGGCGACGGTCCCCAACTGTCATACAGCAAGGCCGATTTCGAGGCGAGGCTTGGCGTGAGCTCCGGGCGTCTGACAGCGGTGAACCGGCAGTTCAGCTTTGCTGTGGCGGTGTGTGTTGCCACCGGCTTTTACGCGGTGCTGTGGTTCCTGCGCGTTTCCGTGCCTGCCGCCCGAACGCTCTGCGATTTGTTTTTCGAGCGCGGATGGACGCAGCAGGCGACGGTGTTTTTCACATCATGGGCTTTCGTCATTTTGGTGTTCAAGCGTTGGAAACTGGCGGTCCAGGCCAGGGCTTTTGAAGTTGGCATCCCGCCGCGTGGCTCAGGAGTCGTGATTGATGAGGGCACCAGCACCAAGCTGCTTGAGCGGCTTTATCAATCCGTGGATGATCCCAGGAAGTTTGCGTTGCTGGGGCGGGCGGAACGCTCTCTGCATCTCGCTGCACACGGCCTGCCAGCGAACGAAGTGCGCGCCTGCCTCAAGCAGTTGGCAGAAGCCGATGATGACGCGGTGCAGCGCAGTTTTAATTTATTGGGCGGCATTGTCTGGGTCATTCCAGTCCTCGGTTTCGTCGGCACGGTTCTGGGGCTGGGTCAGGCCGTTGGCGGCTTTGGTGCCACCTTGCAAAGCGTGAAGGAAATCGCTGAGGTGAAGAACTCCTTGATTGGCGTGACGCAGGGACTCTCAACGGCCTTTGATACAACCCTGCTGGCGCTCCTAGCGGCCATTCTGGTGCAGATGTGGAACACCTTTCAGTTCAACAAGGAGCAAGAGTTCATGGCGGAGGTGGCCGACTTCTGTGAGGAGTACATTGCCGAACGAGTGGATTATCTTGGCGAGAAGTAATGAAGAAAAACCGCCAGCTTCCAGGCCCCGGCCCAAGTTTCTTTGCCTTTCAGGCGGTCATCATGGGGCTGATTGGCGTGATGATTCTGATCGCATTGTTCTTCGCCGCGTTTGGCAACAACAGCAGTGGTGGCGAGGTGGAAAACATGGCGGCGCTTCGGCATGAACTCGACAAGGTTCGTGCAGAAAAAGCCGTGGCTGAGCAAATGAATGGTGAAAAGACGGTCTTGGAGCAGGAGCGCGAAAGCCTGACGCAACTGCTGGTCAAGACAGACCCCAAGGCTGCCGAGCAAGCCTATCAGCAGCGGCTGACAGAAATTGACGCCGCCTCTCAAACAAGAAATGAGATTCAGGAGCAAGTTGCTCAAGCGCAGACTCAGTATGACCGCATGCGCCAGGAAAAAGGCTCGGTTCGTCTGGCCTATCGGCCGCTGCAAGGTGATCGCACTCCCGTCATCGCTGTTTTGGCGAGTTCGCGTGTCCAAGTCGTCACCGCGCCCGGTGGCGAGTGGGGAACGCTAACAGGTGACTTGTTTCAGGCGAAACTTTCGCAGGCCAGTCGTGATAAGGTGCATGTCGTCCTGTATGCCAGGCCGTCTTCGATTGAGCTGCTTGAGGAATTGCGGGCCTTCCTCAAAAAGCACGACTTCACCTTCGGCTACCAGGCAGTGGGTGAAAAGGAACAGCTTAGCTTCTTACCCCAATGAACACACAGCCTAAAGGCCCATCAGACAGCCTGGAGCTGCTGCTTGATACGGTGTGCAATTCCCTGGGTTCAATGATTTTGATCACCCTGCTCATCGTCGTTTCCACGAACGATTTGCAGGAGCGGCTGGGGCAGGAAAAGCCTGAAGATATGGTGGCGGCTCATGCGCAGGCGCTGGCTTTGCATGACCAGATCAATGCCGCCAGACGTGAGGCCGCTAGACTGCGGAATGCAGTAGCAGGGTTAAACGCTCTCAAGGCAGAGGTCGCCACGCTGAAAAGCAAGGCGGCCTCCGCTCAAGATCCGTCGAATGCCGCGCCCAACCCGGTGATGAACCGTTTGGAGATTGCCGACCGCACCCTGCGGGAGGCAAGGCAAAGCATCGAGACCAAGAACATCGAACTGGCGGCGCTTGAGGCCGCCCAGCAGAAACACCTCAGCTCTCAGACCCAGCAGGTTCGTCTGCCCAGCCGTCAGACCAGCACCAAAAAAGCGGCTCTGGTCTTTGTCGCCGATGGGAAATTCTTTCCGAAGATGATGAATGGGAAGCTCAGTGGGCACATCGACATCGAGATTTTACGTGCGAGGCCGCTGTATGCGTCACTCAAGCCCGACTTGCAGAAGGGGCTTGATCTCAGTGAGTTCAAAACCTTTTTGCGCACCCTTGATGTTGCGAGCGAGCGTGTCGGCCTGTTGGTTTATGAGTCAGGTTTTGAGGTCTTCATGCGTGCGCAGCAGGCCTGCGCCGAGCGCGGGCTGGAATGTGGCTGGGAGCCGCTTGCCAAAGGCAGCGTTATGACCATTGGTGGTGATTCAGGATCAGGCATTCAGGTCGATCCCCAATAATGATGAAACTCATCCTCGTGCTCACCGCATGCATCTGTAGCACAGTTGCATTGGCGGGCGTGGGCCTTGTCGAGTTCTCCTGCGACGGGCCAATGGTGTTTGAAGGTGAGCGCTCTGTAAAAACCGCAGGGATGCCTGGGATCACGAACAGCCTCGTTCTCGAAGCGGGTAGATGGCAAGTAGGTGCGAAGGCATTTGAAGTGGTGATTGGCGAAGTTTTGCGACTTGGCGAACTGACAAGCAAGGATGGTCAGCCAATCCATGAGACAAAACCAAGCGGGAAGTCTGGCAAACTCCGCGTGACCGCAGCAGAAAAAGTGGAGTGGCGTCTTTGGGGTGAAGATGTCTGGCGCAAAGGCCCCGCCGAAATCACGGTGCCTTCTGGGGTGTATCGCTTGGAATTGCGAGAGAAGGAAACGGTGCAGGGGCGTCTTCTAGCCGTCGATGAAGATCAACAAGTCCCGTTGGCAATTTCTCACCCGCCACAGGTGCTCGTTGAATCCAAGACGGAAGGCGAAATGCTCGTCGGCCCCAATCGTGAGGGACCGCCACAGCTTGGTGACGTGGCAGTCCTGAGGAATGCGCGATCTGAGGTTGTTGCTTGGCAGAGACTCCGGAAGCCTGTCGAGCGGCTTTCTCAATTCACGGAGTCATCTATACCCTTGGTCGTCTTTTATTCGCCAGCTCGCAAAATAGCGATTGAATCAATCATGAAGCGCCTGGGAATTGGGACTCCTGTGGATTCAGATTCTTCACAATCGCTCGCGCTTTTGGCGGCTGATAAAGATGATGCTCTGGGTCTATATAGTCTCGCTGTCAATTATATGGATGGTGTTGGAACCACCAAGGATACCTCTCGTGCTGAAGCCTTGTTTCAAAAAGCCGTGATCAAGCTTTTGTCAGATACTGAAAAAGCCGATGCTTGGTCACAGACCGCACTTGGCCAGTGTTATAGAGGAGGTTTTGGCGTATTGAAATCCGACAAAAAGGCAGCTGAGCTATTCAATGAGTCAGTAATAGCTAATCTGGCTTGGACGCAAAGTTCGTTAGGTGATTGTTATTTGAATGGTCAAGGCGTCACCAAAAATGCTGCCATCGCAGCCGATCTCTACCGCAAAGCGTCAGATCAAGGTGATGTGGGAGCACTATTTTCTTTGGCACGGTGCTCCGCATCAGGGGAAGGCGTTGTGAAAGACACTGGACAGGCGATTCTGCTAACAAGAAAAGCTGCGGAATCTGGCTTATTGGTTGCCCAAACATCACTAGGTGCCTGTTTGCTCGCTGGACACGGAATCAAAAAGGATCTTGTGGAAGGCGTCAAGTGGACGCGCATGGCTGCGGAGAAAGGTGAGGCAACAGCACAGCACAATCTAGGAATGTGCTACATAGATGGCAACGGAGTTGCAAGTGACGCTGTGCAAGCCAACCATTGGTTTAAAAATGCAGCAGAACAGGGGGATGCTTTGGCCCAAGGTGCGCTTGGTGTTTCGTACGCTACTGGAAATGGGATAGAAAAGGATCATGCAAAAGCGTTTTTTTGGCTTTCCAAGTCGGCTGCGAAAGGAATTGCCTTATCCCAGGTCGCGCTAGGAATTGCATATGCAAATGGCGAAGGGGTTAAGCAGGATGTTCCAACTGCCATTAGCTGGCTAAGGAAAGCTGCAAAGCAAGGCGCAAAACAAGCCGAGAAGCTGCTCCAAAATCTGGACGCTGACACAAAGCCTGAAATTTCCGAGCCAACTCGTGCCGCTTCAAGCGATGTAATTCCAGTTGCGGCCCCCATTTCTGGTAAACGAGGTTATGTGAAAAGTCCATTTGTTCCTAATAACCAACCTATTGATGTGCGTGAATTTCAACCAGGTCAAAGAGCGCGTTGCCCCTATTCGGGAAATCTATTTATTGTTCCATGAGCCGAGGTATTTGACTCCAAGTTTTAGTGCAATTCTATGCCGATGCCTCCAACCATCTTCCGATTTGACCAGCTTGTGTATGCAGAGCCGTTCGTCGAGGAGGGGCTTGTTTCATTCGGTCCCGCTGCCGCCTATAATGACAGTAAGCTGAGTGACGCCCAGCGCGACAACGAATTGAGACGTAGCACCGCTTTGGACCCAGCGCGCCGTCAGATTGCAGTCAGTTTACCCGGCGGACAGCCCCAAATGCTCAAAAATCTTCTCAGCATCAAGGTTTCCTACGACATTCGCGATGTTACGGGTCACTACCTTCGCTATCACATACTTTGCTGTTCGCTTTGCGATGATACGCTGTTCTACAACAGGTTTCCCGTCGATTGCTGCATCACGATTCACGACCAACCCGAGTTTCAACGTCGTCTTGATACCGCTCTCTGCGCTCAGCTTCCTAATTGGGGCGGCTTCTCACGACGCGTCGAATACTTTTCACCAGATGCAGTCATGTCCCCCGAGACGACGCTCGACCTCGTGTTCATGAAAGATGCCGACCACGCTTGGCAACAAGAGTTTCGTTACGTGCTTATTTCTCCGCTCGATCAAGCGCATAGCAATCGCGCGGCACTGAGACTTGGCAGCCTGAAAGACATATGTTCTATCGCTACCAAATGACGCCAGCTAATTCATCACGTCTCCGCATGCAAAAAATCCCCAGCATGACACTCACCGGCCAAATCACCCCGTTTACATGTCCGCTCGCCTGCCTTGAATCATTCGCCCGTGATCACGAACTTGCATATACTCAGGAATCTTTACTTCGAGATCACGCCAAAATGTGCAATGTCGGCACCAAACACGGCGATCAAGACGCGTCAGGATCCCTCAATCTCATCGAGTTTGTGAAACTCTGTCAGCATCTCGGCCTCCAGCCTCACTGGATTCCTGTCTTGTATCCAGAGGTAATTTTCCCCATGCTGCACAGCCTCACTCGAGAAGAGTCAGTTATTTTCTTTATCGTTCGCTTCGATGGACGCGGTGGAGCGACGCACTATGTACGCTATTCTCACATGTCTGCACCCGGCGTGTTCGAGGTGATGAACCCCCAATTCAGCGCCCCCTTGTTTCATCCCATTTCATGGGAACAGCTCCTTGCTTGGGAAACGTATTGCGTGCGTCTGACCGCACCAGAACCTCAGCCAAAATGATCCATCTTCGTTGGACCAGGGGGCGATTCACACCAGCTTTGCCAGCACGCCCGGCAGCGGCAGCTCGAAGCTCATTTTTCATCACTCGCGGGATGCGTGAAGCGCAGTTCGCAGGCGTGGAGGGCGAGGTGTCGGGCGGGATTGGTTTTGGCACCGTAGGGGGCGTCGCCGACGATGGGGCGGCCATGTCGGAGAGGTGAGAGATTCAGAGGCCGCCTTCCTGTATCTTCAATAACTCGGCCACAAAGTACCTAAACTGGGCCATCTCAATAACGGACACTTCTTCAAAAGGATGATCTCGCGGCGCAATGGCTCCGCCTGGAGCACGCGCCCAGGGATACTCCGCGTTGACATTGTCACTCATCGCCGGAGCAAGGTTTTCGATATATTCCGCCACCCGGGCATGCTTGCGAAGCATGGAACTGAAGGGCTGATGCGGCATCTGAAAACGGTCACGCAGCCGGCGGTTCGAAGCGCATGAGCGGATAAAGCTGGTTACCACGGCATGACTTTCGCGCGGCGGCCCGTCGGCACCATGACAAAGGAAGCTTTTGACGAGCTTCTCAACGGCCATCTGAAGATAGTGCAGACCATGACAGCGCGGCAGATGAGACTGGCGGGAAAGCAGCTCGTGAACCTCAAAGTCGCTGGCGGCCTGCCGTAAGAATGCCTCGCTCCAGGTCATGCGGCCTGTTGCGGATAAAGTTCGATCCCGTCTTTCCAATCACCCCACCCTTCCGGCAAGGCAACCCGCCCTAAATCATCGGGGCGAACAACACCAACGCCACTCAGGGCTGGCATGCCACAATCCGGTGCTGGGTTGAAGTAAAAGACGTTCACCCGGCCGCCTGAGGCAACAGGTACGTCCGACACCACCTCGATCAAACGCACTTCCTTGTTTGTTGGAAAGAACAACACACCCGTGATGCCAGGATCGTTTAGCCGGGCCTCCTCGGCCATCATGCGGGCTTGCTTTTCAATGATTGAAGGATCGTAAAGCGGACTCATGAGCCATGAATGGTCCCATTTGTTTCGCAAATCAACCTGGTATCAGCTTAGCGCCACATTACGAATCTCCAAGACTGTCTCCTCGGCAGTTTGTCAGTGTGAATGTGACCGTCCTGTTTTCACGGTGCGCGGCGGTGAAATCATTGACTTGGACGGTCCTCTGCGGTTAAAACCGCATCATGAATCGCCTTGTCTGGCTTTTAATAGTCGCATGCCTCCCATGTCTGGCACAGGCCCAGGAGCGCAGGCTGCCCGAACTCTCCGCCAACCTCGATGCGCTGTTGAATTTCGCGGAGCTGTGGAAATGGGGTCCAGAGAGTTTTGAGAAAAACTATGTGCTGAAGCTCGAAGACCAGGAGAAACAGCAGAAGGCACCGCAGTTTGAATGGGTGAGCGCCAGCAAAGACCGCGCACGTTTTTCGCGCCACATGTTCAGCAACGCGGAGACAAACCTGACCATGTTCGGCGGCTCCATCAAAGTCGAGGAGGCCATTCTGGAGTTTGTGAATGGCAAAGCGGCCCGAGCCACGATCTCGTTCTACAACCGCGGTGATTCCGGCGACATTGAAGTGAAGGAATTCGACCGCATGTTCAAAACGATCGGGCAAAGCCTCGGTCAGGTCACGAAGGCGGCTCCCAAGCGCCAGCTCATGTCCGCCAATGCCGCGCTGCCCGTCACGGGCTGGATGTGGAGTGCGGCCACGGGCATCGCGTTGCTCGAATACAACGAGTACAACACGCCCGGCAAGGTCACGAAGCCCGAATTCCTGCGCTTGAAGCTCGCCGCACCCAATCAGGCGGACTGGAGCATGGGCAAGCTGGCGGTGGGTGTGCAGCGCATGGAATTGCTCCAGCGTGTCAAAAAGACGGCCGAAGGAGATGTCTATATCTCTGGTGTCCCGATGGTGGATCAAGGGCAGAAAGGCTACTGCGTCGCCGCGAGCTGCCAGCGCCTGTTTGAATTCCTGCGCATTCCCTGCGACCAGCATGAGATGGCGAAGCTGGTGAGTGTGGATGCCGAAGGCGGCGCAAGCATCATGGTCATGCAGAAGAGTCTCGCGAAGATCGACAGCGCGTTCAAAGTTGCCTTCAAGCCGCTGGTGAATCCCGAGCTGTATTATTCCAACAACGGCAAGCGCCGTGTCTCCGAGAAGGAGTACCTCGCCATCATCAAGGAAAACGTCGAGAAAGGCGTGCCGCTGCTCTGGGGACTCATGCTGGGTGAAAAACCCGAAGATCCGCCGCTCTCACGTCAGACCCGCGGCGGGCACATGCGCATGGTCATCGGTTACAATCTGTCGAAGAACCAGGTGCTCTTCACCGACTCTTGGGGCGCAGGCCATGAACTCAAGCGCATGGCGCTGCTGGATGCCTACGACGTCACGATGGGCCTTTACTCGATGGCACCACGCGGATTTTGATCACGCGGCGCGGCCTTCTTCGGCATCCATCAGGTCGAAGAAGGTCACAATGTCCTCGCGGTCGGGGAAGCCGGCTTCCGCCCGCTGTTCTACGAGGCCCTTTGAGGCGGCATCGCGCCAGCCGCGCTTGGACATGAAGCCGTTCCAGATCTCGATCTGCTCGGTGGTAGGACGGTTGCCGTTTTGGCAGCACCATTCGAGGATTTCCTCATCCGTGCCGCCTTCGAGCGTGCGTTTCGTCAGCGCATTGAAATCCACACCGAGGAATTTGCACACACGCTCGTCGAACGTGCGGTTGCCCGGCGTGTAGCCGAGGTGGTAGCCTTCGGGCAGCTTGCCCTCTTTGGCGAACAGACGGATTTTGTCGAGGATGCGGCCAAAGACAAAGATGCCGCCGACCATGTCACGAGGGGAACGAATGGGGAATGCCATGCGCCTTTTTAACGAGGACGCATGGCCAAGTCAATCCATCGGGCCGTTACTCGGCCTTCTTCTTGCCTTTTCCTTTGCCTTTGGGAGTCGCGGCGGGAGCCACTTTTTCACCGGGCTTCGGCAGGTGGGCTTTCACGTCTTCCCAGGCGGGGTTCAGCGTGGCCTCACGGATGGTGAGATTGCGGAAATCGACTGACTGGCCGGCGACGGTGAAGCCGGGAGCTGCTTTCTCGGTTTTGAACAGATCATTCGCACCCCAGGCCACGAGGTCATCGACTTTGCCGAGCATCGTGTCGTCCACCATTTCGAGACGGACCTTGTGCCAGCCGTCGCCGAGCTCTGCGGGGAAGCGGGCGAAGACGACGGCCTTGTCCGGCCCTTCATGATCGTTGTCGTCCTTCTGGATGGCGACGGACTTCGGCGTGATCATGATGCGCGCCATGTGATCCTTGATGGCGTTGATTGAAAGGCTGGTGCTGCGAGCGCCGGCAAACTTGAATTCATACTCGATGACGAAGTTCTGCAGCTTGTTGGGCAAACGCGTGACCGCGCCATGCTTGTCCGCCTCCAGTTCCGCGCCGCGCATCACACCGTCGACGAGCTCCCACTTGCCCTTGGCGGCCTTCCACGGCGCGCTGGGCGCGGCGTCGAGCTTGCTTTCATAGATGACTTTGCCGGGAACGGCGAGAAGCGGTTTGTCCTCGGCACGCAGGCCAAAAGCGGCGAGGGCGAGAGTCAGGGTAAGCAGGGCGTTGTGTTTCATGGGGCGTTTGGAACGAAGGGGCGGGATGCTTGTTGCGCAAATTTTTGCCGCCTGATAAAACCAGCGGATGCGCACGACTGCCGTTTGCCTCATTCTGCTCCTCACCCACATGCAAGCTGCTGAACCCACCGCCGATGCCTGGCTGGCCAAAACGAAGATCGCCCCGCCGTTGCAGGTGCCGCCGACACTGGCGGCATGGACGAAGCAGCGCGGCGAAATTCGAGCCAAGCTGAGCGAGTTGCTGGGTGATCTGCCGCCGCGACCGCCAGTGTCAGCGTTCCAAGTGATCAGCAAGGAGGACAAGGGCACTTACACGCACGAGACGATCCAGTTCGACAACGGCGCTGGCGAAATCGTGAAGGGATATGTGTTTGTGCCGAAAACGGCGACGGCGCAGAGCAAAGCACCGGCGATTCTCTACTGCCACTGGCATGGCGGGCAGTATGACATCGGCAAACAGGAGTTGTTGCAGACAAATGCGACACCCGTGGCACCCGGTCCGGCGCTGGCAGAGGCCGGTTATGTCGTGCTGGGCATCGATGCGCCATGCTTTGGCGAACGAAATGGCAAAGGCCCAGATGGACCGCAGCAGAAAGGCGGTGCTGGTGAGATGACCGCCGCCAAATTCAACCTCTGGGCCGGACGCACACTCTGGGGCATGATCGTGCGCGATGACCTGATCGCGCTGGATTATCTGTGTACGCGACCCGAGGTAGATGCGCAGCGCATCGGCGTCACCGGCATCAGCATGGGTTCGACACGGAGCTGGTGGATCATGGCGATGGATGATCGTCCGCGTGCCGTCGTATGCGTGGCCTGCATGACACGCTACGAAGAGCTGATCCGCGCAGGCATGCTCAAAGCCCACGGCATCTACTATTTCGTGCCCGGCATGCTGCAAAACTTCGACAGCGAGGCCGTCATCGCGCTGGGAGCGCCGCGTGCGATGCTGTTCATGACTGGCGATCAAGACGGAGGCTCACCCGTCGAAGGCGCGCGTCACATCGGAGAGATCGTGAGCAGGGTCTACGCGCTGCACGGCGGAGAAACGGTGCAGAACTTCGAGAACGCGATCTATCCCGGCATCGGGCATGTGTACTTGCCCGAGATGTGGGAGAAGACGGTGAAGTGGATGGACCGGTGGGTGAAGGAGGAGTGAGAGGTTAGAGGTTATGAGTTAGGGGGCATAACCCCTAACTTCTAACGCTTAACCTCAGCCCCTCACCACGAACTCAAATCATCATGCAACTGCTCCATCTCACGTGAGAAAGCGGCGCGCTCAGGCATGTCGGGTTCACCGTAGGGGACGATGTCGATGACATTTTTGCGCAGGGCGGTGATGCCGCTGCCACCGTTGGCTGTTTGAATCGACTTCCAGGCGCAATCCGCAAAGCGCGCGGCGAGGATGCAGTCCTGCGGGGTGGTATGACCGCCGCGTTGCAGATGACCGAGCACGGAGGGACGCACCTCGAGATCGGGGAACGGTGCGCCGGCACGCTGGAAGTACTGCTGGAAGGCGTCCATGAGCACGTAGGCGCGGTTGCGTTTCTGCGGCGGATCAAATTCCACACCTTCGGCGACGAGCACGATGGCATGGCCGCGACCGCGGGTCATCGCGCCTTCGATTTTGGCGGCGAGTTTCTTCATCGCTTCATCGTTCAGCGCACCGCCTTCGGGGGTGATGATCATCTCCGCGCCGGAGGCCAGACCGGCCATGCGGGCGAGGTCGCCGCTGGCGCGGCCCATGGTTTCCAGCACCATCACGCGGCGGTGGCTGCGGGCGGTGTCGATGAAATGGTCCACGGCCCAGACGAGCGTGTGCACGGCTGTGTCCACGCCGAGCGCCATGTCGGTGAATTGCAAATCGTTGTCGATCGTGGCCGGGATGCCGATGACGCGCAGATCGCTTTCGTCAGCGAGCAATTTCGCGCCGGTGAGCGAGCCGTCACCGCCGACGACCACGAGCGCGCGCACGTTCAGGCCCTGGAGCAGCTTGATCACCTTTTCGCGCACTTTTTTCTCATGAAATTCCAGGCAGCGTGCGGAGCCGAGAATCGTGCCACCTTTGCCCATGATACCGCTCACGCTGGCATGGTCCATCTGGATGATGTGAAGCTGCTCCGAGATCAGTCCGGCGCGGCCGGTGTGCATGGCGATGTCTTTCTTCAGGCGCACCAGCGCCTCGGCGTCGCCATTCACGGTGCGGGCGGTGCGTACGAGGCCGCGGTAACCATCGCGAATGCCGAGCACGGCGATTTTTTCACGGTTCAGGCCGAGGCGCACGATGGCGCGGAGAAAGGCGTTCATGCCGGGCGCGTCACCGCCGCTGAAGAGCACGGCCACGGATTGTTCAGGGAAAGCAGGGATCATGGAAAATGAGGTTGGGGGCCGTTGCCTTAGCGAGCTTGCCACGCTAGGCAAGCGGCGAGCTTGCAGGGCCAGTTGGGCGTGTTAAGGGCACCTGTGCCCCCCGAACTCGCCACCACGCTTTTCCCACTCATCGCCGCCTTGTTGTATGCGTTCGGGGCACTTGTGTTAAAGCGCTCAAGCGACCTCGGCGTGGGCCTCTGGCGCACCACCTTTGTGGCGAATCTCATCGTCGCCGCGTTGTTTTCGCTGCTGTGGCTGTTCGGCGGCCCACCGGTGCAGAAAGAACTGCTCTGGCAGCCCGGCGTGATCGCCCTGTGCCTCTTCGTCGGTCAGCTCTCGCAGTTCCTTGCGCTCGAAAAGGGCGATGTCTCCGTCGCCGTGCCCGTGTTCGGCCTCAAGGTCATCCTGGTGGCATTTTTGACACCCATCCTCATCGGCGAGTCCGTGGGCATGAAGCTGTGGATCGCCGCTTTCTTGAGCGTGCTGGGCATCACCTTTCTCAATCGCAAAGACGCCGATCAGCCGCCCCGTCACCTGCTCATCACTTTCATCGCCGGAGGCACGGGTGCGGTGGCCTTCGCCGTGTTTGACGTGCTCGTGCAGAAATGGGGGCCGGCCTGGGGTGCGGGCCGTTTGCTGCCGTGCATCTTCTGGATCAACGCGTTGCTGTCCTTCGGCCTCGTCTTCCGCTTCTCGGCTCCGTTGAGCAAAGTGCCGCGCCAAGCCTGGCCCTGGCTGCTTGGCGGTTCCGTGCTGCTCGGCGTGCAGAGCATCACCTTCGTCAGCACTCTCGCCGTGTTTGGCAAGGCCACCTCCGCCAACATCGTCTATGCCTCGCGTGGCCTGCTCAGCGTCTTGCTCGTGTGGATGGTCGGCCACTGGTTCGTCAATGCGGAGCAGCACCTCGGCCCCAAGGTCATGCGCTGGCGTCTCGCGGGAGCCTTGCTGATGATGAGCGCGATTGTGCTGGTGGTGGTGTAGTGAAAAGCCGTTGCCACCTGCCGCGCTGCTGACATGTTTCCGCATGATCTTGGAAACCATGCCCGCCTTGGGCGCACTCACCGTTGATCAAAAACTGCGGCTCGTGTGGGAGTTGTGGCAGGATGTTTCTCGCGACAGTTCCATCAATGTTGAGACAGCAGCACTGCTTGATGAACGAATTCAGGAGCATGAAGCAAATCCTGACGCCGTCCGTA
Source organism: Akkermansia muciniphila (assembly GCA_945882215.1). Lineage (GTDB taxonomy): Bacteria > Verrucomicrobiota > Verrucomicrobiia > Verrucomicrobiales > Verrucomicrobiaceae > Prosthecobacter. The sequence continues at coordinate 32,495 of CAMCWM010000017.1, read as the reverse complement.
GCACCGAACAGGTGACCGCAGGTATTCTGGCACTCAAAAAGCGGCTCGCAGCATCCCGCGCATGAACGCCGTTTGGACGTTGGGCGCTGAAACAGATGTGCAGCGCATCTACGAACACCAGGAAGCTTGGGAGGAAGGAGCCGGAGACCGGTTCTATGATGAGGTGCTTTCTTCAGTGCGGTTGCTGGAGGCATTTCCCGAGATCGGGCCCGTCGTTCATCGCGGCAAGGTGCGGCGGGTTCTCGTCTTCAATCGGCACTATGGCTTGTTCTATGTCGCTGAACGGCGCGGTGTCATTCTCCACGCTCTTCTCGATCTTCGACAAGATCCGACAGCTATCATGAAGCGGGTGAAAGGCATCTGACCGGCAAGTCGCGGGCTCCAGCCGCGTTAAGGTGGCATGAAGACGTCACTTTGGATCGGTGGATTCGTGCTGGGCGCTGGTTTGACTCACGCGGTAGAGGTCGAACCCCAGCCCTTCCTCGCCGCGACGCAGCGATTGATCGACGCCACAAACTACCTCGGTTCGCCATTCAGTGCCGATGAGATCGCGTCGCTGAAGACCTGCATTCAGGGAAATGACGTGGCCAGCGCCGCCAAGGCGCAAACGGTGCTCGATGCGCATGCGCTGTTTCAGGTCACCATCACGCCCGAGCAACGCGTGAAGGTGGCGACGGGTGCGGCGAAGCCGGTGCTCGATGAGTCCGGCTGGCGGCAGTACCTCGTGCGCGTCGATAACGAAGCAGGTGTGACCGCGAAACTCGTCGGGAGCAGCCCACAGGCGAAGGAGGCGTATGTCAAAGGCTCGCCGCCCGTGGCGCCGAACGCGCAACCACGTGATCCCGGCCAGCCCGCGCTCTCCACCCGCTGGCTCGACATGCAGATGTTCGAAGCGCCGCCGATGCAGGCGACCTTGAGTGGCCTCGGTGTCGAATATCGCATCATCCAGCTCTACAGCCGCGACGCGGGCAAACGCGATGCCACCTTCAGTTTCGACACCGGCCAGGGCACGCAGGATCTCGGTTTCCGCAACGAAGTGAGCGTGCTGTTTGATTGCCAGCCTGCGCGCGAGGTGAAGCTCGCCATCACCGATGAAGACGGCAAGCCCTGCATCGCCGAGTTGCTCATCAAAGATGCCGCAGGGCGCATCTATCCCTCGCAGATTAAGCGCCACGCTCCGGATTTCTTCTTCCATCCGCAAATCTACCGTGGCGACGGCGAATCGCTGAAGCTGCCCGATGGCGACTACGTGGTGGTTTTTCGTCGCGGACCCGAATCGCTGCCCGAATCGCGAAAAATTGCCATCTCCGGTCAAAACACGTCACTGAAGTTCCAGGTGAAGCGCTGGATTGATCCATCGAAACTCGGTTGGTGGAGTGGTGATCATCACATCCACGCCGCCGGTTGCGCACATTACTCCGTGCCGACGCAGGGCGTGCATGCGCCGGACATGGCGCGGCATTGCATGGGCGAAGATTTGAAAATCGGCGCGAACCTCACCTGGGGGCCGTGCTTCGATTACCAGAAGCAGTTCTTCACCGGCACCGAGGACAAGGAATCACGCTATCCGTTTCTGCTGCGCTACGATGTCGAGGTCAGCGGCTTTGGCAGTCACAAGAGCGGCCATCTTTGCCTGCTGAAGCTCAAGGAGCAGATGTATCCCGGCGGCGACAGCACCGCGCACTGGCCCACACTTTGCCTCAACACACTCAAGTGGGCGAAGAAGCAAGGCGCGCTCACCGGTCCCGCGCACAGCGGCTGGGGCCTGCAACCGCTCGCCGAAAACGACCCCGCTCGCGGCCAGCAATACAAGCTCGGCATGCAAAGCGCCACCGACGAGCTGCCAAATTACATCGTGCCGCCCTTCAACGGCATCGGCGCGTGCGAATACATCGTCGATGTCACCCACATGGTCGAAGGGCCGGAAGGCCGGCCTGTGCCTGCCGTCGATTTCCTGTCGATGGTGGATACACCGCATACCTGGGAGTTGAACATCTGGTATCACACGCTCAATGCCGGCTTCCGCACCCGCATCAGCGGCGAGACCGACTTCCCCTGCATCTACGGCGAGCGCGTCGGCCTCGGCCGCGCCTACGTGAAGCTCGACGACAAGCTCACCTACGACGCTTGGTGCGAAGGCATCCGCTCAGGTCGCGCCTACGTCAGCGACGGCAAGAGCCATCTCATCGACTTCAAGGCCAACGACGTTGAACTCGGCGTCAACGGCAGCGAATTGAAACTCGCGAAGCCCGCCACGGTCAAAGTCACCGTCAAAGCCGCCGCACGGCTCGACGACCAGCCGCGCCCCGACATTAAAAACGCTCCTGCCGGTCAAAAGCCCTTTTGGGACCTCGAACGCGCGCGAATTGGTGCCTCACGCGAAGTTCCTGTCGAGCTTCTCGTCAACGGCGAGTCCGTCGCAAAACAAAACCTTCTCGCCGACGGCACCACCCGTGATCTGACCTTCGATGTGCCCGTCGCAAAAAGCTGCTGGCTCGCCCTGCGCATCCGCGCCAGTTCCCACACGAATCCCATCTTCGTCATCGTCGCCGACAAACCCATCCGCGAACAACGCAGCCTCGAATGGTGTCTGAAGGGCGTCGATCAATGCTGGTCGCAAAAAGAAGCGCTCATCGATCCGAAGGAGCACGATGACGCCGTCGCGGCGTATGAGCATGCGCGGAAGGTGTATCGAGAGCGGCTGGGGGAGTGAGTTTTAGTCCTCATCTTCCAGCCAGAGAACTCCGGCTTTGCCTTCATCAAGCACCAAAACCCCACCGTCCCAGGTTGCATTGGTGGCGGGATACCATCCTGTAAATGAGCTGACGCCGGTTTCCGCGTCGTATAGGCCATGAGTTTCCCACTCGGCGTTTGTAAAGAATCGCGCTGTTGGACTGAAGTGCGTCATGAACTCGTTGAGGGAGATTTTTATCTCGTTCTTTGCGAGCCGTGCTTGGCCGTATGCCAAGTCTGTTCGGAGAAGATTCTCAAGCACCGATAATGCGGTGGCCTTGTCGACTGTCCGCCAATATACCTCCAGCGGTCTGAGTCCAAAAAATGCAACGCCGCTTCATCGGGGTTGGCAAAGTCGTGTTTGGAAACATCTAGGTAAAGCTTCGAAGCCACAGGTTCTGCTTCATGGAGCACTTTGAGATACATGTCTTCTGGTGGGACCATGGCTATTCTTCTTGAACGATCACAAACGTCCTCGCCTTCAATCCGCTCGTTTCATCGCGCAGTTCGATTTCGTGACGGCCGGGTTTGAGGATGGCGAAGGTGTGATTGGCTTCGGACCGGAGTTCGAGGGTCTTGGAACTCCAATGTGACTGCGAGGCACCGGTGGCTTGAAGCAGGAGGCGGTTGCCGTTGTTGCGGATGTCGGGATCGAGGATGACGACGGTGCCAGGGATGGGATTTGTGATGCGCAGGACGGGTTTGGCATCGGTTTCGGCGGTGGTGATGAGATCGCCGAGCCAGTTGGCGCTGGTGGGAATCCACGCGGCGTATTCACGCGGCAGGATGGCGCGGCCACGGGCGTCGTAGTCGCTCGCTTGTGCGACGGGCGGGAAGTGATCGGCGATGAACCAGTCCTCGCGGCTCACACGCGCAGGCGGTGACTGCGGTGTGAGGCGTCTGCCGGTGCGCGGATCGATGCGCGCGTGCGTGATGGCCGCGGGACGTTCAAACCACGTGGAGGGATGCTTTTCATGCAGGTGCAGCATCACATCGCGGAAGATCGGGCCCGCGCCGGTGATGCCGCTGACGTCCTGCATCGGTGTGTTGTCGAAATTGCCGACCCAGACACCGACGGTGAACTCACGCGTGTAACCCAGCGTCCAGTTGTCGCGAAAGGTAGAGCTGGTACCAGTTTTGACGGCGCATTTGAAGGGCAGGCGCAGCACGGAGTAACTGCCGAAAGCCATCTCACGCGCCTGGTTGTCGCTGAGAATGTCGGCGATGAGCCAGCTTTCGTTTTCGCCGAAAAGACGGCGTTCTTCCGTTGCTGGAGCATCACTGCGCAAGGTCCACGGCTTGAATCGACCAAGCCGGGCGAGGCAGGCGTAAGCGTTGGCGAGTTCGATCAAACGCACGGAAGCGTTGCCGATGGTGAGGCCGAGGCCGTAATGAGCGGCGTCTTCGTTTAGCGTGGTCAAACCAAGTTCACGCAGCTTTGGCAGCAGCGTTTCGGCTCCGCCGATGGAATCGAGCACGCGAACGGCGGAGATGTTGAGCGAATTGCCGAGCGCGTTTCGATATGTCATCGGCCCGAAGCTGCGCAGGGAGAAGTTCTCGGGACGGTATGTGCCGGATGAGGTGGCGAACTCGACTGGAAGATCCGCGACAATGCTAGCGGGTGTCGCACCGCGCTCGAAAGCGATCAGATAAGTGAATGGCTTCATCGCCGAGCCGGGGGAATGCGGTGCCCAGGCACCGTTGATCTGGCCGCCTTCAGTCGCAAAGAAATCACGCGAGCCTGCAAGCGCGAGCACGGCTCCAGTGGCGTTTTCGATGACCACGACGGCTCCATGCGAAACATGACGGCCTTTGAGCGACTCCAAGCGCTGCGCGATGATCGTCTCGACTTGCTGCTGAAGCGTGGCGTCGAGCGTGGTGCGAATCGTCGTGGCATCGGACTCACCGCGCATCATTTCCACCGCATGCGGAGCCTCAAAGCCACCGCTGAAGCGTTGCAGGACGATCTTTTGATCCAAAGCGACGCGATGCTGCCCGTCATCAAGCCATCCGAGTGCGTGCATCTGATCGAGAATGCGGCGCTGGCGCGGCAAAACGGCGTCCAGATTGCGAAACGGATTCAACCGGCTCGGCGACTGCGGCAACGCGGCGAGCAACGCGCATTCGGCGGGTGTGAGGTCGTTGAGTGGCTTGTGGAAGTAGCCGGATGCGGCGGTGGCGGCTCCGGTCATGAGGTTGCCGAAGGAAATGCGGTTCAGGTAAGCCGTGAGCACGTCCTCGCGGCTCCATGACATCGCGAGGCTTCGCGCTTGCAGTGCTTCGACGATTTTGATGCCAAGCGTGCGTTTGCCGGAGCGCGGCGTGGTGTTTTTGATGAGCTGCTGATGAATTGTCGAGGCACCGGAAACAATGCGTTTCGCCTGCGCATTGTCCCAGGCGGCGCGTGCGATGGCGAGGGGATCAATGCCGCCATGCGAGAAGAAGCGTTTGTCCTCAGCCGCGAGCACCGCGTGAACCAGCGTCGTCGGAATCTCCGCGTATTTCACCGGCGGCGCGGAGCGTGTGCCATCTTCATTGAGAAGATGCCGCAGCGGCGTGCCGTCGCGGGCGAGGTAGAGGGTGGAGGCGGGCGGTGGCTTCAACAACGCCTCCGGCAGCGGCACGAGCCACGGCACGCCCCACCAGCCAACTGCCGCGAGAACGAGCAGGGTGATGAGGATGGCTTTCCAGCGGCGACGCATGCGGAAAGGAACGCGAGGGTGAGATGAAATCCAGTGCGGTGTTCTTGACCGTGAGCTTCTGCGGCGGAGCATGCGCGGCTCGCATGAACCCGCCGCCAACCATCGCCTGCCTCGGCCCCGAGGGCAGTTTTTCGCATCTGATCACGCAGATGCGCTTTCCCGGCGCTGAGGTGAGTCTGCGGGAGAACGTGGGCGATGTGTTTGCCTACATTGCTGCGAATCCTGCGGCGCTGGGCATCGTTCCCATCGAAAATTCTTCCGGCGGCTTCATCATCGACACCGTGGACCGGTTGGTGGATGCGCGCTGTGAGCTGCGTGTGCTCGAAGAACTGACGCTGGATGTTAAACTAGCGCTGCTGGGCCGGGAAGGTGAGAAGATCACCTCGATCCACTCTCACGCGATGCCGTTTTATCATGGCGATGACTGGTTGAAGGCGAACTACCCTGACGTGAAACGCGTCGTGGAGCTGAGCACGGCCAAAGCGGCTGAAAAAGCCGTTGCCTCACCCGGGGCGGCGGCAATTGGGCCGCGTCAAAACGCCGAGCGCCATGGCCTGCAGATTCTGCATTTCCCCATCGCTGGCGAGGTGCCGAACATCACGCAGTTTTATCTCATCGGGCATGCGGCGAACACGCCGTCGCTCGAACACAACCGCACGGCGCTCGTCGTCGAGCTGCCGGATCGTTCTGGCAGCCTGTGCCGCTTCCTGACGCCTTTGAGCGAGAACGACATCAACATGAAGCGTCTCGAATCCCGCCCGATTCGCGGCCAGCCGAACAAATACCGCTTCTACATCGAGATCGAAGGCTCTGAGGCCGATCCACGCGTGCAAAAGGCGCTGGAGCAGACGAAAGCCGACGGCGCGACGATCCGCAGCGTGGGTTCGTATGCGGCGGGGCGGAGGTTTGAGTCGTGAGGAAGTGAAGCAAAAGTCTCTCATGTCCTTTGTCGCCTTCACGCCCAAACTTTCTGGAGCGCCTTGTTCTCTGGCGGACATTCGAAGCTTCGAAGAGTTCGCGCATGCATCTTTGCCGCAGGAATACACGGAGTTCTTGCTCCGCTGGAATGGGTGTGTTCCAGCGAGTGACGCTGACACCTTCACCAGTGCGGATGAGCTTCCCGGCGGGAACGAAATCACCGTTCACCAGTTCTTTTCCCTCTCCGACAAGAACCCTCCGATGCGTTCGCTCTATGCGGAGCTTGAGGCGGATGTCGGGTTCATGCCAATGACCACCATACCGATTGGCGAAGATTCCTTTGGCAATGTGATTGGCTTGGATTGCGAAACAGGACTGGTGAACTGGACTCTTTGTGAGCAACGTTTCGCCCTCGATTGCCTGCGAAACTTTGACCTTGGCATTACCTTCAGCGCCTTCATCGAGTCATTGAAGCCTGGTCCATACATGAACACCAATTGAGATCTCCCAACCATGAAACACCAACTCATCCTAACCTGCTGTCTCGGCCTTGCGGCCAGTTCCTTTGCCGTCGAAACCATCTCAAAACGTGCAAGCGAGATTGATCCGCGTGCCAAAGAGCACCCTGAGATCGACTTCGTGTTCACGGACAAGAAGGGCAAAGCGCAGGACATGCAGAATGCGAGCGTGGACACGAAGGTGAAAGCGCAGGGCAAGCTGGTGATCTGGCTCATGGGGCACAGCGCGCCTCTGTTTGAGCGTCTTAACAGCTACGGGCTGCATGCGATCCAGGTGCATTATGCGAACAAGTGGTTTGGCATCATCCCGGCGGCGCGACGCGATGATGGCAAGACCTTGGGCGACATCCGCCTCGAAGCGTCCATCGGCGAAGATCGGAGCGATCTGGTGAGCATCCCGCAGCCTGACAGCATCATGGAGCGATCATTTCAGTTCGTGAAGTGGCTGTCCAAGGAGCATCCCGAGGGCAAGTGGAAGCAGTTCCTGAGCAAGGATGGCAAAGGCCTGGACTGGGACAAGGTGATCCTCTCCGGTGCCTCTCACGGCGCGACGACTTCGGCACGCTTTGCGAAGCATCAGAAGGTGGATCGCGTGGTGTGCCTGTGCGGGCCGCGTGACAACTTGGAGAGCTGGCAGTCACTGCCCTCCGCGACACCGGCGAACCGCATCTTTGGCTTCAGCCATGTGCTGGATGGCGGCTGGACGGGCGATCATTACTGCCGCTCCTGGGAGATGATGGGCTTAAACCAGTTCGGACCCATCGTGAACGTGGACATGGTCGCTACGCCGTTTCAAAACAGCCGCCGACTGATCACGGACGCGGATGTGAAGAACGACGCCGGTCGTGCGCATAGCTCCGTGACGCCCGGCGGAGCCGCCGTGAAGGACAAGGACGCCAAACTCATCCACGAAGCAGTCTGGAAGTATCTCTACACGCATCCGGTCGATCAAACCGGCTCGCCAACACCTGCGGATCCCGACTGTGTGAAGGATCAGCGCAAGTAGTCCCGTTTCTCCACGCCCAAACAACAACCCAACCTGCCTCTCATGTTCTTCTCGATTCGCTCTCTCTCCGTCGCCGCCGTTTTCAGTCTCGGCGCTGTTTTGAATGCCGCTGACAATCCTTTCTTGGGCCGCTGGGCGCTGACGATCCCTGGCGGTGGCGCTGGTTGGCTCGGCGTGGAGGAAAAAGACGGCGCCCTCAGCTCCAGCGTGCTCTGGGGCGGCGGCAGCGTGGTGCCGACCACCAGCACTAAGGTCGATGGTGACACTTTGATCGTGACGCGTGAGCAGAAGAACAAGGAAGGCAAGCTTTCGGCCATCGAAACCATCACCGCGAAGATCGAAGGCGATGCGTTGAAGCTCTCCACGGCGAAAAAGAACGCCGAGGGCAAGGAGATCGGCAAGCCTGCCGAGTTTGCGGGCAAGCGCATCGCCGACATCCCGGCCAAGCCTGATCTCGCGAAGGTGAAGTTCGGTGATCCGATCCAGCTCTTGAACGGCAAGGACCTCACCGGATGGCGTTTGCTGAAGGAAGGCGTCGATAACGGCTGGAGCGTCGTCGATGGCGTGCTGCAAAACCGCGTGGTTAAGGCCAAGGACAAGCATTTCGGTAATCTGCGCACCGACGCGGAGTTTGAGGACTTCAATCTGAAGACCGAAGTGCGCACGCAGGAAGGCAGCAACAGCGGCATCTACCTGCGCGGCATTTACGAGGTGCAGATCATGGAGAGCTTTGGCAAACCGCTCGATTCGCACCACATGGGCGCACTGTACAGCCGCATCACGCCAAGCGTGAACGCGGAGAAGCCGATCGGTGAATGGCAGACGCTGGACATCACGCTGGTGGATCGCCACCTCACGGTGATCCTCAACGGCACCACCATCATCGACAACCAGCCCGTGCTCGGCTGCACCGGCGGCGCAATGACCAGCGATGAGTTCAAGCCCGGCCCACTTTACCTGCAAGGCGACCACACGAACGTGGACTACCGCAACATGGTGCTGCGCCCGGTGGTGAAGTGAACAGCGGTTTGTCCGACATCACACCGCCAGACGTTCCATCACGGTTTTGATGGCCTTCTGGCGGTTGTCCACACCGAGCTTTTTGAAGATATGCTCGATGTGGTGGTTCACTGCTCTGGGCGCGATGGCCAGAATCTCAGCAATCTCAGGGTTTTTCTTTCCCTCGCACACCCAGTGCATGACCTCGGCCTCGCGCTCCGTGAGGTCAAGGTTTTGCAGGCGCTCAATGGAGATTTTGGCCGACTCCTCGCGCACCAGCAGGAAGAAGCGTTCCTCCCTGCGGCGTGCGAGCGACATGACCACGCGGCGCTCGCCGCTTTTGATCTCCAAGGGCGACACGCCGACACCATTTCCGACGGCCACGAGTTCCAGCCACTGACGCACTGAGGTCGGAAGCATGTAGCAGGAGGCGCCAGGTGAGCGCTCCACTGTTTTGCCGAAGTACCAGTGTGCGGCCTTTTCGCCTTCGAGAATCTCGCCGTTCTCTGTGGCGATGATGAGCTCGCAGGTCGCTGCTGGCGGACTTGTCTCGTCCGAGGCGGGCTCCGCCACCTGCGTGGTCTTGCCGATGATCGAGCTGTGGTGCGGAGGACTCTGGCTGCTGTTGTGGAAAATGATCCGGTGGTTGGCGATGCGGATTTCATCGCCGTCGCGCAACCGACGGGCGCTGGTGAGGCGCAGGCCGTTGACCAGAATGCCATTGCGGCTGCCGAGGTCGTTCAGCCACCAGTCATTATTGTAATTCATCAGCAACGCATGGCGGCGCGAGACCTGTACATTGTTGATTTGCAGGTCATTGTCCGACCTGCGGCCGATCACGCAGGGGCCGGAAAGCAGCAGTGAGCCCCCTCCCCATTTTAAGCATGCCTGGCCTGTCTCAGCCTTGGTTGTCGCTGACATGGAAGGATTTAGCGCGGGATGGGGAGGTTCGCAACGCCGACAAAAAAAGTTCAAAATATGGGCAGGTCTGCCCATAGCGCATTTTTCAATCCGCGGCCATGCGTGGGGTGGTTCACCCTATTCTGCGATGAAAACTGATGTTTTGGATCCCATTCAGGCGCTCTCGTCGAGGGCCTGTGCGTTTTCCAGCAACGCTGCCTGGAGGGTGCCGCGTCCTCCTGATGCTGTGGTCAGCCAGCGCCCTTTCTGCATGCTCTGTGTTCACTGCCCCAAGTGTCTGGATAGCCCTCACACAGTCACTTGTGAGCTATGCGCCGCCTGCAAGGCGTGTTCGCTGCATGGCCGGGGCGGGTGAGCGGGCAGTATTTTGCCAGAACAGGTCTGGGCAGCCCGTTTCAACATACAACCAACCACCACCATGAACACGATCCCTGACACCACTGGTCAGGCGGCCTCGTTTCAACAGGCCGCCAGTGCCAAGAACGCCGAAGCGCGTTTTGTAACTCGTAATCTCCACCGCGTCTGGCAGTTCCGCCGGATGCAGGCCACATTCCTCCGGCCCTTTCGCAAAGCGTTGCGTCCCCTGCTCGTCTGGCTGCGGCAAGAGCATGTCTTTGTCAAAAGCGGCCAGTCCGGCGCTCCGCCTGTCGGGGTCAACCTGAAGCGGTTCGGCTGGGAAACGATCGCCTTGGGCCTGATCATTGGTCCTCTCGCCTTCATCATGCTGCTGCCGCTGCTGATTCTCATCTTCCCGGTCGCCGTGCTCATTGGTCTTGCGGCCGTGATCGTGGCCGCCGTGCAGACCGATGCTGAAGATGTGGAGCATCACACGCTGGCATGGCATGCGATGCATTGACGTACGTCCGGAACTTCACGCAACGCGCTGCTTCTTCATCACGCGGTACACCAGCCATGCGGCGATGTTGATCACCGCCATCGCCGCCAGCAACTGCGCGAAGGTGGACGCGAGGCTTCCTTTGCCCAAGCCACTGCCCACCAGGCTGAATGCCACGTTCAACGGCAGATAACCCAGCCCCGTGCCGAGCAAAAACCGGCTGTGCCGCACCGGCGTCATGCCCAGCAGCACATTCAGCACCAGTCCGGGCACCATGAGCTGCCGCACCCAAAACACACGCATGATGGAAGGCTTTTTCAGCAGCTTCTTGAGCCACGGCCATTTCTCAGCGCGCGATTCCGCCGCACGTCGAAATCCATGACGCGACAACACGAACGCGCCATACGATCCGCATGTCGATCCGATCAGCGACAGCACCAAACCTTCACCAAAACCAAAAATCAGGCCTGCGGCGGCACACAACGGCAATCTCGGCACGCCCAGCATCACCACGACAGCACACGCTGCGACAAAAATGCCATGCGCCATCCATCCGAACTCACGCACAAGGCCCTTCCACGTCTGCACATTCGTGATCCACGCCTTTAGCGGCGTGAAATGCGCGAGCGCCATGAACGCGGCCACCAGCAGCACCGCCAGCAGCACCTGGCGCGTCTCCTTGTTCAGCGCTCGCGAAGTTTCCTGCTCCACCTCGGTGGAGATCGCGATGTCGAGCTCCTCGGACTCCTGAATCGGATCGTAAGGCATCTCGTTATTGCAGCTTCCAGAGTTTCGCATCGCTGCGCACGTAGATGGCGCCACCCGAGACCGCCGGTGTCGTCAGCACCGTCTCCTTCAGTTCGATCTCCTGCGTCACTTTGCCTTCTGGCGCGTCGGGGGCGATCGTCTGGAAAATGCCGCGTTCATTCACCGCATAAATGCTTTTCCCGGCCGCCACTGGCGAACCGCTGAAGGGCCCCTTCAAGCGCAGTTTCCACAGTTCATCTCCATTCTTCAGGCTCGCTTTGATCAGCACGCCCGCGCCATTCACGACGTAAATATGATCGCCCAGCACCAGCGGACTCGCGGTGCCTGGATTCAGCTTTTCATTCCGCCACAACTGCGTCACCGAACCCTTCTCTGGCGCAAGCGCCGTGATGCCGTGCGACACTGCATACAGAAGCTCACCTGACACCACACTGGAAGGTGTCGTGCTCGCGCCATCCGTGTAGTCCCAAACCGTCTTCCCCGTTGCTGGCTCCACCGCCAGGATGCCCTTGCTCGACTGCAAAGCCACCGCGCCTTTCCAAAGCGTCGCGCTCGACCAGTTCGCGGCCTTTGGACGCTCCAGCTTCCATTGGTTGCGTCCCGTCGCCACATCCAGGCCCGCCGCGAAGGATTCGCTGTCATTCTCGCTCTGCACCACCAGCGTCCCATCCATCACCACCGGCGACTGCGCCATGCCCAGGCTGTTGCTCGCGTTCGCATAATCAAACGTGAGCCCTCGCAGCCAAAGGAGATTTCCACCCAGGTCGAACGCGAAGAGGTCATTCGAAGAAAACAGCGCAAACACGCGCTCTCCGTCACTGCACGGCGTTGGTGCCGCCACGCTCGTTTTCGGATGCGTCATCGTGCGTCCCGTCGTGCGCATCACGCGCTCCCATTTCTTTGTTCCATCCTTCGCATTGAAGCAAAACACATGCAGCGTCTCCTGCCCTGGGCCGCTGGAGCTCGTCACGAAGACCTTGTCTCCCACCACAATCGGCGCCGAAAGCCCCCGTCCCGGCAAATCCGCCGTCCATGCGATTTTCAATGTCTCTGCCGGCACCTTTGCCTCGCTCGAAACCGCCGTCGCATTCGGCCCGCGAAATTGCAGCCAGTCGGCGAAGGCAAAAGACGAAAGATGAAGGCAAAAAACTAAAACAAAGGAGGTCTTCATGGTCTGGAGCACTGAGTCAGGTGTTTTTATCTTTAGGATTGCTTCGTTCATCTTTCCGCGAGAATCGCCGTCCCCGTCGCATCACACACACGGAGTTGGAACTCCCACTCCACCGTCCACTGCTCCTTCTGCTCATTCTGGCAGCACTTCACCAGGATCATGTTCTTCCCCTTCTTGAGCTGGCACGGCAGCTTGTACTGATCCAGCTTCGCGCCGCGATGATACTCGTCGCGGGCAAAGAGCAGCTCGCCGTTCAGCCACACCTTCCAGCCGTTTTTGCAGCCGATGCGGATCTCCGCCGGACGCTCCTCCGTGCTGAGGAAATCCGCCGCCGCATAGCCCACGGCGCTCTTCTCCATGCCGAAAGGCTTGTTGAAATCGATCTTCCCGTACTCGTCCTTGCTCGTGAAATCCACCCACTTCACCGCCGTTGTCTTTCCTTCGTAGCTCGCGTCGAACTTCAGTTCCTTCTCCGGTGGATACACCGTGTCGAAACCGCCGCGATCCGCGTTGCTGAACGGCGCGATGAGCTTCCAGCTCATCAGGAAGCCAAAATGCCTCGGCAGATCAACCTTCTGGTCCAAATCGCGAAGTTTTTTCGTGAGCTCCTTGATCTGATCCTCGTCTCGGGCGCCTCCGAGACCCTTCGTGAAGGCCGTGATCGCTTGATCCTTGTCCTTCTTCTCCAAAGCAGCGTCACCAGCCTCGATCAACTTTGCCACCGGATGACGGCGCAGATCACTGCTCACGTCATTGAGCAGCGTTGGCGTCAAGCTCTCCGCCAGCTTCGCATCCGCACGCTGGATCAGATCAAACGCCACCACGCGTGGTCCTGGGCTGTTTTGCGTGTCCTTCAAAAACGCCACCAGTGTCTCCACCGGCAGTTTTTTCGCCTTCAACGCCTCATCCGCGATCACACCCACCGCCGCGCGCAGCCAGTTCTCGGCGAGCGGATTCGCTCCATTCATGCCTTTGAGCACGTCCGGTAGATTCGCCGCGTCCGCTTTCACGATCTCCTGCCACGCCTTCCCGGCCGCCTCATTTCCCTGCCCTTCTTTCTGCACGCTTCGCAGCGCCTCGATGGGTTTCGACAAATCCTCCGCCGCAAACAGCGGCAGGCCGGCGAGGACAAACAGAGGCGCAAAAATCAGCTTCATGGTGTGGTGGATCATGCTTTCACAAAGAACGCCGCCCGCCAAGCGGCAGTTTCGCACACTTCCGTCCTGCAAAGCGCGAAGGATCGCCGCCCCGCCTGCCGTTCAAGCCGGACCATGCGCCTCCTCATCGCCCTCCTTTCGTCATTCCTCATTCTGCATTCGTCCTTTTCGGCGCAGCCGAATCTCGTGCTCTTCCTGGCCGATGACCTCGGCTACGGCGATCTCGGTTGCTTCGGCCATCCCATCATCAAATCGCCGAACCTCGACGCCTTCGCGAAGCAGGGTGTGCGGTTGACGCAGTGCTACTCCGGCAGCGCGGTGTGCAGTCCGTCGCGTTCCGCGCTGCTCACCGGCCGCACGCCGCATCGCAACGGCGTGTACACCTGGATCGCCGAGGGCGCGGAGGTGCATCTGCGCACGAGTGAGAACACGCTGCCAGAGCTGCTCAAACGCGCGGGCTACACCACCTGCCACAGCGGCAAATGGCATCTCAACGGCCTCTTCAACAATCCCGCGCAGCCCCAGCCGGGCGATCACGGCTACGACTGGTGGATGGCCACGCAAAACAACGCCGGCCCCTCGCACGAGAACCCGAACAACTTCGCCCGCAACGGCCAGCCCGTCGGCCCGATGCAGGGATACTCCGCGCCGCTCGTCGTCACCGAGGCCGTCACCTGGCTCAAGGAGAAGCGCGATGCATCCAAACCCTTCTTCCTGGCCGTGTGGACGCATGAGCCGCATTACCCGATCAAATCCGATCCCAAGTTCAAGGCGCTCTACCCCGACCTCACCGACGACATTCAGCGCGAGCACCATGCCAACGTCACTCAGATGGACCACGCCTTCGGCATGCTCATGCACGCGCTCGACGAGCAAAAGCTCACCGACAACACTTTCGTCTTCTTCACCTCCGACAACGGTCCTGAGGGCGACGGCATCAAATCCCCCGGTCGCGGCAGCAGTGGCGGCCTGCGCGGACGCAAACGCGATGTGCATGAAGGCGGCATCCGCGTCCCGGGCCTCGCTCGCTGGCCTGGAAAGATCAAACCGGCCACCACGAGCGACATTCCCGTCACCGGCAGCGACATCTTCCCCACCATGCTCGGCATCGCGGGTGTCGAATCGCCCAAGGATCGCACGCTCGATGGCGTGAACATGCTCCCGGCACTCACCGGCACCACCACGAAGCTCGAGCGTCCTCAGCCGCTCTTCTGGCGTCTCCACATGGCCCCGAACATGAAGATCGCCATGCGTGTCGATGATTGGAAAATCCTCGCCAATGCCGAGCTGACCGAGTTCGAGCTCTACAACCTCAAAGACGACCCGAAAGAGACCGCCGACCTCAAAGACAAGGAATCCAAGCGCTTCCACGAGCTGCAAGGCCGCCTCATTGAACACAACAAGACCATCAATGCCGAAGGCCCCGACTGGTGGCAGCGCCTCAGCCCCAACGGCGGTGGAGATCCCAACAAAGCCGCCGGGAAGAAGAAAAAGAAGAAGGCCGACGAATGAAAGCCGCAGCATCGACAACACTCTTGTCGTCTGCTAGGCACTCCGATTAGTCTGCACCCATGCGCTTCCACTTCGGCCCCATTCCGGAAACGCCGGACTTTGTGCCCGAACCGCCGTGGCAGGCCATGAAAGAGCCGACACCGTGGCTCATGCAATTGCTCGCCATTCTGGTGTCATTGATCGCAGGTGGCGTGATCGGTGCCTTGTGGTTCTGGTTCACGCCGCTGAAGTCCGCGCTGATCGAGACTAAATTCGCCCCGTGGGCTCTCGTGGCCCTCCTCTGGCTCATTCCAGTCCATGAAGCCGTTCACGCGCTCGTTCATCCCGGTCGCGGCCTGTCGGACCGCACCTGCATTGGCCTCTGGCTTTCACGCGGATTGTTTTACGCCCACTGCCACGGCCCGATGAGCCGGAACCGCTTCATCGCCATCCTCATCGCACCGTTTGTCGTTTTGAGCGTCGTGCCGTTGATCGTGTGTGCTTTGACTGGCACAGCACACCCGTTGCCCGTCACCGGCTCCATCGTGAATGCTCTGCTCGCCTGTGGCGACCTGCTCGGCGTGATGCTCATCGTCTGGCAAATTCCACGTCACGCCACGATCCAAAACCAAACGTGGCGCACCTACTGGCAAAGTAGCCCAGTTGCGCCGCAACTGGAGCATGGATGACCGGTTGCGACGCAACCGGACTACTTTGCCGCCAGATCGTAGCAGAAGATCTGATCCTGGGAGCGGATGAGCAGCTTTTTCTCGTGAATGCTCGGGTGCGGCCAGCTCGGGCCTTTGGAGTTCGGCAGCTTGAAGGTGCCGTGCAGCTTGTAGCCGCTCGGCGTGGCCTCCATGAGGCCCATGGTGCCATCCTGCCAGCGGAAGTAGAGCTGGCCCTCGGCGCTGATCACTGCGGCGCTTTCGCGACCGGGGCGCTCGCTCTGCTCCCACACGACTTTGCCAGTTTTCCATTCGAGACAGACCGGGATGCCGTTGTTGTGACCGCTGCCGGCGTAAATGTGGTCGCCGATGCGCACCATGCCGCCGTGGTGGTTTTGAAACGTGGCGGCCTTGAGGAAATATTTCTCCTCAACCGCCACGCCATCGCCGTCCTTCTTGAGCTGAAGCAATGCCGCCCCGGTGCCGTAGCCGGATGACGTGAACACATAATCATCCCACACCAGCGGCGTCGGGATGTTCGCAGTGCCATTCGCCACCGAGTTGTAAGTCCAGAGAGTTTTGCCATCGCTGGCACGCACGCTGACGAGTCCACGACCCACGAGCGTGATGTACTGCTTCACGCCGCCGCCGTTCGAGATCACCACACCGGTGTAACCCGCGCCGTCCTTGCCACGCGTGCCCACATCGGCTGGAAGCGACGACTTCCACTTCACCGCGCCGGTTTTCTTGTCCATCGCGGCCACGATGCAGTCATTGCCGCCTGGCACTCCGATCACGAGTTCGCCATCGACCAGCGGTGACTCGCTGAAGCCCCAGCCGCTCATGATGAGACCGCCGAGATCGGCCGTGTAGCTCTTGCGCCACAGCAATTCGCCGCTCTCCACATCGCAGCACGCGAGCATGCCGTCCTTGCTCACGGCATACAGCCGCTCGCCATCAAAGGTCGGCGCGCCGTTCGGCTGATCGCGTTTGTCGCTGATGACCGTGCTCCACACTTCCTCCTGCGTCATCAGATCGAAGGCGGTGAGCGACACGCCTTCCTTGCGATTGCCCACCACAAACACGCGCCCCTTCCCCACCGTGACCGATCCCATGCCGCCGCCCGCGCCTTTGATCTCCCACAGCAGCTTCGGGCCTTCAGCAGGCCAAGATTTCATCAACCCTGTCTCCGCCGAGATGCCATCGCGGTTTGGGCCGCGAAATTGATGCCAGCCATTCAGAGAGGCGACAGTTTGAGCGGAGACAAACGAACTCGTCGCGAGAAGCGACCCGATGAGAAAGCGAGAAAGATGCATGCGGGAGTGCCAAACGCCCGCCAACGGCTGCTTTTTCCCAAGCAGTCACGAAATCGCCTGCAAACTCGACATGGCGCGAATCAGGGCCACTATGCACGCCCCCAAATTCCGCATGCTCTCCGTTTCCAATGTCAGCAAAACCTACGCCGGTCGCACCTTGTTCAGCCAGGTGTCGTTTCACATCAACCGTGGCGAGAAAATCGGCCTGATCGGCCCGAACGGTGCCGGCAAATCGACCTTGTTCTCGCTCCTGCTGCAGGACACCACGCCGGATGATGGTCAGGTGGTCATGGAGCGCGGCATCAGCTTCGGCTTCCTGCCGCAGGAGAGCGCGCCGATTGAGGATGTGACAGTGCTGGAACTGGCGACCGGGCATGTGGATGAGGATCACCGCTGGGAAGTGGAGCCGAAGGCCAAGCGCATCCTCAGCGGTCTGGCGTTTCGCGAATCGGACTTCGAGCGCAACGCCCGCACGCTCAGCGGCGGCTGGGTCATGCGCGCGCATTTGGCGCGACTGCTCGTGCAGGAGCCGGATCTGCTGCTGCTCGACGAGCCGACGAACCATCTCGACCTTGAATCGCTCATCTGGTTCCAAAATTACCTCCAGGGCTATCCGGGTGCCATCCTCATGATTTCGCATGACCGTGAGTTTCTCAATGCGCTCACCAACAGCATCCTCGAGATCGCCCACAGCAAGATCACCCGCTACGTCGGCAACTACGACAACTACCTGCGCGAGAAAGCTGCGCGCGCCGAGCAGCTTCAAGGTGCCTACGACAACCAGCAGCGCGAACTCGCCAAGATGCAGGCCTGGGTGGATAAATTTAAAGCCAAGGCCAACTTCGCCTCGCGTGCGCAGGACAAGGCGAAGATGATCGACCGAATCGAAAAGGTCGATGCGCCCGTGGCCGATGCCAAAACGGTGAAGTTCCGCTTTCCGCAGCCGATTCGCAGCGGCCAGCGTGTCATCCGCGTGAAGGATGTTGATTTCGCCTATGGCACGCAGCCCGTTTACACCGGCCTCAATCTCGAAATGGAGCGCGGCGAGCGCACCGTCCTCGTCGGCCCGAACGGCGCGGGCAAATCCACGCTGCTCAAACTGCTCGCCGGAGCGCTCACACCGCAGGCCGGTGCCTGCGAGCTCGGCCACAACGTCAAACTCGGCTACTTTGCCCAATATCGCGGCGATGTGCTCAACATGCGTCACACCGTTCTCGAGTCCGCCATGGACCTGCCGAGCCGACCCGGTGAAAACATGTGCCGCACCCTGCTCGGCTCCTTCCTGTTTCACGGCGACGATGTCTTCAAGCCCGTCGGTGTGCTCAGTGGCGGTGAAAAGAGCCGCCTCGTGCTCGTGCGCCTGCTGCTCGATCCGCCGAATTTTCTGCTCATGGATGAGCCGACGACGCATCTCGACATGGGCAGCATCGACGCCCTCATCGGCGCGTTGGAGCAGTACGAAGGCACCCTCGTCTTCATCAGCCATGACGTTCACTTCATCCGCCAGATGGCGAAGCAGGTCCTGCACGTCAGCGCCGGCGTCATCACGCCCTACGCCGGGGATTATCAATACTACCTCGACAAAACCAAGTCCGGCTCCGCCCGCGAAGCCTTGACCGCCACGCTGCACAACGCCCAACCCACCACCTGGGCCGCGCCCGCCGTCCGTGAGCCGCCGAAGAGCAAGCAGCAGCGTCGTGCCGAGGCCGATGCACGCAATGCCTACAGCAAAGCCAAAAAGGAGCTCGACCTGCGCATTTTCAAGATCGAGCAGGAACTCGCCACGCTCGACAAGCGCAAGCACGAGATCGTCCAGCTCCTTCAGGAAGAAGCCACCTATGCCGACGCCGCCCAGTTCCGTGCCCTTAGCGCTGAACTGGAAGCCGTGGAGACCAAGATCTCCAAACTCACCAGCGAGTGGGAAAAGGCGACGGAGGAGATGGAGAAGCTGGTGCCTGTAGCTTGACCGAACGTCCACTAGCCCTTCGCCAAGCCCCCAGAACCGACTCTGGAGAGTCAGGCTACGACGAGCAAAGTTCAGTTTCTGACATTTGGGGCGACCAAAAGTCAATTTATCGGATTATTTTGACTTTCTGTTTGCTGAAAAGTCATTTTGGGCGACCAATTTGAAATTTGAGCATGCCAACCCGGACCACAGGCCAGGAAGTCACCGTCGCCACAGCGGGGGAATCTTTTCGTGCCTTCGTTCCGGCACCTCTTCCCCCGGAGCCCGATTTGGTCTGGGATCATGAATTGCGGCACCTGTCAGAGCAAGCGGCCATGGCGGTTGGCAGGCTGGACGGCATCTCCGCGTTGCTGCCGCATCCTGACATTTTTCTCTATGCCTATGTGCGGAAAGAGGCCGTCGTGTCATCGCAAATCGAGGGCACCCAGTCCTCCCTGTCTGACCTGCTGATGTTCGAGTTGGAGGCCGCTCCCGGCGTCCCTGTCGATGACGTGCAGGAGGTTTCCAATTACGTCGCCGCTTTGGATCACGGCCTGAAACGCCTGCGCGAAGGTTTTCCGCTGTCTTTGCGGCTCATCAAAGAGATCCACGCCATTTTGATGTCCGGCGTTCGCGGAGGGACAAAGGAACCCGGTGAATTCCGCCGCAGCCAGAACTGGATCGGGGGCAGCCGGCCAGGAACAGCTCGATTTGTGCCGCCTCCGCCCGATGAACTCATGAACTGCCTTGGTGCGCTGGAGAAATTCATGCACGACGACCCGGTAGCCACCCCTGCCCTGATCAAGGCGGCGCTCGTCCATGTCCAGTTCGAGACAATCCACCCGTTTCTGGATGGCAATGGCCGCCTGGGCCGCCTGCTGATCACCTTCCTGCTTTGTGCCGAGGGAGTGATGAACGAGCCGCTGCTCTATCTCAGCCTCTACTTCAAAGAGCACCGCTCCGAGTACTATGATCACCTGCAAAACGTGCGCCGAACGGGCAACTGGGAGGGGTGGATGCGCTTTTTCCTCCATGGTGTGAAACAAACGGCGGAACAGGCCGTCGCCTCCGCTCGTCGCTTGCGGACTTTGTTCGCCACTGACCTGGAGAGAATCACAGGCTTGGGGCGTGCGGCTGGAAACATCATCCGCATTCATCAGCAGCTTCAGCTTCAGCCCGTGACCAGCGTCAACGCCATCGCCGCCAAGCTCGACATGGCCGTCAACACCGCTCGCAGCGCCCTGACGCAGATGCAGACCCTCGGCATCGTCCGCGAGATCACCGGCGGCAAGTATGGCCGCCTCTATGCTTACGACGCTTATCTCTCCATCCTCAGCGAGGGCACGGAGCCACTGCGGTGAACAGGCTCACCCCACCGTGCAGATCTGCACGCCTTGCTTGAGCGAGGCGAGTTTATCAGGGCGCTTCGGGATGAATTCCTGGCCCAGATAACCCGTGTAACCGGTTTCCTGGATGGCTTTGATGATCGCCGGATAATTCAACTCCTGCGTCTCGTCGATCTCCGCGCGGCCGGGAACGCCGCCGGTGTGGTAATGGGCGAAGAACTCATGATCACGGCGGATGGTGGCGATCACATCGCCTTCCATAATCTGCATGTGGTAGATGTCGTAGAGTAGCTTGAAGTGCGGTGAGCCGAGCTTCTTGCACAAGGCCACGCCCCAGGCGCTGTGATCGCACATGTAGTCGGGGTGGTTCACCTTGCTGTTGAGCAGCTCCATCACGAGCGTGACGCCGAGCTTCTCACAGAGCGGCAGCAGGCGCTGGAGGCCTTTGGCGCAGTTTTCGAGGCCCTGCTCGTCGCTCATACCCTCGCGGTTGCCGCTGAAGCAGATGACCTGCTTGAAACCCGCCTCGGCGGACTCCTTCAAAAGCGGCTCATAGGCCTGCACGAGCAAGTCGTGATGCTCGATGCGGTTCCAGCCCTTCGGAATCGGCCCGATCTTCACGCCGCCAGGGCCTTCGATGGTGGGATAGCTCACCATGGCGCAGTGCAGGACGTGTTTCTTCACCGTGGCGAAGTCCTTCGGATCGAGCAGCTCGACGGACTCCAGGCCGATCTCCTTCGCGGCGAGGCAAAAATCCTCCAGCGGAATCTCTTTGTAGCACCACTTGCAGGCGGAGTGTCTCACCTTGCCTCCAGCGGCCTTGTCAGCAGCTTCGATCTGCGTTTGCAGCATCGCCGCGATGGCACTGATGCTGGCGAGGGTTCCGAACTGACGGCGGGAGAGGTTTTGCGGAGTCATGAGCGGAGCCTACACGGTTGGCGTGCGGGATTCCAAGCAGAGAATGCGGGGAACATGCTCGACCGTAGGCTGGTTGTGTTCGGCGGCGGTTTGATCCTGAAGGGATCGAAGAAGGTAGCCAGGGTAAGGCTGAGGCACGAAGCCGCCGCCCCTGGACACAGACGAATGCCAACACACCCAAGGACGCATGCCGAAGGTATGCGAGAGGCGTGCGAGAGGCGTGCGAGAGGCGTGCGAGAGGCGTGCGTGCGCTTCTTGCATCCCTCCGGGATGTGCCCTTGATCCGCAATTACTCGTGTGTTGTCCGGTGGTTCTCGCTCGCAAAACCTCGCTCCACCACCGGCTACCTTCTGTGCTCCCTCCGGGAGCAAAGCATCTTCTCCCAGATAGCTACAGCCGCACCGGCACGCCGCGTGCGCCGAGATACTTCTTCACGTCGCCCACGGTGAATTCACCGAAGTGGAAGATGCTGGCGGCGAGGACGGCGTCGGCTTTGCCGTCGCGGAGGACATCGACCATGTGGTCGAGATTGCCGGCACCGCCGCTGGCGATGACGGGGATGGTGACGGCTTCGCTGACGGCACGGGTCAAGGCGATGTCGTAACCGGCCTTGGTGCCGTCGGAGTCCATGCTGGTGAGCAGGATCTCACCCGCACCACGTTTGCAGACTTCAGCAGCCCATTCGATGGCATCGAGTTCGGTGGCGTTGCGACCACCGTGCGTGAAGACAGTCCAGGAGCCGCGGTCGTTGCGTTTGGCGTCGATGGCAACGACGAGACACTGGCAGCCGAAGGCGTTGGCGGCTTCGTCAATGACGTGCGGCGTTTTGACGGCGGCGGTGTTGATGCCGACCTTGTCCGCACCGGCCATGAGCATCTCGCGCATGTCTGCGACGGTGCGGATGCCGCCGCCAACGGTCAGCGGCATGAAACAGCTCGCAGCAGTGCGCGCGACGACATCGACCATCGTTTTGCGCTCCTCATGACTCGCGGTGATGTCGAGGAAGACGAGTTCATCGGCTCCTTGCGCGTTGTAAACCATCGCGCACTCCACCGGATCGCCCGCATCGCGAAGCTGGAGGAATTTCGTGCCTTTGACGACACGGCCTTCCTTCACGTCGAGACAGGGGATGATGCGTTTGGTGAGCATGAGCGGGAACAGTCAAAGGGTGGTCAAGAGGTCAAGGAATCGTCAAGAAATGGCCGTCTTGACCTCTTGATTACTCCTTGACCATTGCTTGACGCTTTGGGCCTCAGCCCAAAGCCGTCTTCACCATCGTTTCGAGCTTCACGATGTCCTTGGCGAAGTTGCGAATGCCTTCAGCGGTCTTCTCAGTCGCCATGGCGTCTTCGTTGAACAACCAGCGGAAGGTTTTTTCATCGCTGCCGATGCGCTCGATCTTGAGTGACTTCGCGTTGGCGGCGTTGAGCTTCGGCGTGATGGCTTCCTCGCTGGCGGCGAGTTCGCCGAGCAGGCCGGGGCTGATGGTGAGGAGGTCGCAGCCGGTGAGTTCGGTGATCTCGCCCTTGTTGCGGAAGCTGGCACCCATGACCTCGGTCGTGTAGCCGAAGTGCTTGTAGTAGTTGTAGATCTGCGTCACGGACTGCACGCCTGGATCTTCCGCCCCGACGTAATCTTTGCCGGTGCTTTTCTTGTACCAGTCCATAATGCGGCCCACGAAGGGAGAGATGAGCTTGATGCCGCCTTCAGCGCAAACGACGGCCTGAGCGAGGCTGAACAGAAGCGTGAGGTTGCAGTTGATGCCTTCCTTTTGCAGCACTTCGGCGGCTTTGATGCCTTCCCAGGTGGAGGCGATCTTGATGAGGATGCGCTCGCGGCTGATGCCGGCTTTTTCATACATGCCGATCAATTGACGGGCCTTGTCGATGTTCGCCTGCGTGTCGAAGGACAGGCGGGCGTCCACTTCGGTCGAAACGCGGCCGGGGACGATCTTCAGAATCTCAAGACCAAAGGCAACAACGAGTTTGTCCATCACGCCGTCCACGCCGCCGGATTTACCATCGGCGATGGCTTGATCGACGAGCGATTTGTACTCGGCCTTCTGCGAAGCGGCGAGGATGAGGGAAGGATTCGTCGTGGCGTCCTGTGGCTTGTAGGCCTTCATGGCTTCGAAATCGCCGGTGTCGGCGACCACCACGGTGTGCTGCTTCAGTTGATCGAGCTGGGTCATAGTCTTGGGTTTTTAGGGGGCCGCGAGAATACGGGCAAAGGGGGGATGTGCAAGCCGCCAATCGAGGGCTGGTCAAACCCATGTCCAAAGACCACAATGACCGGATGAAATGGCTTGTTGGATTCTTGTTTGTCGCGGCGCACCCAGGGGATGCCGCCGAAGTGATTCAAGTGACCTGGCCCACGCAGCATGCCTCGTCTCCACCGTCAATGAGCGGGCAGGCGGCGCGGCTCATGCCCGCTTTTCGCGTGGCGCTGCAAAGTCTTCCTGAAGGCATGATCGTGGCGCTCGCTTTGTCCCAACCCCCGATCCTCGGGTTGGCAGCGAGTGATGCAAAAACGCTCCAGCCGCTCGTTGCGGAGCGCTACAAGGCCATCGCTGCCGATGAGGTCTATCGTGCAGTGCCATCGTCGCTGAGTTACTGCTACAGGCCGATCAAAGCCGATCATGGTCTCGCCACCATGCATGTGCCGGATGAATCAGGGCCGCAGACTCCGGTGATCGTCTTTCTGCATGGCTACGGCGGCAGTTTTCTCTGGTATCAGCACTATCTCGCGCAGCATTTTCCGCAGCATCTCATCATTTGTCCCGCCTATGGCATCACGCCATCCTCAGTCCCGGAGGCCTACATCACCGAATGTCTCGCCGCAGTTGAAAAACGGTTAGGCCGACCCTTGGCGCAGAAGCCATGGCTGCTTGGCTTGTCTGCTGGCGGATTTGGCGCGTGTCGTGTGTTCACGGATTTGCCGGGACGTTTTGCGGGCCTGATCTGCATTGCCGCGTATCCGCTCACGCGACAGGACGGGAAAACCAACACGCACTTCATCGCGGGCGGGGACGAAGTGTTCGTGAAAAACGGCCAGTTCCAGCGCCTCGTTGGCAAGGCGAAAAGCCATCTCATCCCCGGCGCAGGGCATTTCTTCCTGCTCTCGCACGAGAACGAGTCCGTTGCCAAGCTGAGCGAGTGGCTGACTCCACACGCTCGTTGAAGCAAGTCCAGATCACAGGGTGGCAGCCTGTTTCACGCATCAATCCAACGCGAGGAAACGCACGCAAATGCTGCCAGGAACGTTCACCTTGGTGCCGGTGAAGGTGAGCTTGCCGCTGTCCTGATCGACCTTGAAAAGCGCCGCTGTGCCGCTGTTCTGGTGCGCGGCGATGAGCCACTTGCCGGTCGGATCGAGGCAGATGTTGCGGGGGATTTCGCCTTCGACGGGGACGTTTTGCAGCAGGGTGAGCTTCCCGGTGGCCGGATCGCAGGCGAAGACGGCGACGGTGTCGTGCGTGCGGTTGGAAACATACACGACGCGGCCGTTTGGATGCGCGAGCGTCTCGGCGGTGCTGAGGCCGGTTTTGCCACGGTCGGCCTCAGGCAGGGTGGAGACGGTTTCGATCTCGGTGAGCGCGCCTTTTTCGGCGTCGTAGGCGAAGACGGTCTCGGTCATGGCCATTTCGTTGTTTACGAAGACGTACTTGCCGCTCGGATGGAAGGCAAGGTGACGCGGGCCGCCGCCAGCAGGTGTTTTGGCAAAGGCAGGCTCGTTGGGCGTCAGCTTGCCGGTGGCGGGATCGACTTTGTAGATGAGCACCTTGTCCAAACCGAGATCGCAGGCGAAGGCGAAGCGGTTGTCGGGGCTGAAGTTCACCGAATGCGCGTGCGGGCCGGTCTGGCGCTTCGGATCGACGCTGGAGCCTTCATGCTGGATGAAACTCGCGGCGTCGGAGACGGAGCCGTCGTCCTTGATGGCATAGGAGGCGACGCTGCCGCTGCCGTAATTCGCAAGGGCGGCCATCTTGCCGGTTTTATCGACATTCACATGGCAGGGACCGCTGCCGACGGCGCTGGCCTGATTGATCGGCGTGAGCTTGCCGGATTTGAGGTCGATGCCAAAGGAACTGATGCCGCCGCCTTTTTTGCCATCGGCGGTGGTGACATCGCCAATCGCGTAGAGATATTTTTTCGAGGGATGGATCGCGAGGAAGCCCGGATTGCCGGCCTCGGCGGCGAGTTCGGGCTGCGTCAGTTCGCCGGAGGCGGAGTTGAAGCGGGCGACGTAGATGCCCTTGCTGCCGTTTTTGGCGTTCGTGTTGGTGCCGAAATAGACGAGGAAATTTTCCCCGGCGATCGCGGTGGTGGTGAGGGCGGCAAAGGTGAAGGCAAGGGTGGCACGTGTCATGGTGCTCTGATGCTGACGGTGTGTGGCAGCGCGGTCAAGCCTGCACTGTGAGTCATCGGATGAAGGTATTTCATCCAGTCCATTTGTCCGCTTGCTCCTTCCCGAAGGAAGCCGCAGCTTCCGTTCATGAAGCCGAACCTGTTTATTCTTGCTGTCGCCGTTGGAATGCTCGCCGGTTGTTCCGGGTTTCAACCCGTGGATCTTGAGCCGGACGACAAAAAGCAGCTCGACTACCGCGAAGGTGATTGGCAGCCCAAGAACAGCTAGCGCCAGTCTGGCGCTCAAATCTGCATCACGCCCGCATTTGACCACGCCAGCGGTGCTCGCCACGATGCGCCATGCATCCTGCCTGGTTCCACGTCGAAAACGAAGCTGACATCCCTTCCCCCGCGCTGCTGTTCTACCGCAGCCGCATCGAGCACAATCTGCAGCTCATGCTCAAGATCGCGGGCAATGCGAAACGCCTGCGCCCGCATGTGAAGACGCACAAGACTGCGGAGGTCATCGCGATGCAGATCAAACTTGGCATCACGAAGTTCAAGACCTCCACCATCGCTGAAACAGAAATGTGCGCCGCCGTCGGTGCCACCGATGTGCTGCTCGCCATGCCCTGCGTCGGCATCAATGCGCATCGTCTGGCCGAACTCGCGGTCAAATTTCCCGAAACGCAGTTCTCCAGCATCGCCGATGCCGAGGAGACGATCGGCTTTCTCGCCACCGCCGCGCAGCAGCACAACGTCACCCTCGGTGTTTACCTGGATTTCGACTGCGGCATGGCCCGCACCGGCATCGTGCCCGGTGATGCGGCCGCGATGCTGGCGCATGTCATCAAGGACACGCCGCGACTCCAGTTCCGCGGTCTCCACGCCTACGACGGCCACATTCATGACGAAAGCCTTGATGTGCGTCGCGAGCGCTGTGATGCCGCGTTTGAGCCGGTGCTGCAGTTTCGCTGCCGTTTGCAGGGCGAGGGCATCGTCGTGAAGGAACTCGTCGCCGGTGGCTCACCGACGTTCGGCATCCATGCGGGATATGACGACCGCACCCTCAGCCCCGGCACCACCGTGCTGTGGGATTTTGGTTATGGAGACAAATACCCCGCCGATCTGCCCTTCCTGCCCGCTGCCGTGCTGCTGGCCCGCGTCATCAGCAAGCCGGGCACGAACCGCATCACGCTCGATCTCGGCCACAAATCCGTCGCCCCTGAGAACCCGCATCCCCGCGTCCGCTTCGAGGAACTGCCGGATGCCGTCGCCGTGATGCAGAGCGAGGAGCATCTCGTGCTCGAAACCGATCGCGCCCACGAATTCACCATCGGCCAAGCACTCCACGGCATCCCACGCCACGTCTGTCCGACCGTTTCGATGCATGGCGAGGCTTACGTCATCGAAGTCGGCAAAACGACCGAGCGTTGGCCGATCACGGCGCGGAACCGGCTGATCACGGTGTGAGAAAGAACAACTCAATCCCATGAACCACTGGCTTCTCAAATCCGAACCTGATGTCTTTTCCTTCGAGCATTTGAAAACGCGGCCGAAGAAAACGGAGCCGTGGAACGGGGTGCG
Source organism: Akkermansia muciniphila (assembly GCA_945882215.1). Classification (GTDB taxonomy): domain Bacteria; phylum Verrucomicrobiota; class Verrucomicrobiia; order Verrucomicrobiales; family Verrucomicrobiaceae; genus Prosthecobacter. The sequence continues at coordinate 5,150 of CAMCWM010000017.1, read as the reverse complement.
GAATTATCAGGTGCGGAACATGATGCGGGATCAGATGGCGGTGGGCGATCTGGGGTTCTTTTATCACTCCAGTTGCGACGTGCCGGGCATTGCGGGCGTGGTGAAGATCGTGAAGGAGGCCTATCCCGACCACACGCAGTTTGATCCGTCGTCGGAGTATTTCGACGCGGGCAGCAAGCGCGAGGAGCCGCGCTGGCTGATGGTGGATGTGAAGTGGGAGGCGGACTTCAAAACCTTCGTGACGCTCGACATGCTGCGCGCGGACCTGAAGCTGGCGGACATGCTGATTTTGCGACGTGGGAACCGGCTTTCCATCACGCCCGTGGAGCCGAAGCACTGGGAGCGCATTTGCAAGCTGGGCGGGCTTTGACCGAAGGCCAACGGCCTTCCGTAAGACAGCCCCAGGGTGCCGAGCCTTGGCGAGTGCTCCCTGGGGAATGTGGCAGCCATTCTTCGTTGGTTCATGAACCCCAACGAGGTTCCGTCACTCGAGTGGGCCAGTGACATAGCGACGGCTGACGGGACCGCGTTGCGGTCCGATGACTTGGGTGTGAATGGGCGTGATGATCCCAAGGGAGCCTCGCCGAGGCTCGGCACCCTTGGGCTGCAAGACGCAAACCCGTTGGGTTTGAAGATGTTGATGCGGACGAGGGCGTCCACGCTCCGCATCACTTCTCCACCACCACATCCTTCACGCTGACCGTGCCGAAGGAGAAACCAACGCTGAGATTGGTCTTGGCGCGTGCGATGGAGGCGTGCTCGTAGGTCTTGCTGAACTCGCCGACTTTGACGGTGGCTTTGGGGCCGCGGAGTTCGACGCTGATGTTGGTCCACTCGCCGGGTTTGAGCTTGAGCGTGGGTTCGGTGCCGAGGGCGATGGACTTGTGGTCTTTGTCGCCGGGTGGGAAGGCGCGGATGCTTGCACCGGTCTGGCTGAAGACGATGCGGAAGATGTGGCCGTCGCCATTGTTGGTGAAGACGACGCTTTTGGTGCTGGCGTCCGGCTTGAAGGCGAAGCGGATGGTCGCGTCGGTGTAGGCGAGGTCGTAGAAGATGATGGGGCCGTGATCCTTGTGCTTCTTGTAGAGTTCGTCGTCCTGCGTGCAGGTGGCGGTGTTGTCAGCGAATTTCCAGTCGCCGCGTGAGGCGCGGCGTGTTTCGAGCTTGGGTGCGGAAAAATCGTCTTTGAGCAATGGAGCGTCGGCGGCGAGGGCTGCGGTGGTGAAGAGGAGGAAGAGAAGGGATTTCATCGAAGGGAATGGTGAGGGGTTATGAGTGATGAGTTATGCGGTCCCATAACTTTTAACCCGTAACTCTTAACCGGTTAAGGGAGTGACTTGGCGATCTTGTCGAAACCGGCACGCACGGTGCCGTCGGGAGCGATGAGCGGTTGCGGATTGGCCACGCGACCGAGTTCGCGCACACCGGGGGCGTCCTTGGTTTTGTCGCCGAGATCGGCTTTCATGGCTTCAGCGAGCTGGCGGAGCTTGGTGAGCTGATCGGGATGCTGCGCGGCGACGTCTTTGGCTTCGCCGATGTCGGCATCAAGGTTATAGAGCTCACCCTTGGCGAGGTGGAGCTTCCAGGGGCCGGAGCGGACGGCCTGGAGGTTGAAACCGTGGTAGTAAAAGAAGGTGCCGCGCGGCTTGAACACGCCGGGTTTGCCGAGGAGGAGAGAGGAGATGTCGATGCCATCGATGGGCTTGGTGATGTCGTCATTCGGACGCTTTTGGCCGACTGCGGGCGGCACGGTGGCCCCTGCCAGAGAGGCAAAGGTGGGCAGCCAGTCCATGTGGGAGGTGATGGCCTTGGTTTCGGAGTCTGCGGCGACTTTTCCGGGCCACCAGGCGATGGTGCAGACGCGCATGCCGCCTTCGAGCGTGCTGCCTTTACCGCCGCGAAACGGGGTGTTGTCGGCGCCTTGCTGAAGCGGGCCGCCGTTGTCGCTGGTAAAGATGACGAGGGTGTTTTGATCGAGCTTCAGTTCGCGCAGCGTGTCGAGCACCTGTCCGACAGACCAATCCACTTCGAGCACCCAGTCTTTTTGCAGGCTGATGCCGGATTTGCCGATGTAGTCCTGATGCGGGTAAAGCGGGAAGTGGACGGCGTTGTGCGGGAGGTAGAGGAAGAAGGGCTTCTGCTGGTTCTCGCGGATGAATTTCACAGCACGCTCGGTGTAACGGCGGGTGAAGGTGTGATGCTCGGCGGCTTTGACGCGCTCGACGACGTTGCCACCATCGAGCAGGGGCAGGGGTGGCTGCGAGGCACCTTTGAGGCCGGTTTCATCGCCGCCGTATTGTTTGGGATCGACGCCTTTCTTGGCGACTTCCTTTTCCGGCGGGATGGGTTTGTCGGGATTGCTCTTGGAGCCTTCGCTGCGCGGTCCCATGTCGTTGGAATAGGGGATGCCCAGATAGCTGTCGAAACCCTGCGCGGTGGGGAGAAACTCGGGCTGGTCTCCGAGATGCCATTTGCCGATGCAGGCGGTGGCATAACCGGTGCCTTTGAGAATTTCGGCGACGGTGGTTTGATTGGGATTCAAGCCGACTGCGGCCGCCGGAAACAGCACTCCGGGAATCGGCAGCACGCGTTTGGGATAGCAGCCGGTCATCATGGCAGCGCGTGAGGGCGAGCACACAGGCGCGGCATAGTGGCTGGTGAGCTTCATGCCTTCCTTCGCCATGCGATCAAGCTGCGGCGTGGGCACTTTGCCGCCGAAGGGACTGATGTCGGCGTAACCGAGGTCGTCGATGTTGATGAGGATGATGTTGGGACGCAGCGGAGCAGCGAATGACGAATGCAGAGCCGAGCAAAGCGAGACAGCCAGCACCGCGAAGCGTGTGCTGCTCCGAAGGAGTGAGCGCAGCGAAGCAATGCAGAATGACGAAAGCAGGAGGGCGAGGAGGGATTTCATGGCTTCGTGAGGCAGCCGGGTGGTGGAATTGACCGAGGTGCGGCGGGACAAAAGCGGCTGACCTATCCTTTACGGATCAACGAGCTGGGGGGAGTACATAACATTGCCCTCGGGGATTTTGGGGGTTTCGCCGTTGGCAGGGAAGGTGGTTTTGACGGCGGCGTGGAGTTGGTCGGCGAGTTTGGACTGAGCGTCGGCGTGTTCGGGTTTGTCGGCGAGATTGGTTAATTCTTTGGGGTCCTTTTCGTGGTCGTAGAGTTCTTTGCCGGCTTTGCCTTCGTCCCATTCGGTGTAGCGCCAGCGGTCGGTGCGCAGGGCGTAGCCAAAGATGCGTTTGCCGTTATCACCGGTGGCGGCGCTGGCACCCTGGCGCTTGAAGCCGCCGCCGCGGACGACTTGACTGAGCACCCAACCGCGGCCTTTGGCGTCGGGGTCTTTGAGGATCGGGGCGAGGCTCTGGCCTTGGAGATTTTCGGGTGCTCTGACGCTGCAGAGTTCGGCGAGCGTGGGGTAGAGGTCGATGAGGCCGACAGGGGTGTTGGCGACTGCGCCTTTTTTGGCACCGGGACCGGCGATGAGCAGGGGGACGCGGGCGCTTTCCTCGAAGATGCTTTGTTTTTGCCAGAGACCGTGCTCGCCGAGGTGATAGCCGTGGTCGCTGGTGAAGACGACGATGGTGTTGTCAGCGAGGCCGAGGCGGTCGAGTGCATCGAGGACTTTGCCAGCCTGGGCGTCCATGAAGCTGATGGAGGCGAAGTAGGCCTGCACGGCCTGACGGCGGAGGTCGTCGGTGAGTTTGTCCTGTTCCTTTTTGTAGCTGCCGAGGGCGGGGGCAGGGAGATCGGCCTGGTCTTCCTTCACGCCTTGAACGACGGGCATGTCGGCTTCGGGGTAGCCTTGGAACCACTTCTCGGGCGAGACATACGGCGTGTGCGGGCGGAAGAAGCCGAGGGCGAGGAAGAAGGGGCGGTCTTTGTCGCGGGCGCAGCGTTCGAGCACCCACTCGGCGTCCTTGGCCTGGAGGCCGTCGGTGTGTTGTTCATCGGGGCGAGGGGAGGCGTACCAGCTCAAGGTGCCGCCGAAGTTGCCGGGGATGAGGGAGAAGATGTTTGAATGCTCGAGAAGGCGGTCGCAGCCGGCGGGGTTGAGTTCGAGTTCCCAGGAGGCGGGGTCGTCGTGGCCGTTGGTGCCGATGGAGTTGGGGACGCCGTAGTGGTAGAGCTTGCCGATGCGGGCGGCGAAGTAGCCGTCGCGCCGGAAGGCCTGCGGCAGGCTGATGTGGTTGGGGATTGTCTGGCGGAAAAGCTGGGAATTGGTAAGGATTCCGGTGCTGTTAGGGTAAAGACCGGTGAGGATTGAGTTCCGGCTGGGACCGCAAAGCGGGAACTGGCAGGCGGCGTTTTGAAAGCGGACGCCGCGTGCGGCGAGTTTGTCGAGGTTCGGTGTTTTGACGAGCGGATGGCCGTAGCAGCCGAGGGAGTTGTTCAAATCGTCCGCCATCATGAAGAGGACGTTCGGACGCGGGGCGGCGTGAAGAAACGAGGCGGCGAAGATGGCAGCGGTGAGAAGGCGTGTCGGAAGTCTCATGGAGGCGCCTGAAACGGGGAGGAAGGAGGCTTCTTGCGATGATCAAAGTGCGACAAGCTTCGCTGCAACCAGTTTGTGTCACCGTCCCGTGACAAAATATTCTTGCATGAAACAAATAATTGCATGGCTTGAAAAACGAAATTTTGTTAGTCTGACGATCCTCCCTAATATTTCACCCAACGCCTTCATGTTGACGCAGATCCGCGCCTATCGGACTTCCATCGCCACATTTCTTACGACCTTGATGGTCATCTGGCAGATCGGCCAGCCGTTGCAGGGGGCGGTGGTTTATTGGGACATCAATGGCACCACGGCGGGCGCGTCGGGTTCAGGGGCCGCCACAGGAGATTGGGATGGCACCAACACCTTTTTCAACACCGATTCAACTGGTGCGGGCGGAGGAGCCATTGCGGCGTGGTCGGGTGGGGACACGCTGGTGTTTGGCGCTGGCACAAACGCGACGAATTTATACACGGTGACGGTGAGCGGGACGCAAAGCATTGGCGGGCTGACGTTTGAGGAGGGGGTGGTGACGCTGACCGGCGGGATATTGCAGATGGCGGCAAACTCTGACTTCAATGTGGCCGGCGGTCTGACGGCGACGATCAATTCGGCGATTGATGGAGGCTTCAACCTGTCCAAGCTGGGC
>CAMCWM010000016.1 GCA_945882215.1 Akkermansia muciniphila | reverse complement strand
AAAAACCTCTTCAAGTCCTGGGGCATCGGCTTCAAGGGCGACATGGTCGTGGCCGACATGAACTACCGCGGCATGCTGCAAGGCCGCAACAACCCCACCGCGCTGCAACTGCCCGCCGCCGCCATCAGCCGCGAGGACCGCATCACCTCCGGTCTCAACTCGCTCACCATGGTCACTGCTGGCTCGTTCAGCATCGACAAGCGCGATGGCATTGATGCCGACACCCTGGCCTCCAGCTCGGAGGAGTCCGCCATGATCGACCTCACCGAAGCGGAAAAAGCGCGTTCACCGCAGGGTCTCAGCAACTTCACCTCCAGCGGTCGCAAGCAGATCCTCGCCGTCCGTCTCACCGGCAAATTCAAAACTGCCTTCCCCAACGGCAAACCCGCCAAAGCGCCGGGCAGCCCCGAAACCGGCGGTGCTCAGGACGATGCCAAACCAGCCGCGGCAACAACTCCGTCTGCACCAGCCGCGCCTGCTGCCCCAGCTCCGGCTGCCACCACTCCACCCGTCACGGTCACCACGCCTCCGGTCGCTGTTCCCGCCACGGCCGCTCCGGCTTCCGCACCTGTGGCAGCTCCCACTCCTGCCGCCGCACCCGCCGCACCCGCAGCGCCCGCTGCTGCCCCTGCGACGGAGAAGAAAGAGGAGCCGAAGAAGGACGACGGTTCCCTCAAAGAATCCGCCAACAGCGAAGGAGTTGTCATCCTCTTCTCCGATGTGGACATGCTTTATGACGCCTTCTGCGTGCAACAGGATCCCATGACCGGCATGCTCGTCTCCCGCACCGGCAATCTGCCGATGATCCTCAACGCCGTGGAAGTGCTCTCCGGCGGTGGCGATCTCCTCCAGGTCCGCAACCGCAAGTCCGCCGTGCGACCCTTCAGCACCATCAAGGAAATGCGCGAGAAGGTGGAAAGCCGCTACCGTCCGCAGCTCATGGCGCTTGAGACCGAGCGCGAGAAGATCGCCGAGAAAATGGGCGCGCTGCGTCTGAAGCGTGATTCCAAGGGCAAGGGCTTCATCGTCGATCCGCAGCAGCAGAAGGACCTGGAGGCCCTCATGCAGAACGATGTCGATCTCTCCCGCAAGGCGCGCGAGATCAAGAAGGACCAGAACCGCGAGATCGAGTACACCAAGACCATGCTCAAGTGGCTGAACTTCCTCGCCGTGCCGCTGCTCGTCAGTTGCGCCGGCATCCTGCTCGCCATCCGCCGTCGTGCCACCACTGCCGCGGTTTGATTCATCCTCTCCTTTTCCCACTCCTGTTTTAACACACCATGAAAAAGATCATCATTCTCCTCGTCGTGCTCGTCGCGCTCGTCGGAGCCGCTCTTTATCAGCAGAAGGATCGCAAATCCCGCCTCAGCACCGGTTCCCGCAAGGGCACCGACATGCGCGAGATGCTCATCCCTGACTTCGACGTAAACAGCGTCCAGAAGATCCGCATCAAGGACGCCAAGGACGAGGTCAACGTCGCCCTCAGCGGTGCCAATTGGACCGTCGCCGAGCGCGGCGGTTACGAGGCCAGCTTCGACAAGATCAGCCGTGCCCTCCTTGCCCTCAAGGAGCAGAAGATCAGCAAGAAGCAGTTCGCCGGCAAAGAGTCATGGGGCAAGATCGGCGTCCAGCCTCCCGGCGAGCCGGATGGCTACGGCATCGGCACCCTCGTCGAGTTGCTCGATGCCAAGGGCAACATCAAGAAGTCCCTCGTCCTCGGTGCCAGCGTCACCAGCTCCGGCAATGCGAACGCCTCCCCCTTCGGCGGTAGCAACGAGCGCCTCATCCGCATGGTCAGCCCGGACGACGGTGAGACCATCTGGGTCGTCGGCAACACCTTTGCCGACCTCGAAAGCAAGCCCGACACCTGGCTGGAAAAGGCATTCTTCGACGTGCAGAAGGTCAAATCCGTCGAAGTCACCGCCGCCAAGCCCGAAGACTCGTGGAAAGCCTCCCGTCCCGATGCCGCAGCCACCGAGTTCACCCTCGAAGGTGCCAAGCCCGGCGAAAAACTCGACAACGGCAAGACCAACCTCACCAGCCTGCTCTCCAGTCCCACCTTCAACGACGTGCTGGCCAAGGACAAGGCCGCCGCCGCCCTGAAGGACGCCGTGAAGGCGAAGCTCGTCACCTTCGACGGCTTCACCTACAACGTCCAGGCCGTGAAACAGGCCGGCAAGGACGGGGACAAATACTACCTCACCGTCGCCGTCAGCGCCGAGCTGCCGAAGGAACGTGCCCCCGTGAAGGATGAGAAGCCCGAGGACAAAAAGACCAACGATGAGGCCTTCGCCACTGAAAAGAAGAAGACCGAGGAAAAACTCGCCGCCGAGAAGAAGCTCGAAGGCTGGGCCTTTGAAGTCACTGAATACACCATCAGCAGCCTCCTCAAAAAGCGCGCCGAGATCCTCGCCGACCCGGCCAAGCCGGACGCCCCCGATGCCGCGCCCGCGCCGGGTGCCGCCGCGCCTGCCGGCAGCCTGCCCGACATTCAAAAGATGCTCCAAGGCATAAAACCCGCCCCGGCCGCTCCCGCGCCCGCCTCCCCGCTGCCCGAAGCGCCCAAGCCCGAGATCAAACCCGCGCCTGCCCCCGGCACCAACCCCGTCACCGGCGAAAAACCCGCCGAACCGGTCAAGCCTGCGCCTGACGCGAAGAAGTAATCCCGCACTTTTCACGCTTCCCGCAAAACGGAGTGATGCCATGCATCACTCCGTTTTTGCTGGCTCCCACGGAGCGCGGTTTTGTGCCTGTGCCGACTTCTGCAAGGCACGTGAGACAGGGAGCCCGTCTCACGACATGGACAAGAGTGTCTTTTTCCACGGTGAGCGCACATGCGTTTTCATCATCTTCGGTTCGTCCTGGCGGGAGACTCGGCGTTCGTCATTGCTCCACGCCAGTGCCGCTTCATCATGGGTGCATGCCTCAGCCGCCACGCCGCCCGTTCCGCCCCCGTCCTCCGCAACAACATCAGCGTGAGCACGGTACCTCGTGGGAAAAATCTGCGGACTGGTATGACCGCATCATCGGCGAGCGTGGTTCGGAGCTGTATCAGGCTGTCGTCATTCCGGGCGCGCTCAAACTGCTCGCGCCGAAGCGCGGCGAGCGCGTGCTCGACCTGGGCTGCGGGCAGGGTGTGTTCTGCCGGGCGCTGGCGCAGGTGGGCTGCCAGGTAACGGGTGTGGATGCGGCACCGACCCTGATCCAAAAAGCGCGCACCTATCCGGTGAAGCCGCCTGTGCGTTATCTGGCGCGGGATGCCGCGCAGATCACCGACCTCGGCGAGTTCGACGCCGCCTCGGCCATTTTGTGCGTGCAGAACATGGAGCATCTCGATTTGGTGAGCGCCGCAGCCGCGCAGGTGCTCAAGCCCGGCGGGCGCATGCTCTGGGTGGTGAACCATCCCGCCTTCCGCATCCCGCGTCAGTCGAGCTGGGGGAATGATGAAGCGACCAAGATCCAATACCGCCGCACGGACGCCTACAGCAGCACGCTGAGCATCCCCATCATCATGCATCCCGGCAAAGCCGACAGCGAGAGCACCACCTCCTTTCATCGCAGCCTGCAAACCCTCACGGGCACCGGCTTCGGCGCTGGATTGCGGCTCGCCGGCATCGAGGAATGGTATTCCCACAAGGAAAGCCAGCCGGGACCACGAGCGCGAGCCGAGAACCGGGCGCGGAAGGAGTTTCCGTTGTTCTTGGCGCTGCTATGGGAGAAGCGGTGAAGGGCTGTGTCAGCAGAGTTGTTGTCTTCTGCGGTGAGATGAACTCACTCGATCACAGTGGTTGAGGGCCCTTCGACCCGGAGTGTCTCGTGATTTTCCATCAAACGCTTCCAAGGAATCACGCGGCTTGTGGTCGGAGGCGCGGGCAGGGGCTGGCGCGGTTGTCGCGCGGGTCTTCGATCGGCAGTGATGAACCCTTTTGATTTGAAGGGAACCCAAAGGGGCTTTTCACCGTCAATCTCAATGCGGATGTGATCAGCCCAGACTTCGACGTCCGCAGATTCGAGTATCGGATGATCCCGATGATAGGGATAACCTTCGAAGTCCGGCAAATACCTTCGATGAAGTTTGAGCGGTGTCATTCCAATGTTGCTCCGATCAAAATAGTGGTATTGCCCTCTGCTGCCGAGATACTCCCAGTGCGATGCAGGGTAGTGCTGGTCTTCCCACGAATAAATGTCATCAGGAGTGATCTCCACCGGGCGTTCGAGCAGGGATGTACATCCACAGCATGCTAAAATGGGGAAGATGATGACGGAAGCTCTCATGCTGGCGGCATGTGTGGCAGATTGCGGTGTTTTCGTCGAGCAGGAGTGTTCTGGCTGAAAGGTGGTGCGTGCCTTGGCAGGTGGCGGAGAAGCAAAGGCGTTTCCGTTTCTTCAAACCAGCCGCACATACCTGCGCCCCGGCAAAGCGCGGATGAGGCGTTTCATTTCGAGACGCATCAAGGTCGCTGAAACCGTGGCGGAAGTGAGGCCGGAGGCGGTGGTGATGTCGTTGATGTGGGCCTCGTCGGTGCTGATGGCCTGGTAGAGGATTTCTTCCTCCAGCGTGAGCGTGACGGCAGGGCGGGATTCTTCGACTTTGGGGGCGCAGGGTGCGGTGGGGAAGAGGGTCATCAAATCATCAAGCACGTCGGCACCATCCATGATGAGCTTCGCGCCTTGTTGAATGAGACGATTGCAGCCGGCGGAGGTGGGCTTGTCGATGGGACCGGGCACGGCATAGACGGCGCGGCCTTGCTCGGTGGCCTGTTGCGCGGTGATGAGCGAGCCGCTGCGCATTGGGGCCTCGACGACGATCAAGCCGCAGCTCCAACCGGCAACGATGCGGTTGCGGTAGGGAAAGGTTTGTTTGTCGGCGATGCGATCAACGGGATACTCGCTGATGACGGCGCCATTTTGCGCGATGCGTTCGGCGAGGGCCATGTTTTCGGGCGGATAGAGTTTGCCGATGCCCGAGCCGATGACAGCGATGGTGCGGCCTTTGGCGGCAAGCGCCGCCTCATGCGCGGCGGTGTCGATGCCGCGTGCAAGGCCGCTGATGACGGCAAAACCGGCGTAGGCGATCTGGAAGCTGAGCTTCTTGGTGGCGCTGAGGCCGTAATGCGTGGCATGGCGGCTGCCGACGACGCCTAGGGCGTTGTGATCACGCTTCGTCAGATTGCCCCAGACGTAGAGGACGACGGGCGGGTCGTGGATTTCACGCAGCAGAGGCGGATAAAGTTCGTCTTCCTGCGTGAGAAGCGTGAGTTCGCGGTCGCGGATCTTTTGCAGTTCGCCGCCGAGATCAATCTGTGATTCCCATCCGGCGATGGACTCCGCCTGGGCGAGGCCAAAGCCTTCGACCCGGAGAATCTCGGACGACTTCGCGGTTAGGATGCGCTCAGGGCTGCCGAAGTGCTGCAGGAGCTTGCGTACGCGCACCGGTCCGACCTGCGGGAGCAGGTTGAGCGCGAGGTAAGCCTCCGTGCGGGTCATTCGTGCTCAGGTTTCAGGCGGCGGAAGCGGTGGCCTCGCCATTTTTTGCCGCTGCGGCGGCGGATTCGGGCAGGGCGACGTTGGTTTGCGCCGAACCGGAGCCGATCAGCTTGCGGAAGATTTTCTGCGGGAATGAGTGGCCCTTCTCCTCATTCTCAAGCTGGCCGAGGGCGGCGGATTTGGCCATCTCCCACGCCGGGGCGAAGCCGGGGGCGCTGATGGTCATCTGCTTCTCGGCGCGGGCGAGGATTTCGAGCTCGCGCTGCATCTTGTTGTCGGAACGCTCGTTGAGGCGGGCGACCTGCATGCGCAGATTCTCATTCTCCTGTTTCAGCGCGGCGCGCTCCTTGGTGAGATCCTGGCTCTGCTTCGAGTCGAGGTCGAGTTTGTCGCTGAGCATGCCTTTGTAGCGCTTGAGTTCGCGCTTGGTCTTCCAGTGGGCCCAAAGCGACTGCACGAGGAAAATGCCGCACAGCACGAAGCCGTAGAGGAAGGTGTTTGCAGGGGAAAGGAGGTCTTTGAACATGATGCCGGAAAACTAGTGCATGGCGCGACATGCGCAACCGGGTCATTTTTCAGTCTGCGACCACTCCTGCGAGGCGACGTTGGCCTTCCGCCATCTCAACAGCTTCTGCGACGCCGCAGCGCCATGCCTGCCAGAGCAGGAAGCAGCAGCATGGCACAAGCTCACAGATCAGGCTGTTCGGACCGACGGACAAAAAGTGTTCGTCGTAAGGATCACTCCCGCGTGATGGTTTCGTCGAGGTTGAGCAGGACACGGGCGAGAGCCTGCCAGGCTTGGGCTTCCGTGGCGCCTGAATCACGCTCGGCGTGGAGCAGCCGGGCGAGGGACTGGCGTTCGCGCTCGCTGGGAGCGCGGGAGACGCAGAGCTGGTAGGCGTGGCTGATGCGGGCGTCGTCGGTTTTGGACTGCTTCATCAAACGCGCGGCTAGAGCCTGGGCGAATTCGACGTAGGCGGAGTCGTTGAGCAGGGTGAGGGCTTGCAGCGGGGTGTTGCTGCGGATGCGGCGGGTGCAGGTGCTGAAGCCGTCGGGGGCGTCGAAGACGCTGAGCGCAGGCGGCGGGGTGGCGCGGAAGATGAAGGTGTAGAGGCCGCGGCGGTAGCGGTCGGCTCCTTTGCTGAGGGGCCAGGCGCGTTTGACCTGGCCGAGGGACATGACGCCATCGGGAATGGGGGGATAGACGGGCGCTCCCCCCATTTTGGGCGAGAGCAGGCCGCTGGTGGCGAGGCAGACATCGCGCACGACTTCAGCATCGAGGCGCAGGCGGTTTTGGCGCCAGAGGAGGTCGTTGTTGGGGTCGGTGTTTTTGGCGTTGCGGAGAAAGTGCTCAGTGCTCAGTGCTGAGTGATCAGACTGAGAACTGGATTGGAGATATGTTTGACTCGTGACGATGAGCTGGTGGAGGTGCTTGAGGCTCCAGCCGTGCTCCATGAAATCGACGGCCAGCCAGTCGAGGAGTTCGGGATGGCTGGGCAGGCGGCCCATGGTGCCGAAGTCGTTTTCGGTCTCGACGAGGCCGCGGCCAAAGTACTGCTGCCAGACGCGGTTGACGATGACGCGGGCGGTGAGTGGGTTGCGGCGGTCGATGAGCCATTGCGCGAGGGCGAGGCGGTCGCGTTTGGCATTGTCGGGCAGGGGATGGAGGACAGCGGGGACAGCGGGCTGGACTTCGTCGGAGGGGCGGGTGAAGTCGCCTTTGATGAAGAGGGTGGTTTTGCGCGGTTGGGGCAGCTCCTTCATCACGAGGGTGGTGGTGCCGTTCTTGAAGATGTTGTCGAGTTCGAGGTGGCGGTCGTAGAGCGGATTGAAGATGGAGTCGGCCGTGCCGGTCATGGCTTTGAAGAGGAGGCGATGATCGGCGGCAGCGCGTTTGGCGGCAGGCTTGGCGAGGGATTTGATGGCATCGGCGGGGAGGAGTTTTCTGGAAGGCTCACCGAGCGTGCTTTCCCATTCCTGCAGCACGGCCATGCGCTCTTTGATGTGGGCGTCGATCTGCTTGAGCACCTGCTGGTGCTCGGCCTTGAGCTTTTCAAGATCCTGGCCGGGATTGGGGACGGGCAGGGTGGGCTCGTCCTGGTTGTTGAGGAAGGCGAAGAGCTGGTAGTACTCGCGCTGGCTGATGGGATCAAACTTGTGATCGTGGCACTGCGCGCAGCCGATGGTGAGGCCGAGCCAGACGGTGCCGGTGGTGGCGACGCGGTCGAAGACGCTCTCAATGCGGAACTGCTCCTTGTCGATGCCGCCCTCCTGATTGATCTGCGTGTTGCGATGAAAGCCGGTGGCGATGAGCTGGTCGCGGGAAGGTTTGGGAAGGAGGTCGCCGGCAAGTTGTTCGAGGGTGAACTGGTCGAAGGGTTTGTCGGCATTCAGAGCGTTGACGACGTAGTCGCGATACGGCCACATGGAACGTGGAGCGTCGATGGAGTAGCCGTTGCTGTCGCCGTAGCGTGCCTGATCGAGCCACCAGCGGCCCCAGCGCTCGCCGTGGTGTTTGGAGGCGAGGAGGCTGGATGCTAGATCCTTGATGCTCGATGCTGGATTCTTGATGAAGGCGGCGACTTCTGCCGGAGTCGGTGGCAGGCCGGTGAGATCGAGGTGGAGACGGCGGATGAGGGTTTCTGGGGCCGCTGGAGGTGAGGGCTGAAGGCCTTCTTTGGTGAGACGGGCGCGAATGAAGGCGTCGATGGGATGTGCGGTGCCGTTGGGCGGCAACGCTGCCTTCACGGGCGGAATGAAGGCCCAGTGGCGGTCGTCGCTGCGGGGTTCATCGGCGGGATGCTTCGCACCTTCGGCGATCCACTGCTTGATGATGGCGATCTGGGCGGAATCGAGCGGTCCACGCTTGTAGGGCATCTGCGGGATCTCGTCATGCGTGCCGGAGATGACCTGTATGAGAAGGTCTGGCAGCGCGGAGCCGCGTGAGCCGCCTGTTTGTGCGGCGGCGGCGGTGTCGAGCCGCAACTTTGATTTCTGCGTGGTGGCGCCGTGGCATTTCACGCAGTGCTGCTGGAGCAGTGGCTTGATCTGCGTGTTGTAATCCACCGCCGCGTGGGTGGCGGCGGTGAGAAGCAGAGTGAGGGTGAGAAGGCGAAGGAACATGCGGTGAGAAGCTGGAAACCAGAGTTGATGGTGAATGGTTGATAGTTGATGGCCTGAGCATCAATCCAGGTTTTCAGGATGAACAACGTACGGGTGGCGAGGTGCCTGTGCTTCCGAGTTTGGCAAGAAAAACGCCGCACTCGCGCGGGGCGGGTGCGGCGTGGGTGACCTTAAGTCAGAGCAGCGAGGTTACTTCGCGTCTTTCTGGGGCTTCGGAGTGATTTCTTCCTTGGAAAGGGAGCCGTCCTTGTTCTTGTCCATCTTGCCGAAGCGCTCTTCAGCCTTGGCGGCGTCCTTTTTGGCTCCAGGGGAGGCCAGGTACTCTTCTTTGGAGATGGAGCCGTTGCCATCCTTGTCGAGGGACTTCATCATCTGCTCTGGATTTGGGGGGCCCTTTTTCTTGCCGGCTTCGGGCTTCTTGGCGTCGCCATCGGCGGCGTTGACGGTGGCGGCGAGGGCGAGGATGGCGAGGATCGAGGTGATCGATTTCATAGTCTGTGGTTGATGCTGGTTTGTGTTTGCGGAACGCGGGGGTTGGTGTTCCAAGCCTGCGTGTGGCGTGCTTTAACGCGAATGCCCCCAAGCAGTTTCAAAAAAGATTGGGCAATTTTTGTGCGTGTGTGTGGTGCGCCCGCTTACAACAGTCTCGCGGCAGCCTCGGCCAGGGCGCTGCGTTCGCCTTTGACGAGCGGTACGTGGGCGGCGAAGGCCTGGCCGCGCATGCGCTGGCGGGTGTACACGAGGCCGTTGCTGCGGCTGTCCACGTAGGGATTGTCGATCTGGGCCGGATCGCCGACTAGGACGAGCTTGGAGCCGCGTGACATACGGGTGACGATGGTTTTGGCCTCCAGCGGGGTGAGTTGCTGGGCTTCATCAAGGATGAAGAAGCGGTCGGGGATGCTGCGGCCACGGATGTAGCACAGCGCCTCGATTTCGATGACGCCCTGCTGGATGAGCGGGTCGTACGGTGCGGCGGGCGCGGTGATTTGCTGCTGCGGCTCGGGCATGAAGCGGTTCTTTTTCCGCGCCGGGCCCTGCTGCGTGCCTTCCATGGGCCGCATGAGGAGGTCGAGCGCATCGTACACGGGCTGCAGCCATGGGCGCATCTTTTCCTGCAACGAGCCGGGCAGGAAACCGACCGTCTGACCCATCGCGACGATGGGACGGCTGACGGTGAGGCCGTGGTAGGTGCGGTTAAACACTTGCTGCAAGGCGGCGGCGACGGCGAGCAGCGTCTTGCCGGTGCCGGCCTGGCCGTAGCAGGTGACGAGGCTGATCTCGGGATCGAGCAGCGCATCGAGGAAACAGGCCTGGCCGAGGTTCATCGGCTTGATGGCACGACCCTGGCCGACCTTGATCGACTCGGGGGTGTGATGCAGGCGGACGTATTCACCTTGGGCGCTGAGCTTTGCAGGCATGGTGGCTTTTTCACCGGCGGAAAGCAGTGCGTAATCATTCACCACCATGCCGGTGAGGCGGTTCTCCGGCAGCGTGAGGAGTCCGCTGCTGGCGAAGCGTTGCAGCTCGTGCTGGCTGACCTCGACGCGGGCGATGTCGAAATTCGCCACCTCGCGCGGCTCCACCTTGTCATGCAGGTAGTCCTCGCACTCGATGCCCACGGCGCGGGCCTTGAGCTGCATGTTGAGGTCTTTGCTGACGAGAATGACCGGCGGCGAGACCTGTTCGCGGAGCCAGAGGGTGCAGGCGAGGATGCGGTGATCTGCTTTCTCCAGCGCGGGGAAGATGCGCTGGAACTCCTTCACGCTTGGCACTTCATGGGCAACATCGGGATCATAAACGACCACGCGGATGCTGCCGCCGCCGTCGGTGGGCACGCCGTTGGTCACAGAGGAGCCTTTGTTGGCAAAGATCTTCATCAGCGCCCGGTGCACCTCGCGGGCGTTCGCGCCGCGCTCGGTCATCTCGTTTTTGAAGCGGTCCAGCTCGCTGAGCACATCCACAGGGATGCAGATGTGATGCTCGGCAAAGCGGTGGATGCAGGCCGGGTCGTGCAGCAGGACGTTGGTGTCGAGCACAAAAGTCTTGGTGCCGACGGGGGTAGTTTGGCGGCGACGGCGGGAGGGGGCAGGGGACGGGGAATTCACAGAAACGGGACCAGGGTCAGACGGGCGGGTGGAAATGAAGGTGGGGGCTACCGATGCTGGATGGTCGTCGCGGTCCATGGTGGTTCTGTGGTTGAGGTTAGGCCTGGTGTTCGACCAGGAGGGACGGTTTTTCTTTGGCGCAAGTGGAGTGCCAAGCCTGCCGATCCCTGAATGTGATTTTTTGAATGAATCACGGTAATTGCCAAAGAGTGTCAGAGCGTCAAGATGCTGGCAAGGAATTATTCACATTGCTGAAGTTTATTCACAATGGCGAGACTGGGAGGACTCACAGCAGGCCACGGGGATCAAGGGTGACTCAACAGTGCTGGCCTTGTCTGCCCTCAGAACCATGCGGTGGCGCTGTGTCAGGGCACCCGAAGCCATCCCTTTCCCGATCACGGCGATTTCGTTTCATCGCAGGGGGCAAAACAAAACTCACTTCCCTCGGTGCGCGTCCAGGACGCGCTGGAGTTCCGCCTTGCCGGCCTCGGTCATCTTGGTGCCGCTGACCGGCACATTGCCAAGAGTGGGGCAGGTTTTGATGATGGGAATCACCGCGTCGGTGACCTGGGTGCCATCGAGGCGGAGGTATCCCAAGGGCAGCTTCATCAGATGCGCGACACCCTGGTCGGTGACACGGGCACCGGTCAGCATCATGTAGGTCACCCCCTTCGCCTGGGCGATGGCGGGCATCCAGTCGTCGGTGATGCCGCTCCCGCCGATCTGGATATCGTTGAGTTCCTTCAGGCGTGAAGTGAGGGCGGCGAATCCGGCCGCTGTGGAGGGCGACTTGAATTCGGGAGCATGCGCCATGCGAATTGATTTCAAATGCGGCAACGTCTCCCCGATGGCTGCCAGCCCGGCGTCGGTGACGGGACTGGCACTGAGTTCGAGCAGGGTGAGGCTGCCGAAACCCTTCAACCCCTTGAAGCCTTCGCCCGTGAAGGTGGCGTTGGAGAACACCAACAGCTCGCGAAGCATGCGCAGGCTGGCGACCGCGGCCAGTTCGGTGTTGCCGAGCGTCATCGGCGGCAGGCCGAGCACCTCCAACTGCTTGAGCTTCGCGATGTGCGCGAAGTTCTCCGGTTTGAAGGTCGTGATGCCGCCGAGGTCGAGCCGCTTAAGCTTGGAGTTTGTGGGAAGATGGACAAGGAAGGAGCCGTCGATGCGCGTTTTCGCGAGATCCAATTCCGTCAATTCAGGCAGGGCGGCCACGTTTCGCAGCATGGCATCGGTGACGAGGCAGCGGCCCCTCACGCTGTAATTGTTGAAACTGAGCAACTGCAGCTTCTTGAAGCGCGGCAGGTAGTTCATCCCCTCCTGAGTGAGCGTGGGGCTGTCCACGACCAGCCGCAGCAGGTTTTCTGTGATATAGCCCAGCCCGGTACCAGTGAACTGCTCGATCAAGGAATGGAGTTGAAGTTCCTCGAGGTTCTTCAATCCCGCGAGATGGGCGAAGGCCGCATCATCCACAGCCGTGGGTTTGATGCCGAGGATTCGCAGCTTCGTGGCGCCACGAAGCCGCTCCCCCGGCAGGGTGCCGGGATTTCGGGTGAAGAAGAGAACCTCCAGGTCCGGCGCACGGCCGAGGATGGCGAGCCATTTCAAGCCCTCGGCATCCATCGCCATCTCATCGACCTTGAATTCCACGAGCGTGAGTTTCCCCTTGGGAAGCAGGTCGATTTTATTGACGCGCTTTTTCAGGGCATTGTCCAACACCATGACGTCCCCGCCTTTGCCGAGACACCACTCCACCACGGCGCGAATCTCCTCCGGCGTGGCCTTCGGCAGCGGGGGCAAAACTTTGTCTGCGGACAATGGCGGCGCGGTCGGGGCAATGGGCACGGAAGTCTTGTCGCTAGCTGCGGACGAGATGGCAGCGCCAGTTGCGGGTGTGCTCGGCTGCGGTGCCGCCGGTGTTTCGCGCTGCGTACTCACATGCTCCCGCACGGCCTTCACGCGCAGGGCGTCATCGAGCTTCTGCGCCTTGGTGAGTTCTTCCTGATAAGCGGCCAGCGCACGATCATACGCGGCGTGCAGCGGCGCGGCGTTTTTGGCGCGAGATGCGAGCAGCGTGGTCATCGTGACGCGGTAGGTCTTGCGCAGCGTCTTCAATGTCTCCGACATGTCCGCCGCGTCATCCTCCGGCACGGTGCCTCTGGTCTGAATGAGCGCTTTTTCATTCCGCAGCTCCAGCGCCTCATCCAGCTTCCCCGCTTGCGACACAGTGGCGATGCTGCGATCCAGCGCTGCGCTGAATTTCACGTTCAAATCGGCGACGGCGGTCTTGTGCGCGGCGCCGGCCTGCTTCTCGTAAGCGGCGAGGAATTGTTTCTCGATCTCCGCGAGGCGGATGGCGACGGGATCGGCCGGAGCATCGGCTTTGGTGTCGCCAGGCGGAGGCATGGGAGCGGGGGCTGCGGCTTTGGTTGCGCCGGGCGGGACTGCTGTGGGAACGGCTGGCGTTGTTTTTGCCGGAGCAGCGACGGCGGGCGCGGGTGTCGTGCCGGTGGGCGGCGGTGGCATGACGCTCACGCCGTCGAGGACGGCATACTCCAGCCTCTTCACGATCAGCCCGGCGTAGCCGTTGAGCACAATGGCGCCATCCCAGACCGGCACGTTGTCCACGCTGCCGAGGGGCTGGCCGTTCACCCATGTGGAGAGCACGCTGCCGATGAGACGAACCTCCAGCGTGTGCTCCGCCCTGGGGGCGATGCCGGCAGGAAAGGCAAAGCTCTTGAGCAGCTTTTTCTGTTTTGAACCATTGACGTTCCAATGATGGACCGCCAGCGTCCCGTCAGATGGCACGGAGACAGCCACTTTTTCGTAGCCCTTCGATTCGCTCAATGTGCGGAGGGACAGCAGGGAGTCGGTCGTGGGGGTCCAAGTGACGCGAACTGCCGCATCGTGGGCGACACGCACAAGATCGAAGGGCCAATACTTGGGCCATCGAAGATTTTTGCCGTCGTCCTGAATGCTCGACGGATTGAACCACTTCCTCGCGCGACCTTCCGCGACCCAGTCGCGCCACGTCGCACTGATGCTGCCGAGGCTGGCATACTCCATCGCGGTGATCACGGTGCCTTGGTCAATGTTGAAGACCCTATGCACGCCGTCCTTGATCAGCCCGTCGGTGACGCTGCCGATCAGCTTGCCTTCGAAGTGCGCGCTGAGCGTGTCGCCCACCGCGCGGAATTCCCAAGTCTGCGGCACCTTGGGATCAAAGCCTGGCGGCGCGGGCCACGGCGCCGATGCTTTACCTCCAGGCACATCAACCCAGAGTTGAGACTCTCCTGACGGCATGACGAGAAATGTATAGTTGCCAATGGCACTGGCTCGCAGGAAAAACTTGTGCGCATACTTCGTCGGAGCCGTGCAGGTGATCCGCAGCGCCTGATCGGGCGAGGCGGTTCTGGCGGGCGGAGGAGTCTCGCCCATGATCCTGACCAGAGCCTCCACCCGGCTCCCATCATCCTTCCAACGCGGGCCGACAAATTGACCGGCTGCGCGCCACTCGCCGAGCATGTCGTGCCACTTCACTGTGGATGGTGGGGCGGATGCGGTGGCGGTCGCGGGGACGCTGGCGCTCGCGGGCGGTTTCGGCGCGGGTGTCTTGATCACCGCCGGTTTGGATGTGTCGGCCACTTTGACGGGCGCTGCGGGTTTCGCACGCGCGTCGGCTGATGCCGTCGCACCCGATTCAGCGGCTGGTTTTTTGCCGGAGAACAAGAACACCAGCGCGCCGAGCACCGCGACTGTGGCGGCGATGCCGATGTAGAGGCCGGTGGCAGATTTCTGCTTTCTGCTTTCCGGTTGCTGCTTTGCCACCGCCGCAGGCTTTCCCTGCGGTCCCGCAGGGCTGGACGGTCCTTTTGCCACCGGCTTCTGCGCGGCGCTGCGTTGCGCAGGCACCTGCGCGACTTGCGCGGCAGGAACTGCGGCAGCAGCGGGCGCATTCTGCTGAACCAAGGGCACGGTGAGGATGACATCGAGATCACGCCGCAACTCTGCGCTGCTCTGGTGGCGCTCCTCGCGGTCATGCTGCATGGCCTTGAGAATGATCGGGTCGTAGCGCGGGTCGAGGCCGGGGACGAGCGCCGCCGCAGGCTTGAACGCACCGCGCGGGATGTTGCCGGTGAGCATCTGATAGAGCATCACTCCTACCGCATAGAGATCAGCGCGGCCATCGACCGCCGTGCCGAGCATGAGCGCCTCGGGGGCGACGAAGTCAGGCGTGCCCATGGCATAACCGGTCTTGGTGAGGCCGTGGGTGCCGGGTTCCTCGATCTTCGCGAGGCCGAAGTCGGCCACCTTCACCGCACCCTCCATGTTGATGAGGATGTTGGCAGGTTTGATGTCGCGGTGGACGATGCCCAGTTTGTGCGCGGCAGCGAGCGCGTCGCACACATGCGCGGTGATGGCCAGCGCATGGTCCGGCGGCAATTTGCCCTGTGAGCGGATCATCTGCGACACATCGGTGCCATCGACATACTCCATGGCGATGTAAAGCTGCCCGCCGCTGGTGGTGCCAAAGTCAAAGACACCCACGACCGCCGGGTGCATGAGCTTGGCCATGAGCTTGGCCTCGTTCTTGAAGCGTTCGGCAAAGCTGGGGTCTTCCTCCTCCACGCCCGGCGGCAGGATCTTGATGGCCACGGTGCGTTCGAGGTTCGTCTGGATGCCTTTGTAAACTGCGCCCATGCCACCACGGCCCAGCAGCTTTTCAATCGTGTAGCCGGGCATCAATGCCTGCAATTCCGCCGGTGTGGGCGGTTCCCAGCGAAAATTTCCACCGGTGGTGCGTGGCGGCTGGGAATCAGCCGCAGCAGAGGGATCGTCAGGCATACGGGGTGCCTTTTACGAAAGTCCGTGAAGAATGGCAAGACTGGAATGCAAGGTGGCTGGTCAGAGGGGCCGGGCTGTGCCGTCAAGGTGTCAAGTAGGTGGCTTCTGGCGTCTTGACCAGCGGCTTGACCCATTGACGATCCCTTGACCTCCCCGCTTACCCCAGCGGCACCTCAAAATACTCCAAGGCCCACTCACGCATGTAGCGCACGCGGCTGGGGACGAAGCGGTAGATGATGAGCTCGGGATTGTCGATGCTGCCGAGGTAGGCGCGCAGCAGCGGGCTGGCGGCCCAGATTTCTTCCAGCAGCGCTCGATCCGTGACGATCTCGGCCTGGGCGGTGATGCGCACCTGATGATGATCGTCGTCGGTGTAGCAGAGCTCGGCCTTCGGGTTTACCTCCAGCTCGCGCGTTTTGCCGTAGCGACGCAGATTGGCGACATAGACGACGAATCCATCGGTGCGCACGGGAGAGACGGGGCGCAGGCGCGGCTGGTCGCCGTCCGCGGTGGCGAGCATGGGGAACTTGGCGGAGCGCATGGTGGCCTGGGCGAGCTGTGGGAGTTCGGCGGGATCGACGGGCTGGGGCTGGGGAGGCTGTGGCATGGCGAATCATACGCGTTGAGATGAGTGAGTCTAATTTGCCCGCATCTTTGGAGTTCCCAAACCGACGCAAGCCGCTACGATGCGCGGCTTTCCCCTACCGATGAAAAATCTGCCCACCGCTTTTCAGCGCAACGCGCTGTGGACCGCCGTGACCGCTTTGTCGATCACCGCCATCGGAGCATTGGCGATCGGCTTGATCTATCTGCTGACTCAGGTGATCGCCTTTCTCCAGCCGATCCTCGTTCCCTTCGCAGTCGCCGGTGTGCTGGCCTACCTGCTGGAACCCGGTGTGGAATGGCTGGAACGTCGCGGATTGAACCGCCAGCGCTCAGTGCTCATGACGTTTGCCGTGTTCACGTTCGCCATCGTCGGCCTGGGCTGGTGGATGGTGGTGAAGCTCGATGATCCCACACGGCACCTCGCGGAGCGTGTGCCGGTTTACTACACGAAGGCGCGGCAGGCGGTGCTCGACTTCTCGGCCAAGATCGAAAAAGACTACGGCATCACGCTCCCCGTCCACGCGGCGGCTGCCGAATCCGTCGCCACGCCTGCGGCACCCGCTGCCAATGCCAAGGCGGGCACTGACGACTTCGATTTCGATTTGCAGGCCTTTCTCAGTGGAGACTGGGTGAAGACGACGCTGCCCAAGCTGCCAGGCATGGCGTGGTCCTTTATCCGCTCAAGCGTGGGGGGATTCCTCGGCGTCTTCGGCTTCATGCTCTCCTTCATCATTGTGCCGCTCTATCTCTACTACTTCCTGATCGAGAGCGCCAAGATCCAGCAATCGTGGTCGGACTACCTGCCGCTGCGTGCTTCCGCTTTCAAAGACGAGGTGGTGAGCTGCCTGAACGAGATCAACACCTACCTCGTGGCCTTCTTTCGCGGCCAGCTTTTCGTCAGCGTCATCAATGGCATTGCCACCGGCATCGGTCTGGTCGTGGTCGGGCTGGATTTTGGCCTGCTCATCGGCCTGGCGCTCTGCGTGGCAGGCATCATCCCTTACCTCGGCATCGCTCTGTGCTGGATTCCGGCCGTGGTCATCGCGGCGGTGCAGGGAGGCAGCGCCTTGATTCCGGGAGATCCCTGGTGGGTCATGCCGCTCGTGGTGACGGGTGTGTTTGTCCTCGTGCAGCAGATCGACGCCCTCTTCATCACCCCACGCATCGTGGGGGAGGCCGTGGGGCTGCATCCGATGACCGTGATCGCCTCCGTGCTGGTCTGGGCGCTGCTGCTCGGTGGCCTGCTCGGCGCCATCCTCGCTGTGCCGCTTACCGCCTCGGTGAAGGTTCTTTTTCAACGCTACATCTGGCGCGCCCGCATCGCGCCGCAGACCATCGGCGGGGCTCGACGTGGTGAAGCGGCCACCTGAGTCAGGCTGCGACGTTTTTTCCAATCAACGACCCATCATGCGCAATGTGCTTCTAGTTTTCCTCGGCGGCGGTCTTGGCTCCGTGCTGCGCTACCTCACCGTCATCGGCATGGCGCGTCTGCTGCCCAAGGCCGTGTTTCCGTGGGGAGTCTTTGCCGCGAACATCCTCGGCAGCTTTGTGCTCGGCTTCCTCTTTGCCTTGCCAGCCATGAAGGAAAAAAGCGCCGGTCCATGGTTGTTTGCCGCCACTGGCTTCCTCGGCGGTTACACCACCTTTTCCACGCTCTCTAACGACTCCTGGCTGCTGCTGGTGAACCAGCATTCCTGGCTCGCGCTGCTCAATGGCATTGGCAGCATCGTTCTTGGAATTACCGCTGCCGCTTTGGGCTGGTGGGCGGGCAGCAAATGCGCGTAAACAAGGCCGTGGAAGGCCCTATTCGGCATTTGCCAGTCCGGCCTCGTCATTCGGCGCAGCCGCTGCTTCCGCGTCTTCTTCGCGGGCCGATCCCACTTTGAGGGAAATCTTGATCCCATGCTTCGCCGCCGCTGTGTTGAGCAGGGAGCGGATGGCGCTGATGGTCATGCCATTCTTGCCAATCACATGGCGCACATCTTCCTGCGCAAGCTGCACCTTGTAGGTGACAGCTCCATTCACATTGGTGCCGATGGCAATGGCTGCCTGTTGCGGGTGGTCGATCAAATTCGCCACCACATACGAAAGGAACTCGCGGAGGGCTTCCGGCGCGTCCATGGCGTTTTTAGGCCGAGAGTGCGGCGCTCTTAATGATGCTGGCCACCGTCTCGGAGGGCTTGGCACCCTGGGCGATCCAGGCATTCACGCGGTCGAGCTTCACGGTCGCGCCCTTCAGTCCCTTTTGAGGATCGTAGGTGCCGAGAATCTCAAGGAAACGGCCTTCCTTCGGGAAGCGCTTGTCAGCCGCAACGATACGGAAAATAGGGCGGTGCTTGGCACCTTCTTTACGGAGACGAATAACAACGGCCATGATGCGGGTACGGGGATGGGGTCAGGTTTTGGGGAGGCGCATAGTGGAGACTCCGAAAGGGAAATCAACCGCTTTTTCCCCCTCTTTCTCGGGTCTGCATTCTCCGGGGATCACGCCAGCACGTCTTTGATGACATGCCCATGCACGTCCGTCAGGCGGCGTTCGATGCCGTTGTTGTAGTAGCTCAGGCGCTCGTGGTCGATGCCCAGCAGGTGCAAAATCGTGGCATGCAGGTCGTAAATCGTGCTCACCCGCTCCGCTGCCTGGTAGCCAAATTCGTCCGTGGCACCGTAGCTGAAGGCCTTTTTCACACCTGCGCCAGCCAGCCACACGGTAAAACCCTTCGGATTGTGATCCCGGCCGTTCGCGCCCTTCTGGAAGGTTGGCATGCGGCCAAACTCGGTCACAAAGGCCACCAGCGTGTCCTGGAGCAGCCCCCGGGCCTTCAAATCCTTTAGCAGCCCCGCCACGGGTTGATCCAAGATTGGTCCATGCACCGAATACTGCTTCTCGATGGTCTTGTGCCCGTCCCAGTTGCCCACGCCCTCGCCCATCGCGTAGGAGCCGTTGAAAAGCTGCACAAAGCGCACGCCGCGCTCGATCAAGCGCCGCGCCAGCAGGCAGTTCTTCGCAAAACCGGCCTTGTTCTCGTTGCTGTCATTCACGCCATACAAATCCAGCGTCGCCTTGCTCTCATTCGCCATGTTGCCCACCTCCGATGCCGCGATCTGCATCCGCGCCGCCAGCTCATACGACGCAATCCGCGCCGCCAGATCGCTGTCCGCCGGATGCTCCTCCGCCTGCCGGCGATTGAGCAGGTTCACCAAATCACGCGTGCCGCGATCTGCCGATTCACTCACGCTGGTGGGCCGCAGCAGATTCGGAATCGGCTTGCTCGCGTTGAACGCCGTTCCTTGAAACACCGCCGGCAAAAACGCCGAGTTCCAGTGCCGCGAGCCGATCTGCGGCACACCACGCGGATCAGGAATCGCCACAAAGGCCGGCATGTCATCGCACTCCGAGCCCAGCGCATACGTCACCCACGAGCCGATGCCGGGGAAGCCGTCGAGGATGTAGCCTGTGCTCATCTGATTCTCCGCCGGGCCGTGCGTGTTCGACTTCGCCGTCATCGAGTGGATGAAGCACATGTCGTCCGCGAACTCCGCGATCTTCGGCACCAGATCGCTGATCATCTTCCCGCTTTGACCGCGCGGTTTGAACTCCCACAGCGGTTTCACCAGATTCCCCTGCGCTCCTTGGAATGTGATCAAATCAGCCGCGCCCGGCAGCGGCATGCCATGCCGTTTCACCAGCTCCGGCTTGTAATCAAACGTGTCCACATGGCTGATCGCGCCGGAGCAGAACACCATGATCACATTCTTCGCCCTCGGCGCGAAATGAGGTGCCCTCGGCGCATACGGGCGTGATGGGTCGATCTGCGGCCGGATAGGATCATTCGCCAGCAGGCCCTTCTGAGCCAGCAGTGAGGTCAAAGCGATGCTGCCCAGCCCGCTGACGCTTTGATTCAGAAAGGTGCGACGTGAGAGAAGATGATTTTGCATGGCAGGAATCAATAAAGGGTCATGAACTCGCTCGTGTTGAACAGCGCCCGGCAAAACATCGCCAGACCGTGCTCGGAAATCAGTTTCGTGGACGCGCTCAGCTCATCCGCACGCGGATCACGCTGGTAAGCCAGTTGAAACGCCCGCTTCACTTGCGCATCAGCCGCCTTGCCACTTTCCTTTTCGAGCCGTGCGGCAAACAAACCGGACTGCTGCATCGCAAAGGTGCTGTTGAGGAAATTCAGTGCCTGCAGCGGCGTCGTGCTCGACGTGCGTCGCGGAGCGATCTGCCCCGCGTCCGGCACGTCAAACGCGCCAAACGTGTCATCGAGCTGCACGCGTGGTTTGCTCTGATAAATCATGCGCCGGAACGTGTCGGGGCCGAACTCCTGCTTCGATTGATACACCTTCACATAGTTGTCATTCGCATCGAACAGATCGAATCCCGGCCCGCCCATCGTGAGATCCAGCACACCGCTCACGGCGAGGATTGTGTCGCGCAACGGCTCAGCCTCGATGCGGCGCGTCGGAAAGCGCCACAGCAAGCGCGAACCCGAATCCGCGAGCATTCCTACATCATGTGCCGCGCTCGACTGCCGATACGCCGCCGAGTTCATGATCAGGCGATGCATTTCCTTCAAACTCCAGCCACGCTTCATAAACTCCGCCGCCAGCCAGTCCAGCAGCTCAGGATGCGACGGCTTGCCGCCATTGAAGCCTAGATCACTGGGCGTATCGACGATGCCCGTGCCGAAATGGTAATGCCAGATGCGGTTCATCATCACACGAGCCGTGAGCGGATTCTTGGCATCCGTCAGCCACTTCGCCAAAGCCATGCGTCGCTCCGATTCCGGCGTGTCTTTGGCCAGATCCAGCTTCGCACCGAACTGCGACAAGCCACCCGGCGCGATTTCTTCCTTCGGCGACAACGGATCGCCGCGATGCAGTCGGAAAGTCGGCCCAGGCTGCTCAAACTTGCCGAGGTAGGCCAGCGGGAAGCTCGTGAGCGTCTTCAACTCGCGTTGCAGCACCGCACGCCGCTCGCTGTGCTTCTTCACTTCGCCCGCGTTCTCGCCTGACACACCGCTCAGCGTCGGAACATCACGAATGCGGTCCCGATAATCCGCCGCCAGCCGGTCTGCCGATGACGCCACCGCTTTCCACGCTTTTCCATCGAGCGAAACCTCGATCACATAATCCGTCGCGAGACGATCTTGATAAACCCTGCCCTTTTCCGCGCGATCCCGGCTCCACACCACACTGCTGATGTTCTCCTCACGCGGCAGCTCGATTTGCAGCCAGCCCTTGCCCGCGTTTTTCGAAATCCAGCTCTTCGCGTTGCCATACAAACCGTCATTCGCATGCGTGATCTGGTGAATCGGGTTCGTGCCATCACTGAACACATCCGAAGCCGTCACCTTGGCTCCGTTCTTCGCCAGAGCGACGTTCTTGCCGCCTGCGAAGACCTCCAGTTCATCAATGCACGGCTGGCCGCCGCTTGTCGCGTTGATCGTGAAGCGCACGAACTTCGCCTTCACCGCGTCAAAGCTCTCACGATTTGCCAGATGTGTCACCGGTGCGCGCAAATGCGGCTGTGAGGCTGGTTTGTCCTCGTTTGCCGTTTCAAACAGCACCGCATCCGCCACCGTCGGTCCGCCGAGCTTTCCGCTTCGCAGGATCACAATGGAATCCTTCGTCAGCGCATGCGTTCCGGCATACTTGAAGCCGCTCCAGCGCTTCTGCTCAGGAATCGCCCCGCTGCCGTCGGCGAACTTGCTCTGATCCACCACGGCGATCTCCTTCTGATCGTCCTTCGTGTTCGCATCGCCATCCAGATCGAGAATGTAACGCGCATCCTTCGCATGCGTCGTCCACGCGCCCCAGGACAGCCAGACGCGCTGTTTGCCTGCCACACGCGGATTCCACGAAAAGAAATCCTTTCCGGCCTCATCTGTCTTCGCGCTCCAGTA
The DNA here is from genome assembly GCA_945882215.1 of Akkermansia muciniphila. GTDB lineage: Bacteria > Verrucomicrobiota > Verrucomicrobiia > Verrucomicrobiales > Verrucomicrobiaceae > Prosthecobacter. Next base: position 26,406 of record CAMCWM010000016.1, on the reverse strand, counting down.
GCGATAGCTCTCGCCGAGATTCGGCAGCCGCGTCGAATCACCCGGATCAGCCGCCTGCCCGAACTCTGTGCCCGGCGAGTACTCAATCGGCTTCCCATTCGTCGGCTGCTCGATTTGCACACAGCCAATCGCCTCCGGCTTCGTCGGCGGGGGCAGATCATCATCCACCAGCACGCGATTCGTCAGTTGTGCACGTGGTTGGAAGCGTGAAAGCGCCGAATCAATCGTCGCGATCTCCAAATGCACGCTCTCCGCCTTCTTCTGCCGCTGTTCTGAATCCGCAGGCCGCAACTCACGCTCCGCATGCTGCACACCTTCAAAGATGGCCCGCACACGATAGTAATCCGTCTGCAACACGGGATCGAACTTGTGATCATGGCAGCGTGCGCAACCAACCGTAAGCCCCAGGAACGTGCTGCCTGTGGTGCTCACGAGGTCATGCATCTCATCCGCCCGTTGATTCGCCCGCAGCACCGGGTCCTGGCCCTTCACCTGGTCCCAGGCTCCCGCCACGAGAAAACCTGTGCCCTCATCCGCGCCAAGCTGATCTCCGGCAATCTGCTCCCGCACGAACTGGTCATACGGCTTGTCCTCATTGAACGAACGAATGATGTAATCTCGATACGGCCACGCATTTGGCCTCACGCGGTTCATCTCAAACCCATGGCTCTCCGCAAAACGCACCACATCCAGCCAGTGCCGCGCCCAACGCTCACCGTAGCGTGGTGAAGCGAGTAGGCGGTCGATCAGATGCTTGATGCTCGATGCTTGATCCTGGATGAACTCTTTCTCGAAGGCGGCGACTTCTTCGGGTGTCGGAGGCAGTCCGATCAAATCAAAGCTCGCACGGCGGATGAACGTCCGCGCGTCCGCAGGCGGATTCATCGTCAGTCCCTTCTCCTTCAGCTTCTCGGTGATGAAGGCATCAATGGAGGCGTGCTTGGTGGCTTTCAGCGGCAGAAACGACCAGTGCGTCACATCGCCCTTCGGCTTCTCCTTCAGCACGATTTCCTGCGGCCACGCAGCCCCCATGTCGATCCAGCGTTTGATGAGGTCGGTTTCAGCGGCGGAGAGCGCGGGCTTTTTCTTGGGCATCTCAGCTTTCTCGCCGGGCGTCTCTGGTACGATCATCGTGTAGAGCAGAGACTCCGAAGCCTTGCCCGGAACGATGGCCGGGCCTTCATCGCCGCCTTTCAGCGTCGTTTCGAGCGTCTCCATGTTGAGGCCGCCTTTCGTCGTCACGTCGTTGTGACACTCGACGCACTTTTTCACCAGGATCGGAGCCACCTGCTCGTGAAACAGCTTCACGGCATCGGATTCGACGGCCAGCACACACGTGCTCGCCAGCAGAAGAAGAGAGGGAAGGAAAGCTTTCATGTTCATCGTGTTTTCTTCGGCTTCGGCAGGGCCAGATCGTTTTCAGCAGTGATCAAATGCTCGCGCATTGCTTTCGCTGCGGCGGCGGGATCGTGCTTCTCAATCGCGGAGAGGATCGCCGCATGCTGCTGCACGGGATTCTGTGTCGAAACACGGTTGTAACCGCGGATTAGGCCGATCTGCATGACGTCGGACAATGAATGCAGCAGCAGCGCCGCGATCTGATTTCCAGAGGCGATGGCCAACTCGCGATGGAAGGACATGTCGGCATCCACGGCGGCATCATAGCCGTCCGCTTCCTCCAGCTTCTTCAAAGCGGTACGCAGTTTGCGAATCTGCGCCGTGCTGGCGTTCTCAGCGGCAAGGCGTGCATTCTCCGGCTCCAGCATGAAACGTACCTGGACGAGCTGGCGGAGGCGCTCCTTGTCATCCGGAATCAGCAGCGCCAGCGAACCGCTCAAGGGCTTGTGCAGCATGTCCACCACCTTGGTGCCGACGCCGTGCTTCACTTCGAGCAGCCCCTGAAGTTCCAGTCGTTTCGTTGCTTCGCGCACCACAGGTCGGCTCACGCCGAGCTTGAGGGCCAGGTCACGCTCCGGCGGCAGCCAGCCGTCGCCTCCGCTGATCTCGTCGCGGATTTCAGAGGCAATGCGTGCGCACACTTCCTCGACGAGGCTGCGCTGGGGTTTGATGGCTGAAAAGGTCATGTGGTTAGAGGTCTTACCACTGGCCAATACGGACGGGTTCTGGTGCTTTTATCAGACAAGGAGAATTCGAGGCTGCCCAACTCTCTTTTGTTGTGGCTGGCTCTTGTTCTCTGCGAAAACACCTGGATTATCCGGCATATGAATTTTCCGCGCATGCTGGTTTTGTCATTTGCCTTCAGCATCGGCTTAGGAATGGTCTCCTGTGCTTCAAACGAGAACGAAAATCTTGCCGGGGCACAGGTTCCGCAAAAAGCTTTTGCTCATGATGGCTTGAAGATCAAAGCGTGGAAGAGCCCCCCAGTCGATGAAAACACGGAGCAACCGATAACTGAGCTGAACATGCTTGTGTCCGGTCCTGGTTGGCAGCCAAAACGTTGGGTCAAGCTTCGTCAGGGCCAGTCTTTCGAGGGCCTTACATTGGAGAGTCTTGACATCAGAGGCGATGCTATCGATGCCCCCAATGGAGGGCTGATCCCTTTGCTTATACGGGACTTCAGCTTAAAGATTGAGGGGGGAATACCAAAGGCGTTTCTGATTTTGCGCGACTTCAGTGGGGACGCTGCAGTCGCCTTTTATTCGGACGCAGCCCACCCTCCTTTGAAGTAAACAGCACTTGGCTTTCAGCCATCAGATCGTCATCGACGAATACCCACCATCCACGACCATTTCATGGCCGGTGACGAACGAACCGCCCGCTCCAGCGAGCAGCAGTGCTGCGGCGACGAGTTCCTTGGCTTCGCCAAAGCGGTTCATCGGCGTGTGGCCCATGATTTTGGCGACGCGGTCGGGCGTGAGCACTTTCTTGTTCTGTTCGGCGGGGAAGAAGCCGGGGACGAGCGTATTCACGCGGATGCCCAGCGGTGCCCATTCGCGGGCGAGGTTCTTGCTGAGATTGTGAACGGCGCCCTTCGACATCGAATACGTGAACACACGGCTCAGTGGCAGCAGGCCGGACATGGAGCCGAGATTGATGATCGAGGCGGGGATTTTGTTTTCGACAAAGAACTTTCCAAACACCTGGCAGGCCAGAAACACGGCCTTGGTGTTGATGTTCATGATCCGGTCGTATTCATCCTCGGCGATGTCGAGGAACGGCGTGGCGGAGTTCACGCCCGCGCCATTGACGAGGATGTGGCAGCCGCCGGAGCGCTCCAGCACCTGATCGAGGAGGATTTGCAGGTCGGCTTTGCGGCTGGCGTCGGCGGAGACGAAGTAGGCCTGACCACCGGCGGCCTGGATGGTTTCGAGGCGCTTGTCAGCCTTCGTCTGATCGCGACCGACGAGCACGACTTCCGCGCCGGCGGAGGCAAAACCTTCCGCGACCGCTCCACAGAGTTCGCCAGTGCCGCCAATGACGACGGCGGTTTTGCCTTGGAGAGAGAAGAGTTCGAAAATGGAGGACATGGGTAGGGGCGCATCTATGGCGTGTCATTCACGCGCTGCAAGCCGCCTCTCCCGTCACTTTCGTCGTCTTGACACTCCGCCTGCGGTGCTCTCCCGTGTCCGCATGCCTTGGAGTCACATCATGGTCTTCCTTGCCGGTGTTCTCGTCGGCGCGGCGACACTTGTTTTGTGGAAGGCGCTGCGTTTTGCCGCCGATCTGCGCGCCGCGCGCCACGCGCTGGCCAGCTATGTGTTTCCCGACTGCGGTGTGGCGGACGAACAGGCACACAAAGCCGTGGAAGAGTGTAAAAAACGGCTGCGCTGGCAGAAAAGCCTCAATCCCGAGTGGCTGCCGCCGCTGGTCGATGAGGTGCCGAAACTCGTGCGCGAGATCGCGGCGATCTACCATCCCGGAAAACAGGAGGCGCTGCTCGCGCCGGGGCTGAGCCAGTTCTCACGCGCCGTGCATCTCGCAGCGATGGATGTGGCGGACTTTCTGCAAACACGCTCCATCGGCCGTCTTGTCGATGTCAGTGCCAGCACGGCGCTTAAGACCTGGGAGATGACGCACAAGATCGCCACGCACGAGCGGATGCAGACCGCGAACAAATGGTACAAGCGCCTTTTGCCCTACTGGCAGGTGCTACGCTTCAAGTCGCCCATCATGTGGGCCAGCGTGGCCGTCTCCAACGTTGCCGCCCGCACGCTGCAACCGGCGGTGATCGATATCATCGCGAAGCGGACGATTGATCTCTACAGTGGTCGCCTCGGCAAAGGCACCGGCACCTCTCCCGTAGCGGCAGTCACTCTTCCGGAGCAGGAAGCACCGCCAGGAGCGATGTGATCACTTCTTCTTGCTCGTTTTCGATTTCAGACTCGCGAGATAAGCAACGACGTCGCGAATCTGCGGCTTGGTGAGGATGCCGAGCATGGGAGGCATGACGCTGATGGGTGGGGTGATGGTGGCGATTTGATCGCGTGGAATGGTCTGGGTTTTGCCATCAGGGGAACGGAGCTGGATTTGCTTGGTGTCCTCCTTGTCGAGCACGGCGGAGATGGCTTTGCCATCCTTGAGCGTGAGGGCGACCATGCCGTAGCCGGGCGCGACTTTGGCGACGGGATTGAGCAGCGATTCGAGGATGTAGCGGCGGTCTTTTTGTGAACCGATGGTTTTCAGATTGGGACCGACCTGGCTGCCTTCCTTGGCCTCGATGGTGTGACAGGCGATGCAGTTGGCACCGAGGTGATTCGTGACGATGTCGCGACCGGTGGTGACATCGCCGCCCTCGAGCAGTTCGTCGTTGGTGGCGTGTGTTTGTGTGTAAGCGTCGAGTTTGGGCTTCAAACTTTCGCGTGTGGCGGCGGCTTCGATGAGATCGAGTTGAATGGCGGCGGGAACTTTGTTTTGCGTGAGTTTGTCGAGCCAGGAGGCGAGGACTTCGTCGGCCTTTTCATTTGCCGCAGTGGCGAGAAGGTCGAAGGCGAGTTGTTTGGTTACCGTGTCGGCTTCATTCAGAGCATTGGCGGCTTCGGTGATAGCATCCGCGGGCTGGTGGGCAAAAATTTGTTTCAAGCCTTCGCGACGCAGTTCTGGCGGTGATGCCTTGGCGGCGGCGAGATCGAGAGCGGTGGCGAATTCAAGCGCTTTGGCGTGCTGGGAGGCCATGAGCTTCAGCGCTTCGGCTCGCAATGGAGCGCGGGCGGTTTCGTCGGCGATAATTTGCAGCAGCAGCTCGGGTTCGACGCGAAGCTGGAGCTGCATGAGCAATTCAACGGCCTTGGCCTTCAGTTCACCGTCCTGCAAGGCCATCAAGGCATCGAGATGCGGCTGCACGACCGTCACGAGTGTCTTGGGATCGCGTGTGGCATTGGTGTGAGCGTTACCGTCGATGCGGTCGAGACGCGGCGGTGAATTCCAAGCGAGGAGCACGTCGAGCGCCTCAGATTGCAGCTCGGAGGGCTTGAGAGCGGTTTGGACGGCACGTTGAGCGGCTTCGGTGGTGCCGAGTCGGAGGCAGGTGTTCAAACCGCGACGGGAGTGGCGCTGGATGAGCGCCGGAAGTGCTTCGGGGATCCCGGTGTCGTCGTGAATGGCGCGTTCGGCTTCATCGGGGAATTTGCCGAGGAAATCGGCGACGCGCGGCGAGCGCTGTCGTGCGAGCGCAAGGAGGCTGCAAAGGCCCTTGTCCTTCAAGAGCGCGGCTTCATCCGCGCAACCGGCGAGGCCGGTGACGATGGCGTGGCGCATGAAGGGATCGTTTTGCTCTTTGGCGGCGAGTTGGAGGAGTTTGGGCGTCGCGGAAGGCTCTTTGAGTTTGCCGAGGGCGATGGCGGCGTGGAAGCGGACGCGTGAGACGTTGGAGGTGAGAAGTGGGAGGAGCGGTTTGCCGTCGGTGGGCGCGTCGCCGAGCATTTTGGCGGCTTGGGTGAGGATTTCGGGATCGGAGTCGGTGAGGAGCGCGGTGAGTGTGCTGGCTTCGACTTTTTTGGCACGCAGACCTTGTCCGAGCCCCCAGATGGCGTGGATGCGGGCGAGTTGCTTTGCCTTCTTGTCTGCGGCAATGGCTGCGAGGGTGGCGAAGTCACCGCTTTTCACCAAGGCGAACTGAGTGTGGAGGCGGACTCGCTGATCGGGATGGGAGAGATGCGAAGGATGGGAGGAAGGTGAGGCGAGAAGCCGGGCGGTTTCGATGCGCTCAGTGCTGTTTTGGCCGGTGGGATCGTCGGCAGTCCAGATGTTGCCGATTTCATCGAGCGGATAACCGCCGCTCCAGTCGGCCATGATGAGCGATCCCTGCGGGGTGAAGGCGAGTCCGATGCCCATGATGCCGCTGTGGATGACGCGCTCGTTTTTCATGACGAAGCTGGCTCCGCTCGGCGCGATCTGGAACGCGGTCATTTGCCCGGAAGGGAACAGGTTGAGGATGAAGTGGCCGCGCAGCGATGCTCCGAGCGCTGTGCCAGGCTCGTGGATGAAGCCGGCGGGGCCGTTCGAGTAGTTTTGCAACGGCGGCGTGATGAACTTGGGCTGCGTGGCATGCGCGGGCTTCCACAAGCCCTCGCGCATCCAGCGGCTCTCACTTTTTTGATACTGGTGGCCGCAGCGCCAGCCGGAATCGCTGCGCTCGGTGATATAGACGAAGCGCTCTTTCTCGCCGGGGAGGTCCGCGTCGTTGTCCACGCCGAACATGTTGCCGAAGTCGTCGAAGGCGATCTCCTGCACGTTGCGCAGACCGTGCGCGAAGACCTCAAAGCCGGTGCCATCTGGCTCGCAGCGCAGGACGCAGCCTTCGTGCGGGTAGAACCACTTCACACCTTCCTTGCTCGTCACATTCACGCCTTTGTCGCCGATGCTCCAGTAGATGCGCCCATCCGGGCCGATGCGCGGGCCGTGCATGTCATGCCCGGCATACGCGATGTGCATGCCAAAGCCATGTGCGACGATTTCACGCTCATCGGCAACGCCGTCGTCATTCGTGTCGCGAAGGCGCACGAGGTCGGGCGCGACGGTGACATAGACCCAGCCGTCGTGATACAAGATGCCTGCGGCGATGCCGGTGACGACGCTGTTAAAGCCTTCGGCGAAGACAGTCATCTGGTCGGCTGTGCCGTCGTTGTCGGTGTCGCGGAGTTGGTAAATGCGCTCGCTGTGAACGGTGAGGTCTTTCCAGTCGATGGAGCCGTCCTTGTTGTGATCTTTGAGGCCGCCGCGTGGCAGGCGCAGCTTGCCGGGAGCGAGCTCGCGTTTCAGGAAGGCTTCCTTTTCCTCCACGCTGGTGAGCGAGACATCGTCGGGAATCCACATCGTGTGCTCGCGGATGTCGAGATCGGCCACTTTGCGGCGCGTGGTGGCGGAAACATACACGCGGCCTTGCGGATCTACCGTGACGGCGACGGGATCGGGCACGTTGAGTTTGCCGGACCACTTGTGAAGTTCGAGCGCGGCCTTCGGCGCGGCTTTTTTCTCAGCGGCGGCGCATGGCAGGGCCAGCAGCGCGATGAGGGCGATGTGACAGAGTTTTTTCATGAGAAAGGGGAGAGGAAAAGGGCGGGGGAGCGTTTCTTCTTGCCGCTGCAAAGCGGACCCGTCAAAGTCGAGTGTGCGTTTGAAAATTACGAACGTCATTTACCAAACTCCAACCCAAATCCAATCATGAGCCAGATCGTTCCTCTTATCAGCTCCGGCATCGCCGGTCCCCTCGGTGTCCTTCATCTTCCCCGCCTGTGGCAGAAAGCCTCGCTGGCCGCCGCTGGCAAACTCCACGCGGATTATCCCGGCATCGGCTGCGGCTATGACCAGATGACGCTCGACGCGCTGGGCATCAACATTGAAACCTTCAAAGCCTTCATCGCCACGAAGCCGAGCTATCCGCAGCTTGAAAGCTGGATCAAAAAGCAGCCTGGTGTGAAGCTGACGAAAGGCGACATCTACAAGCACAACGTCGCCATCCAAGGCTACATCCACGATGACGCCACGCGCAAAGCCATCCTTGCCGCTGATGGCATCGCCGATGACGGAAGTGTGAACCCCGGTGCGGTCGATCTGAACAACCTGGATGACTGGCACATCTTCTGGGCGCAGGAGATCAAGTAATCTGCGAGTCTGTTGAAGACCTTTGAGAACCTCGTTCGTCGTGAGACGGACGAGGTTTTTCTTTGGGCTAGATCCCGGCTTCCATCTACTTCATCCAACGAGAACGGAAGGAGCGGTTTTCTTCCATGAGCTGAGCGGCGATGGTGGCGGAGAGCTGGGTGAGACCGTTGAGGCGGGCGAAAGCAGCGGTGTTTTCCTGGCGGCGATAGTAGTCAGTGGAATCGGTGGTCAGGGCACCGAATGCCTGGGCGATCTCGACGAGAGATTCCGGTGTGAGGCTTTCAAAGGGCAGGGACAGCGTGCCGCGCTCGAGGGTGACGTTCACCGTGGTGCCGTCTGCGTTGCATGTGATGCGTCCGGTCATCTGGCCGCCCTCACGACGCGAGATGGTGCCGTTCCAGCCTTTGGTGCTGAGATCGGCGGTGAGCTGGCGCACGAAGTCACGCGACTGTGTGTAAAGGTAAAGACGTCCGTCGAGTGCTGTGCGCACATCCTCGGTCTCCAGACGCGTGCTGCTGAGCATCTCGATGGCACGTGAGTAATCGTAGCCTTGCACGAGCGAAGGCACGATTGCGTTGACCTCGGCGAGGAGTTCGAGGTCGGCCTGGCGGCGTTTTTTGTCCTCCTGCATCTGCTTCTGCTGCTGCTCCAGCGTGATGCGGGAGATTTCGCGCTGCAGAGCGGTTTCCATCTGCGCGATGTGCGTGAGATAAGAGCCGTGTCTTTTCTTTTTGGCTCCCGTCTTCTCCAACACGTCATCCGCAGCCTTCAATTTCTTGAGTTCGGCCCGCAATTCATCGAGCGTGCCAGCTTTATGAGGCTGCAAAGCGATGCGCACGGGGGCGAAATCGGGCTTGTAGTACTCAACCAAGGCGCTGTAGAGCGAAAGCCATTCAAGGGAGGTGGTGGTCGCGCCGTCGGTCTTGGCCTGCTTCATTTCCCCGAGCGTTTGCTCAAATTTTTCGAGTGCGTCCGCGCCTAGCAACGCGTCGCCGAATTTCCATTCGGCCAGTCCATGCACGAGGTAGCCCAGGATTTCCTCATTATCCGTCCTGTAGTCGAGTGAATCAAGTGGGGTGCCGAGGGTAAATTTGACTGACAGGTGCTCTTTGATTTTAGCAAAGAATGGCGCGAGTCCGTTCATCTCGGTCGAGGTGGAAAGCTTCTCAAACTGATCCGCAGCCTCCTTTTTTTTGTCGAGCATGATGTTGCAGAGCGCGGCATTGAAGCGCGCCCAGTTTTCCGTGGGCTGCGGCGCCGGGGCGTCCTTCGAGTCAACGATCTCCATGAAATCATGGCTCGCCTCCTTGAATTGGAACTGCTCCAGCATTTCCCGGCGTGCCTCGGCAAAGCGCTCGGAGACGGTTTCCTTCTTCGCGTCCGCTTTGAGTGTCACGCCGCCGCCGGAGAGATCACGGGCGTCAGCAGGAGAAATCTGGATGGCCGCCCGTGTGGCGCGGCGCTCACCGCCTTCGCGCAGCATCCAGCCCACGACGTAGGCGAGCGTGATGGCGGCTGCGATGGCCCCGATCAGCTTCGCACGGCGTGAGAACAGCCTGCGCCGAACGCCGCCGCGATCCAGCAGGCCTTCGGCCAAGCGCATTTCATCGACAACCTCGTCGTAGTTCGAGAAACGTTCTTCCGGGCGGAAGCTGAGCATGCCGTTGATGACATGCTCGGTGCGTGGTGAGAAGCGCAGGCCCGATTCGCCGAGGGCGACGCGTTTGCATTTGATGCGCCGCAGGTCTTCGATGGCATTGGTGTCCGCCTTGTGCGGCGGATTGCCGGTCATCGCATGGTAGAGCGTGGCGCCTAGGCTGAAGATGTCGCTGCGGTAGTCCTCCTTGTTTTCGATGACCTTTTCCGGCGCGACGTAATACGGCGTGGCCCAGATTTCACCCGAACGGTCGCCACCACGATCCACAAACAGAGCCAGGCCGAAGTCCACCACCTTGGCGGTGCCGGTTTCGGTGAAAAGGATGTTTGCCGGCTTCACGTCACGATGGATCAGCGTGAGCTGTTGCGCGGCACGCAAGCCCTCGGCCACCTCACGTCCGATGCGCAGAGCCTCGGCCTCCTTCAGATGGCCTTCGCGCTTGATACGCTGCTCCAGGCTGCCGCCACCGACGAGCTCCATGGCGATGTAGAAGTAGCCCTGGTCATAGCCCACGGAGTAGAGCTTGATGACGTTCGGATGTGTGACGTTCGCGGTGATGTGCGCTTCCTGGCGGAACTGCTCCAGGCGCACGGCATCGCGGGAGTACTGGCGGTTGAGGATTTTCAGGGCCACACGGCGGCCCAGTGTCTCATCCTCCGCCTCAAACACCCGGCTCATGCCACCTTCGCCGATCTGGCGTATGATCATGAATTGATCAAAGCGCCTGCGTACGCGCACCATCTGGCCGCAAAAGGGGCACTTCAGCTTCGTGAACGGTTCCAGCGACGTCACGTCGATCTGTCCCTGGCAGACAGGGCAGGTGCTCAGATAGGCTTGTTCAGTGACGAGATTCAAAAGAGGGGGTTCGGAATGGGGGGCGGCTACCTACCTGCATCGCATGGCGAATGCCAGAAATTACAGATTGCCTGATTAATTTGAATCTTGAGAATGTGAAATGGATTGGACCGTCACTGAAACCGCCGAACTCGGCGAGCGTTTCGACAAGCACCTCGCCCGGCGCTTGTCGGACATGTCGCGCTCGCGACTCCAGGATTTAATCAAGGACGGCCACGCCACGCTAAACGGCAAACCGGTCAAATCAGGGGCGACGATGAGAGCTGGGGATGTGGTGAGTGTCACGGTGCCGGAAGTAGCTGAGGTCGAGATCAAGGCCCAGGACATTCCGTTGACGATTTTGTATGAGGATTCCGACATCGTGGTGCTGGACAAAGCCTCCGGCCTTGTCGTTCATCCGGCGGAGGGAAATCCTGACGGCACCCTCGTGAATGCGCTGCTCCATCACATCGACGACCTCAGCGGCATCGGCGGTGAAATGCGCCCCGGCATCGTCCACCGTCTCGACAAAGACACCAGCGGCTGCATGGTTGTGGCGAAGAACGACATCGCACACCGCCGCCTCACTGAGGCATTCGCCGAGCGACGACTCACGAAAATCTACCTAGCTGTGGTCAATGGTGTGCCGCGTGAGAAAAGCGGACGCATTCAGAACTACATCGGCAGACATCCCGTGGACCGCAAACGCATGTCCATCCTGCTCGACGGGGCAGGGAAGGAGGCCGTTACCGAATGGCAGTTGCTCGCCACGGATCAAGGCTGCGCCCTCATCCAGTGCCGCCTGCTCACCGGGCGCACGCACCAGATTCGCGTTCACATGCGCGAGACGCTGCAATGCCCGATCCTCGGCGATCCCATCTACGCGCAACCCGCCAAGCAGCGCGTGCGTGTTCCACGTCTCATGCTCCACGCCTGGAAGCTGGCCTTCAATCACCCCATTCACGATCAGCCGATGGCATTCGAGGCCAAATTGCCGCCGGAGTTTGAACCGTGGATGAATTGCGTGCAAAGCTAGCCGCACCCTTTCACGCCATGCTCAAACTTTACGCCTACTCCGACTGCTCCACCTGCCGCAATGCCATCAAATGGCTCAAACAGCACGCCATCGCCTTTGAAGAAGTCGCCATTCGCGAAACGCCGCCGTCGCTTGACGAACTCAAAGCCGTGCTCGCCGCCCATGACGGTGATCTACGCAAGCTTTTCAACGTCTCCGGACTCGATTACCGCGCTCTCGGACTCAAAGACAAGCTGCCGACGATGAGCGCTGATGCTGCGTTGAAACTTCTCGCCGAAAACGGCAATCTCGTGAAGCGCCCCTTTACCATCGACGCGAAGAACAACGTTCATCTTGTCGGTTTCAAAGAGCCGGAGTGGCAGGCAGCCTTACTTCACCGCCGCTGACTGTTCCTTGAAGAACTTCGCGATCAAGGCCGGCGCTTCGTCAGGAAATTTGTGCGTGCCTTGATGAATGAAGGCCACGAATGGAGCGCCGACCTTCGAGGGAAACAGCGTGCAGTCCTGCGCCCATGACTTGCCTTCCGCCTCGCACTGATTGATCTGCTTCACCTTGTTCATCGTCAGCTCCTGCCACGCATACTTCACCAGCGGATCTTGTGTCCCCGCGATATGCATTGCCGGTTTCGGCTTGAAGGATGCATCTGCCAGCCGTGCGCTGGCAGCCGCGGACGGAGCCATCGCACAGAAGACATCCGGTTTGGTCTGCCATAGCAGATACGTGAAACCGCCGCCATTCGAGTGCCCGGTCGAAAAAATCCGCTTCGCATCGACCTTGTAGGTCTCTTTCAGATTCGCCATCACCGCGTCGAACAGCTTCAAATCGCGATCACCTTCCGCGCCCGCACCATGCTGCCAGCCGGGCTTCTTGCCCTCGGGATCAGTCAGCTTTCCTGGCGTGTTCAATCCTTGCAGATAAACCGAGATCGCCTCCGGCCAGTGCTTGTACATCGCAAACGTCCGTCCCCCCTGCAACGCCGTGCCGCCGTGGCCGTGAAACACGAACACCACCGGTGTCGGCACCTCTTTGGCCTTCGCCGGCGCATACACGAACCCGCTGCGTGCCACGCCATCCACAGTCAGTTCCAGCTTGTGAAAGCCAGCAGGAAGCTGGACTTGCGCCCGGCAGACGACCGGTGAGATAAAACAACCAAGCAGAACGGCGAAGAGGCAAATAAAGCGATGTTTCATAAGGTGCGAACCTCCAACCTCATGGTTTCGCGAGAGTTGCGGCCGCCGCGTCCTGAAACGCCTGCCGCATCGGCGAGGCGTCGCCGTTCTTCAAGCCGGCGCGTTGAATGAGCATGATGTAAATCGTCTTCTTCACCGGATCGATCCAGCCCTGCGTGCCATGTGCTCCACCGTGGCCGAACGTGCCCGGACTCAGCATCGCCGTGACGCCCACCGGCTCACGCACGACTTGAAAGCCCAGTCCCATGCCCATGCCGTCGGTGAATCCGGCCTTCAGCTCGCCGGTTTGGTTCGCCGTCATCAATTGGAGCGACTTCTCCGAGATGTAGCGCTTTCCATCAGCTTCGCCGCCATTCAGCACCATCACATAGAGCTTTAGCAAATCCTCCGCCGTCGAGAAAAGCCCGCCTGCGGCCAGTGGCGCGCGCTTTTTGTTCGAGAAGGGCGGGGTGAGGTAGCGAATCGTCGTCGGCTCCAGCCCTTTGCCATCCGCCGTTGGTTTGTAGCTCGTGGCGAGCCGTGCGAGCTGCTTCTTGCTCGGCCAGAACGTCGTTTCGCGCATGCCCAGCGGCTTGAAGAGGCGTTTCTCCAAAAACTTCGCGTATTCCTCGCCGCTCACGACTTCCACGATGCGGCCAAGCGTGTTGATGCCTGGATTGCAGTAGGACCACTTCGATCCCGGCTCGAACTGCAACGGCGACAGCGCGTAGGTGATCACCGCCTCCTTCAAATTGAGCACATCCAGCGCGTCGCCATCCAGCGGCGAATTGCCCACCAGTCCGCTCGTGTGCGTGAGCAGGTCCTTGATCGTGATCGGTCGCGCTGGCTTCACCAGCACCGTTTGCTCTGCCGTCTTCTCCTTGATCAGCATCTGACCTTTGAACTCCGGCAGATGCTTCATCACCGGATCTTCGATGCTCAGCTTGCCCTCGTCTTGCAGCATCATCACCGCCAGCGCCGTGATCGGCTTGGTCATCGACGCGATCCAAAACAAGCTATCCTTCGCCATCGGCGTCTTTGCTTCGAGATCTTGATGGCCGACGGCTTCTTCGCTCGCGACTTTGCCATCGTGCCACAGCAGCGTCACCGATCCCGAAAGTGATCCATCCTTCACCAGCGCCTCCATGCTCTCGCGGATGGATTTCACGGGCGGCTTCACCTCCGCATGGAGGTTCAATGAAAGGGACAAAAGCACGCAGGCGGCGAGGCGGGGCATTTTCATGGTGGTGCGCAGTGTACGCCAGAACCAGCGGCGTATGTCAATGCCTTGCCAGCTTCGCGCGTTGCGCTACGATCACGCCCTGATGAGCTTCGACAACGCCGCCACTCCTGTCATCACCCCGCCCGGCCAGGGCCGGATCATTCGCGCCTTTGGTGAGGAAGCCGAGTTCCTCATCACAGGTGAGCAAACGGGCGGTCGTTTCACGCAGTGGATCGAAACCACTCCGCCCGGCGCAGGACCGCCGCCGCATTACCACACGCAGGAGGACGAAAACTTCTACGTCATCGAAGGCAGCGCCGAATTTTTCCGCGATGGCCGCTGGACCGCCGCCACGCCGGGCACCGTCGTCTTCATGCCGAAAGGCGAAGTGCATTCGTTTCGCAACGCGGGCACCACGCCGCTCAAAATGCTCATCATCACCGTGCCCTCCGGCTTTGAGACCTTCTTTGCGCGTTGCGCCGATGAATTCGCCAAACCGGGTGCGCCTGACATGGCGCGCATTATTGAAATCAGCGCCGAGCACGGCATTCACTTCGTCACTCCGTAAACTTTCCATTCATGTTCAAAACCGGTCAGCAAGTCGTCTGCATCGACGATCAATTCGATCCCTGGGTCTTCGACCTCTACAAATCCCTGCCCAAGAAGGATCAAATCTACACCGTGCGTGCTCTTCGTGCCGGACGCTCGAATCCGAAGTTCACCGTCACCGACGATGCAGAAATCAAGCTGGCCGATGCCGAGTTTGATCTCCTTCTCCTGCTCAAAGAACTGCACAATCCCGACGATCCGCATTCCAGCGTGAAGCAGGAGCTGGGCTTCCGCTCCGAGCGTTTCGCCCCGCTTCTCGAACAAACCGAAGAAGAGGAAGAAGCTGAGCTCATCGGAGTCGGCCACGGCGAGAAAACTTGGGAGCCTGAGCCCGCTTGGTCAAAGTAGTTCTGAGTTCGTAGTTCGGGCTTCAGCCCGTTCTTCGCTCATTCTGTTTGGGATGAAAACTTGGCACCCTCGCCGTTGTTTGGTACAACCACACACCTCATGAGCGCCTCTCCCGACCTTCCGCCGTCTTCCACCCCTCTCACCGAACGCCAGATCGTCGAATTGCTCGCCACCGCACGTCAGCGGCTCTTCACGGAGGTCGGAAAGGTCATCGTCGGCCAGTTGCATGTCATTGATGAAATGCTCATCGCCCTGCTCAGCGGCGGCCACTGTCTCATCACCGGCGCGCCGGGCCTCGCGAAGACACTGCTCATCAAAACCGTCGCCGATGTCTGTCATCTGAGCTTCCAGCGCATCCAATTCACGCCCGACTTGATGCCCTCCGACATCACTGGCACCGAAATCCTCGAAGACAGCCCCGAAGGCCGCAAACTCGTCTTCAGTCGCGGCCCCGTCTTCGCGAACATGATCCTCGCCGACGAAATCAACCGCACGCCGCCCAAAACTCAGGCCGCGCTGCTTGAAGCCATGCAGGAGCATCAAGTCACCGTGAATGGCAAAACGATGCACCTGCCCGAGCCCTTCTTCGTGCTCGCCACGCAGAACCCCATCGAACAGGAGGGCACCTACCCGCTCCCCGAGGCCCAGCTCGACCGCTTCATGCTCAACATCGTCATCGACTACCTCAGCGAAGACGATGAAGTCACCGTCGTCACCCGCACCACCAGCGGCAAAGGCGAGCCCGTGCAGCACCTCTTCACCGGCGAGCAACTCCTCGCCTTCCAGCAGGTCGTTCGCAAAGTCCCCATCGCCGAAGACGTCGCCCGCTACGCCGTCCGCATCTCCGCCGCCTCCCGTCCCGGCCGCGACGGCGTGCCCGACTTCGTCAACCAATGGATCAGTTGGGGCGCCGGCACCCGCGCCAGCCAAAACCTCGTCCTCGGTGCCAAAACCCGCTGCCTCCTCCACAACCGCACCCACGTCACCGCCGACGACATCCGCGCCATGGCATTGCCTGTGCTCCGCCACCGCATCCTCGTGAACTACAAAGCCGAAGCCGAAGGCGTGACGGTGGAGAAGGTGATCGCGAAGCTGCTGGAGACGGTGAAAGTCTGAATGAGTTGGCTAACCTTCGAGTAAAATCCGAGTTGAGAAATTCGATATGCAACTTCCACCAGTTAAGAATGCGATCCGAGACGAGGAGAACAAGGTGACCTACGAGGTGCTCGCTTATCGCGAATTAAGCTATGAAGAGCTGGTCATGGCAATTCGCGTTTATAACGGTCAGAAGAGGTCCAAAAAGAAGGATCGGAACTGCACCGTCCAGATAATCACAATGATCGGCAGCGCCGGAGTTTAGAAGTTGGTAGATTTACCGAAACATAAATACTCACTATGAACGAGAACGATGACTCCAAGAATACAGTCGGCATGGCAGTGGGTGCCGGAGTTGGTGCGAGCGCAGGCATTGCGGGAACAATTGCTGCCGTTTCCGCTACTGGCACCACAGCAGGATTGTCAGGAGCAGGTATTACATCGGGTCTAGCAGCCATTGGCGGTGGCACAATGTTGGGTGGCTTGGTAGTTGCTACAGGAGGTGTGGCTCTTGTTGCCGTTGGCTGCGCCTACCTGGGCGCAAAATACTGGGGTAAGAAATAACCATCAAATAATGAAGTAATTTTGATCTAGCTCCCCTCTTTTTGTCATCAATGAGTGCCGCCACCACCTTCCTCGATCCCGCGGCGCTCATGCGCATCAAATCGCTCGAACTTCGTGCGAAGGTCGTCGTCGAGGGCTTGTGGAAGGGCATGCACCGCAGCCCGTATCACGGCTTCTCGGTCGAGTTCTCCGAATACCGAGCCTACGTCCAAGGAGACGATCCACGCTACATCGACTGGAAAGTGCTGGCTCGCAGTGATCGCACTTACATCAAGAAATTCGAGGATGAGACGAACTTGCGCTGCCAACTCGTCATCGATCACAGCAAGTCGATGAAGTACGGCTCGCAGAGTTATACCAAGGCCGATTACGCGGCCACGCTGGCCGCCACGCTCGCATCCTTCCTCATGAAGCAGGGAGACGCCGCCGGACTGACCACCTTTGCCGACGGCATCGAGGAGCATCTGCCGCCGCGCAACCGTCCCGGTCATCTTCGCCGCATCATCACCGAGCTGGAGCGCCCCGCGAAGGCCGCAGGCACCTCGCTCGATCTTTCCGTGGGCCAGTTGGCCGATCTGCTGCGCAAGCGCGGCATGATCTGCCTCATCACCGACCTCTTCGCGCCTATCGAGCACTTGGAGAAGCAACTCGCCCTCCTCGGAGCGATGGGCCACGACCTCGTGATCTTCCATCTTATGGACCGCGCCGAGATCGACTTCACCTTCGAAAAATCCGCCCACTTCCGCGATGCTGAGACTGGCACCGAGCGCTTCATCGACCCTCAAATCGCCCGCGAGACTTACCTCAAGCGTCTTCAAATCCATCGCGACACGATCCAAGCCGCCACCGACCGCCACAACGTCGAATACCACTTCTGCCCCACGGACCAGCCCTTGGAAGAAGTGCTCTTCGACTTCCTCAGCGCCCGTCAGCGAAAGAAGGCCTCCAAATCCTCCGCCCCACGCGCTGCCGCATGAACTGGCTCTTCCCACTCTATCTCGCTGGTGCCGCCGCGATCATTGCGCCGATCCTTTTGCATCTGCGTCGTCGTCCGCCGCAGGATCGCGTGGAGTTCAGCTCGCTGCTTTTCCTCGACGCGCAGACGCCTGTGCCCGTCAGCAAGCGCCGCCTCGAAAACTGGCTCCTGCTGCTGCTGCGCTGCCTCGCGCTCATCCTGCTCGCGCTGATGTTCTCACGGCCCTTCATTCAAAGCGAATCCACCGCTAGCGTATCGCCCAACAGCGCCACGCTCATCCTGCTCGACCGCAGCGCCTCCATGCGCCGCGCTGACTTATGGAAGCAAGCCATTGCCGAAGCCGAAAAGCAGCTCAAAGCCGCCAAACTCACGGACCGCATCGCGCTCGCCGTTTTCGACCGCGAACTCACGACCGTGTGGAGCTTCGAGGAAGATCGCAACACACCCGCGAACCGACTCACGGCCATCCAAACGCGTCTCGCTGCCCTCACGCCCACTTGGAACGCCACGCAACTCGACCGCGCTCTCATCGCCGCCGTGCCGAGTTTTGATTCCAGCACGACCTCGCTCAAAAAGCGCATCCATCTCATCTCCGACCTTCAAGAAGGCACCAAGCTCGACGCCCTTCGCACCATCGCCTGGCCCGCCGAACTCACCCTCAGCGTTCATCGCCTCGATCCTGCCGCCAACGATAACCTTAGCATCGCCCTCGCCGCTCGCGAAGACGACAGGAGCGCGGACGCCCTCGTCCGCATTCGTCTCTCCAACACCCGCGACTCCGCTCTCCGCGATTTCACCCTCGCCTGGCAAGACGCGCCGAAATCCGATGCCATCACCGCGCAGATCCCGCCCGGAGCCTCACGCATCCTCACCGCCCCACCGAACTCGACGAACTCGACGAACGCCACCACGCTCACCCTCACCGGCGACACGCACAACTTCGACAACCGCATCTTCATCGCCCCGCCGCAGCCGCGTACCGTGCGCATCCACTTCCTTGGCAAAGACGCCACCCGCGACGAGGCCTCCGCGCCGCTCTACTACCTCGCCCGCGCCCTCCAGCCCACCGCCACGCTCGCCCCGGTGCTCACAGCCGACGAAAAACTCCCCGCCCAGCCCGCCGACATCCTTTTCATCGTCGGCAACGCCCCCGCCGACGGCCTGCGCGACTACATCGAGCGCGGCGGGTTTCTCGTCACCGTGCCTTCCGACGCCACACTACTCAAAACCCTCACCGGTCTCGACCTCAATGTGACCGCCGACCTCAGCGACGAGTATCGCATGCTCGCCGAAGTCAAAACCGAGCACCCTTTGCTGAAACCCTTCGCCGATCCCAAACTGCGCGACTTCACCAAGCTCCGCTTTTGGAAGCATCGCCACATCGAGATCAAAACGGCCAATCCATCGCTCGAAACTCTCGCCACCTTCGACAACGGCCATCCCGCGATTCTCGCCGCCCGCATCGGCAAAGGCACGCTCATCGTCCTCGCCTCCGGCTGGCATCCTGGCGACAGCCAGTTCGCCCTCAGCACGAAATTCGTTCCGCTCCTTTACGGCTGGCTCGCGGCCGCCGGTTTCAGCCACGATCCCGCCGCCACGTTGCTCGTCGGCGATTCGTTGCCGCTCGATGCCGCGCAGGCTCACACCATCACCGATCCCGAAAACAAGACGCACAGCCTTAAAGCCGGCGAAACCTTCACCACCAGCCAGATCGGTCTCCACAAGGTCCAAAGCGCCGCTCACACTCAGGTCGTGGCCGTGAATCTCCCGCCCGACGAAGGCCGCGTCCTGCCTTTGGAACCCACAAAACTCGCCGAATACGGAATCAAGCTCGCCAGTGCCTCCGAAGCCGTCGCCGCCAGCGAAACCACCGACCAGCGCCTCACCGCCACCGACACCGAACAACGCCAAAATCTCTGGTGGTGGTTCTTGGTCACTCTTTTGGCCGTCCTTTTGCTCGAAACAGCTATTGCTGGACGTTCCAGACACAGCGCTCCAGTTCCTGCCTAGCTTGGCCTGTTTTCATGCTCCATCGAAATGTCGCGAAAGCTCTACATCGACACCTCTGTCATCGGTGGTTATCACGATTCCGAATGGATGAACGACACCCGCTTGCTTTGGCAGCAGGCCAGGGCCGGACAGTGGCAGCTCGTCACCTCCATCGTGGCTGAAGCCGAGATACAGAACGCGCCGGAAAATGTCCGCCAGCTTTTTGCCGAGACATTCGGTGCTGCCAACATCCTCGACACCAGCACCGAGATCGAAGAACTCGCCGAGGCTTACATGACTGCCGCTGTCGTGCCGCCCAAGTTCGCAGATGACGCCTTGCATGTCGCCATGGCCACCGTTCATGGCGTGCGGCTCATCGTCAGTTGGAATTTCAAGCACCTCGTCAATGTGCGACGTGAGGACGGATTCAACGCCGTGAACATCTTGCACGGCTGGCCGCCTGTCCGTATCATCAGCCCAAAGGAGATCATCTATGCAGACCAATCCCAGCAAGACTGAACCCCCACGCGGTTTTGACGCTGTGGCAGAAAGCCGCCGTTGGAAAGAAGCTGTCGCCGCTGCCACCGCAGGCATGAGCATCACAGAGCGCATGGCATGGTTTCGCCGTCAGTCATCTGTGGCCGCCATCCGCAACCAAGCCGGTGCTGCCAAGTTAGTTGCCACGACTTCCACTTAAAAGCCTCCTCGTTCCGCGAGCATAAAAACCAAATCACCACCATGATCGCACGCACCATCCTCGACGCCCGCATTGCCGAAGTTCGCGAGGCTCTGCGTCGCGCGCGACTCCTCCGCCATCTCGCCGTTGTCTTCGCGCTCGGCATTCTCGTGCGCGGAGCCTTCCTGCTGGCCACGCTGAATGGTCACACCATCCCGAAGCGCCTCGATCGCTGGTCCATGCTCGGCCTCATCGCGCTCGCGCTCGTGGCCTGGCTCAAAGGACGACGCAACATCTGGAGCGACCGCGAAATCGCCCGTGTCATCGAGCAAAAGCATCCCTCGCTCGACTCGCTGCTCCTCACGGCCATCGAGCATGAGCCGGACGCCGACGAACCCGCCGGGTTCCTCCACGAGCGCCTCATTGATCACGCTCTCGCTCGTGCCGCCACGCAGAACTGGCCCATCACCGTCGCCAACAAGCCCTACACCCGCGCTCTCGCAGCAGCTTGGGTCGCTGTTGTCGCGTTCCTTGCCACTGACATCGCCCTGCGCCTCAACACCCCTGATCAGAAGTCAAAAGTCGCGAGTCAGAAATCCGAAGCCGCGCCCAAGGCCACCGAGTTCAAAGCCATCCTCACTCCCGGCGACGCCGAGGTCGAGCGCAACTCCCGTCTCATCATCGAAGCCCGTTTCGACGGTCCTGTGCCCGCCGACGCCATGCTCATCGTCAGCGAGGCCAATGGCAAAATCCGCGACCGCCTGCCCATGCGTCTCACCGTCGATGAGCAGGTCTTCGGCGGCCTCATCGCGAAGGTGGAGCGCGACACGAAATACCACGTCGAGTTCGCCAACGAAAAATCACAGCAGCACACCATCACCGTCTTCGACTTTCCCGCGCTCGTGCGCAGCGACGTGATCGTCACGCCGCCCGAATACACCAAGCTTCCGGCCAAAGAGACCAAGAACACGCAGAAGGTCACCGCGCTCGAAGGCTCGAAGATCGCCTGGAAGATCAAGGTCAACAAACCGCTCACCAAGACCGATCCCTTCTCCCCGCATCTCACCGCCGCCGAGCTGTTTGGCGAGGACAAGACCGTCATCGAGTTCAAACCCAGCGCCACCGATCCCACATTGCTCGAAGCCACGATGCCAGCCGAGAAGACACAGAAATACCGCCTCCATCTCGTGGACGAGGCCGAGCGCGCGAACAAGAACCCACCATGGTTCACCGTCACCGTTCAATCCAATCAACTCGCGAAGATCGAGGTCGTATTCCCGAAGCGCGACCTGCAAGTCTCCAGCCTCCAGGAGCTTCCGGTTGAAGCCAAAATCTCCGACGACCTCGGCGTCACCAAATCCGGCGCGGTTTTCAGCATCAACGGCAACAGCAAAGAAATCCTGTTCAAGCATCCTGTCACCGCGCCGCAGAAGAAGCAGGACGTGCGCGCCGATCTCACGCTCGAAAAAGAAAACGCGCAGCCGCGCCAGTTGGTGAGCTATTACCTGTGGGCCGAGGACACCGGCCCCAAGGGCGAGGTGCGCCGCAGCATGAGCGACATGTTCTTTGCCGACGTGCGCCACTTTGAAGACATCTTCCGCGAGATGGAGGCTCCACCTAGCGAACCCGGTAAGCCGAAGCCCAAAAGCGACAAGCTCGTCGATCTCGTGAAGCAGATCGTCAACGCCACCTGGAAGATCATTCGCGACACCAACGCTGGTCGCGTCATCGAAGCCGCCACGCCTGACATCGACGTCGTGCATGAGTCCGTCGGCATTGCGCTTGAGCAGGTCAAAGAAGGCATGGAAGAAGCCGAGGACGCCGAGATCAAACAAGCCCTCACCGAAGCCTGGAAAGCCCTCAAGGACGCCCAACCGCCGCTCCAGCAGGCCTCTGCCGAAAAGAAACGCTCACCGCTCAATCAAGCCCTCACCTTTGAGCAGACCGCACTTGAATGGTTGCACCGCGCGCAGAGCCGCGAGCATCAGGTCATGCGCCAGAACAGCCCGCCGCAGCCCGGTGAAGCGCAGCAGGCCAACAAGAACCAGATCATGGATCTGGAGCTGAAGCAGCAGGATCAGCGTTACGAAGAAGAGAAAGCCGCCACGGAGGAGCAGACCGCCGAGCAGCAGGAGAACCTACAGGTTTTGAACCGTCTCAAAGAACTCGCTCGCCGCCAGGAGGCGCTGGCCGAGAAAATGAAGGAACTGCAAAATCAGCTTGCCAAGGCCAAGACCGAAGAAGAAAAACAAGAGCTCGAAAACCAGCTCAAACGCCTCCAGGCCGAGCAGGAACATCTCCTCCGTGATCTCGACGATCTCAAGGAGCGCATGGACAAACCCGAGAACGCTCAAAACATGGCCGAGGCCAAGGAGCAGCTCGAAAAGACCCGCGAGCAGGTCAACGAAGCCGCCGAAAAACTCAAAGAGCAGCAACTCACCGACGCCGCCAACTCCGCCACGCGCGCGCAACGCGAGTTGGAGAAGATGCAGGAAGACTTCCGCCAGAAGACCAGCAAGAAATTCGCCGATGAAATGAAGCAGCTCCGCCAGCAGGCTCAACAGGCCGCTGAAGCGCAGAAGAAGATCAGCGAAGCCCTCGAAAATCAGAAGCCCGCCGAAAGCGACATCGCTCAAAGCCTGCAAAACCAGGCGCAGGCCCGTCAAGTCACCGAGCAGCAGGAGAACGTCGAAAAACTCCTCAACAACATGCGCCAGCTCAGCGAGCAGTCCGAGCAGAGCGAGCCGCTCCTGCACAAGAACCTCTACGACGCCGTCCGCAAAGCCCAGACCAGCGGCCTGGAAGAAAATCTCCAAGAAACCCGTGACCAACTCCGCTACGGCAGCGCCGCCGAAGCCAAAGACGCCGAACGCAAAGCCGCCAACGCGGTCGAGGAACTGCAAAAGGGCGTCGAGAAGGCTGCTGAGAGTGTTCTAGGCAGCGAAAGCGAGGCGTTGCGCGTCGCGAAGAACGAACTCGATAAACTGATCAAGGAAGCGCAGGAGCAGGAGGGTGGGCAGAAAGGTCAAGAAAAGAGTCAAGAAGGTGCCCAGCAAGCCTCTGCGAAGTCTGACAAGTCCGACGCCAAAGGCCAAAAGCCCGGCGAAAAAGGCGAAGGTGAAACTCAAGACGCCAAGACTGCCGAAAAAGGCCAGCAACCCGGCCAGAAAGGCGAAGAGGGAAAAGAACCCGGCAAAGGCCAAGGCGAACCGCAAGATCCCAAGATGGCAGAAGCTGGCCAAAAGCCCGGTGAAGGAGAGGGCCAGAAACCTGGCGAACAAGGTCAAGGCCAGCCCCAAGATCCCAAGACTGCGCAAAACGGTCAAAAACCAGGCGAAGGCAAAGAAGGTCAGCAGCCCGGTGAGAAGGGCCAAGGCGAAGCCAAAGACGGCCAAAAGCCCGGAGAGAAAGGTCAGGGCCAAGGCGAAGGCCAAGATCCCAAGATGGCCGATGGTGGTCAGCAACCCGGCGAAGGCCAGCAAGGCCAAAAACCCGGTGAAGGACAAGGACAGGGCCAACAAGCCGATGCCAATTCCCCCAACGGCCAAAAGCCCGGTGAAGGCAAACAACCTGGCGAAGGGCAAGGCAAAGGCCAGCAAGCAGGCCAAGGTCGCGGTGAGGGACAGCCGCAAACCGCCGATGCCAACAACCCGAATCAACGCGGCGACATCCGCCAGCGCTCCAACAACAATCGCAACGACAACAACCAGATCGCTGGCGGCCCTACCAGTGATCGTGATTCTGACAACGACCGCTCTCGGCCGCAGATCAACGGCGGAGCCGTTCCTGAGGCGTTGTTCTTCGACGATTCCAAAGAGCAGTCTGACACCAATGTCTTCACCGGCGACGGCTACGACCGCTGGAGCGACCGCCTGCGCAATGTGGAGGAGCTTCTTAACAACCCCGAACTCCGCAACGAAGCCGCGAAGGTGCTCGACCGTGCGCGTGAACTGCGCATCAACCTCAAGCGGAGCAACGAAGCCCCGCAGGTCGCGGTTTTGAACACGCGCATCACGCAGCCGCTCATCGAGCTGCGTGATCGTGTGGCGGAAGAACTCTCGAAGAAGGACGCGGGCAAAAATCTCGCCCCCGTTGACCGCGATCCCGTTCCCGCCGAGTTCCGCGATCTCGTGAAGCGCTACTACAAGGAACTGGGCGCTGGAAAGTAGCCATCACGCTCCGCGTGATGAGCACAGCGGTTTCATCCGCAGAACGATCTCGAATTTCGGTAGTCAGGGATGCCTGCGGTGCGCACAGCTCGTCTCACGGAGTGAGACGGTCACTTTGGCGGACGCTGGAAAGTCAGGAAGTCCGAGATTCTTTGACGGAATGCCTGCTCGACGCCCTCGCGTTGATCATCATACTCCGCGCCGATGTCGTTGACGGTTCTGACACTGCGCACTCCAGATGGCGAGCACCGGATTTCTTGTCCGCTGCTCTCATCGCTCGACCTTGGCAGCGCGCCGAGTGTGAGATCGCGCTCGATGGCACGGACATCCTGCCGAAGCACTGTGTGCTGTATCGGACGGGAGAAAAAACCTTTCAGATCATCGCCGCAGTCGCGGTGGCGCATTTCACGGTGAATGGCGTGACGGCGGGAGAGCTGGAAGTGGACGTGCCGTTCGAGTTCGGCATCGCTGATGAGGTCATCGAGGTGGATCTCGTCTCCGAAGAGGATGAAAAGCCGTCGCAGGCCGCAGAGGTGACGGAAGCTGCCACCGGAGGCGAAACGAATGATTCTGCCGCCGGTGCGCGTGCCACTCGTCGCGATTACCTGCTGCAACCGACCTCCTTGAAGCCGCGCGGGGGAGGACGGGTGGCGGAGGTGATTGTGCAAACGCCACCTGAGCCTGCGGCGGTGGTGGAGGCCAAGCAAAAACTGGAAGCGCCCGCCGCGGCAGAACCCAGGCAGGACGAGGAAGAGTCGTCGCCATTGCTGCTGACGGGCCTGCTGGTCTGCGGCGTGATGATCGCGGCGATCATCTACTGGCAGCAGCATCTGGATCAGGCATTCGTGCCGCCAGTCGTTGAAGAGAGGCCTGTGGCACCGGCGACGCCCGTGCCTTCCAATCTCTCGCCGGAAGCAACGATCCGTGCCTGCGAGGATCTGCTGCGTGCGGGTGCGCCGATGCTGGCGGCGAATCTGCTGATGCCGCTCGCCGAGGAAGGTCATGTGGGGGCGATGCATCAGCTTGCCATCGCGTTGCGAGCTTCCGGTGAGTTTGGCGAGGAAGTGGTGTTTCTGCTGCAACAGGCCGTGGAAGGAGGCAGTCGTGAGGCTTTGAGCGACTTCGTGGGTGTGATTGATGATGCGGACAATCCGGCGCGTTATGCGGAAAGCGCCTTCAAGCAGCTTCAACTGGCGGCGAAACTCGGCGAGGCATCGGCCTGGATGCCGCTGGGCGAACGGCATGAGCACGGCAATGGCACAGTCCCGGACATCAAGCTGGCGCTGGTGGCTTATGAAAAGGCGAAGGTGCTTGGAGATTCGCGTGCCGAGGCCAAGCTCTCCGCCAGACAATCGGCGATGGATCGTGCGGTGGCCTTCATCCGCTCATGGAACGAAGTTTCCGTGGCGACGCTGCTGGATCATGTGGCCGCAGGGCAGGGGAAGTTTTTCATGCTCGATCATGCGCCGATGGACGCGGTGCTGCGGCTGGAGGAGCAGATGCGTGTGCGCTGGCCGCTGCGGCGCATCAGTGTGGCCGCAGGAGCGAAGGCGGAGGTGGAGAACTTTGACCGCATCCAGATTACCCAGCCATTCCAGTTCGAGGTGCAGCGTGGAGAGCGCATTGCGCGCGGCAAAGGCGTGCTCTCCTGCTCGGTGCAGCGTGACGAGGCCGGCAAGTGGCGCATCACGGATGCGGATGACACGATTGAGCTGACCGAGCTGCTGCCTGCGAAGGAGCAGTTTGTCAGCACCTCGTCGTTGCGTGAGCTGAGGCCGGCCTTCACGCGTGAGGAGCAGCTTGAGGAAGCGCGGTTGGAGATCGTGCGTGAGATGCGCGGCATCGAGGAGACGCAGGATTTCAAGGCGGCGCTCACTGCGCTGATGAACGCGGTGTATGAGTTTCCGCAGGAGACGTTCTGGCGGCCGTTTGCCGACACGCTGTGTGATCGCATGGCCCGGCAGTTGTTCGCCGATGGCAAATGGCTCGATGTGGCATGGG
>CAMCWM010000015.1 GCA_945882215.1 Akkermansia muciniphila | reverse complement strand
CTGTGTCGGTGGCGTGGATCGTGCGGATAGTGGCAGCGTGACGATTGCAGGCCAGGCACTTGCCGATTTGAGCGCGGACGGGCTGGCGCAGCTGCGGCGCAGGCACATCGGCACGGTGTTTCAGTTTTATCATCTGCTGCCGACGCTGAGCGCGGCAGAGAACATCGAACTGCCGCTGCAACTGCTTGGTGTGGCAGCAACTGAACGCGAGAAACGCGTGCAGGCGCTGCTGGAGCGTGTAGGCATTTCTCATCGAGCGGCGGCGCTGCCGGGTCAGCTTTCGGGCGGGGAGATGCAGCGCGTGGCAATCGCGCGGGCGGTGGTGCATCGACCGACGTTGATTTTGGCGGATGAACCGACAGGAAGCCTCGATTCGGCCACGGGAGCGCAGGTGCTGGATTTGTTGGCGCAGATTGTGAGTGAAACCAAGGCAGCGCTGCTGCTGGTGACACACAGCCCTGATGCGGTGAAGCATTGCGAGCGCGTGCTCCGCATGCAGGACGGTCAAATCGTCGAAGGCGCATGAGTACGGTGCTTCTCATCTTGCGGCGTTGTGCGCTGCGGCACTGGCGGCTGGCTTTGCGGCAACAGATCGCGCTGATGCTGATCCTGGCGCTGGGATCGAGCGTGTATCTGGCGGTGCGGCTGGCGAGCAATGCGGCGTTGTCAGGTTTTGAGACGTTTACGGATGGCATCACGCGGCAGCCGGATTGGACGGTGCAGGCGGTGAGCGGTGCTTTGCGCGAAGATGATGTGCGTGAGATGCGCGAGGCGCTGGGGCATCGGCCGGTGAGTTTGCTGCCGGTAGTGGAGGAGACGGTGACCCCGGCGTCTGATGCGGGAAATGGTGAGATCGGATCGCGGGCGACGTGGCGGCTGCTGGGCGTGGATTTTGTGGCGCTGCTCAATCTGCGGGGCGAGGCACCGGCGGGACTCGGCGCGAACATGCAGGCGGTGCGCTCGGGCGTTTATGTGAGTCCGAAGCTGGGTGCGAAGACAGGTGAGGATCTGCGGCTGATCGTGGATGATCGCGTGATCGCACTGAAAGTGGCGGGTGTGGTGCCGGAGGCACCGGGAGTGCCGAGTTTGCCCGCACATCTGCTGCTGATGGATTTGCCGGAGGCACAGTTGATTTTGCTGCGTGGCGACAAGGTGGATCGCGTGGAGGTTTTGGCGCAGGACAGTGCCTTGTTTCCGAATTTGCGTGAGGAAGCGGGTGAATTGCTGAAATCGCTCTGGCAGGTGACGGGCGGTGCCAATCGTCGGCAACTCGCAGGCACGATGACGCAGGCGTTTCGGCTGAATCTGACGATTCTCTCGCTGCTGGCGCTGCTAGTGGGCGGTTATCTTATTTTTCAGGCGCTGGATGGTGTGGTGCTGCGGCGGCGGGAGGAGATTGGCATTTTGAAATCGCTTGGCGTGACGGATCGGGCGATTCTAATGGCGTTTTTGATCGAAGCGGGGCTGTTGGGACTCTGTGGCGGTGCTTTGGGCGTGTTGCTGGGCTGGCTGGGTGCGCAAGGTGCCGTGGGTGGTGTGACGAAGACGATGAACGCGCTGTATGGTGCGACGAGCGAGCAGCAGGCGGCCTTGAGCATGCGTGAGGCGCTGCTGGCGTTGTCGATTTCGATCATGGCGAGTCTCATCGCCGCATGGTGGCCGGCACGGATGGCGGCGCGCACACCGCCAGCGCATATGCTGGGACGACATGCGACGCCGTTTGAAGGTGGCACAGTCTGGCGCGTGGAGTGGATCGGCTGGGCGATGATGCTGGTGGCGGTTGTGCTGGCAGAGCTGCCAGTGCTGCGATTTGCGAGCGGCACGCGGCTGCCTTTGGCGGGTTATACCGCGGCGCTGCTGTGGCTGGTAGGCGCGGGATTGGCGGCGGGGGCGATGTTGCGCTTTTTGGCCAAGCGAGATGTGAGTTCGGCAGTGTGGCGCGTGGCTCTTTCGCAATTACGGCGACCGACGGTGCGGCATCGCTTTGCGGTGGCCGCTTTGGCGAGCGCGGTGGCGATGACGACGGGCATGGCGGTGATGGTGGCGAGCTTTGACCACACGATGCGCGGCTGGATCGACCGCACGATGAAGGCGGACATTTATGTGAGCAGCGCGGGAGCACAGAGCGCGTCATCGACCCATTTCATCTCGCCGAAGACGGTCACGGCACTCGGGAAGGAGCCGGAAGTGGCGGAGCTGGCGTTTGTGCAGGCCAAGACGCTGCTTTGGCATGGCGGCGAGGTGCTCGTTCTCGGCACTGATCCGGTGTTTGCGCACAAGCATGGGCTGTATGCATGGGTTGAGGCACCAAAGCGTGAGGAATGGTGGAAGACGGAGGACGGCATCACTCCGGCGATCATGAGCGAGGGCTGGAGCGAGCGGTTTGGGACGAAGGTGGGCGATGTGATCGAGCTGGCTGGCCGCAAGGTGCGCGTGGCGGCGATGAACGCGGAGTATGGCAATGAACGCGGATCGCTTACGCTGCCTGCGGCGGTGTTTCGCGATTGGTTTGAGACGGACGAGGCGTGGCGTGTGGCGATCATGCTGAAGCCGGGAACGGATGCAGAGACGGTGAGGGATCGAATGCAACGCCAGCAGCCAGGTTTGAGTGTGTTCACGAATGCGCATCTGCGGAGCGAGGCGCTGCGCATTTTTCGCCAGACGTTTGCGGTGACGCATGCGCTGGAGGTGATCGGCGTGATCGTCGCGGTGGTGGGTCTCGGACTGGCTTTGGCGAGCCTGATGCTGGAGCGACGAGCGATTTTGGCGACGTTGCGATCGCTGGGCATGACGCGAGCGGAGATCGCGAAGTCGGCGGCACTGGAAGGGCTCGGCGTGGCATGTGCGGGTGCGTTTACGGGCATCGCGGCGGGTTTGTGGCTCGGATGGTTGCTCGTTTATCGTATCAACAAGCAGTGCTTCGGCTGGACGCTGCAATTTCACGCGGTGTGGTGGCATCTGGCGGTGCTGGGCGCTGCGGTGATCGTCGTCGGCATGCTGGTGGCCGCGTTGGTCGGACGATGGGCGGCGATGCTGCCGGCAGAACACACGGAGGAATGATATGAAACACTGGTTGCTGCTTTTTCTCTCGATGACGACGCTGCTGCATGCGCAGGCGACGGCGGATGGTTTTGCGATCCCGCAAAAGGGACGCGTGTTTGTGTTTCCACGCGATCACGGAAGCCATCCTGAGTTTCGCACGGAATGGTGGTATGTGACGGGGCACCTTGATGCGAAGGGTGGGCGGCGGTTTGGCTTTCAGGTGACGTTTTTCCGCCAAGCACGGCGTGAGGATGGGAAGACGCTGCATTTGCATCTGGCGCATGCGGCTTTGCTGGATGCAAAGACCGGTCGTTTTGTGCATGAGGAACGCTTGAACCGTGAGGGATGGGATGCGGCATCGTCTGAGACGACGCTGGCGGTGCGGAACGGCAACTGGTCGCTGAAGCTGGATGAGGCGACGCAGCACCTGCACATTGCGGCGACGGTGAAGGGCGAGGTTTTGCTGCGGCTGGAGCTTGAGGCGGTGAAGCCGCTGGTGGTGTTCGGGATGGATGGTGTGTCGCGCAAAGGCGCGACGGACTCAGCGGCGAGTCATTACCTGACGTGGCCACGTTTGAAGACGACCGGCATTGTAAAGTTGGGCCCGGAGGAGCATGCGGTGAATGGTGAGGCGTGGATGGATCACGAGTTCAGCAGCAGCCAGCTTGAAGGTGGCCAAGTGGGCTGGGACTGGGTAGCAATGCAGCTCAAGGATGCCCGTGAGATCATGGTGTATCGCATGCGACGAAAGGACGGCAGCGCGGATGCAGCTTCGACGCTGGCGGTGGTGGAGCGTGATGGCAAAGTGCGGCAACTAGGCGGCGATGCGTTTGTCTGGGAGGTGCTCGAGAAGTGGAAAAGCCCCCGCAGTGGCGCGGAGTATCCGATTCGCGTGCGGATTCGGTTTGAGGGCCAGTCGTTCGAACTGCGGCCGCTGGCCGAGGATCAAGAGCAGGACGGCGGCATCACGCGGCTGCCGTATTGGGAGGGCGCGTGCGATGTGATCGACTCACGCGGGCAGATCGCTGGCCGGGCTTTTTTGGAGCTGGCCGGGTATGCGGGGGATCTGGCGGGGCATCTTTCGTCTGGGACGAAGTGAGGCTTTCCAGAACCGGCTGAAGCCGGGACTACAATACTCGGAAGCTACGAGTATTTGACGTCCTTGCGCGGCTCCATCTCGAAGGCGGTGGATTCCTGCTCGGAGATGTTGGGCTTGAGGACTTCCTCGCGGAACTTGATGTAATGCGGGTCGTCCTGGCAGATGGCGAGCTTGTCCATGCTCTCGACCTCAAGATAGACGAACCACGGGTAGGGCTCGGAAGGATTGACACGCTTGCCAGTTTTGACGGTGAGCACCTCGGGCACGCGGAGCAGCATGACGCGGGTCTGGGACATCATGTGCTCCAGCTTTTCCTCTGTGACCTGGGGCTTGAGCTGAAACAGGCTGAGGTAGGCGATCATGGAGGCGAAAACGGGCTGCGGAGACGCAAGACTACGACTTCCAGTCGAGGACACCCTTCTTCCAGGCATAAACGAAAGCCACGAGCAGGATGGAAACAAAACCTGTGGCGACAGCGAGGATGGAAGGACCGAAGGCGGCGAGGTAGTCCTTGTAAATGATGGCCCAGGGATAGAGGAAGACGACCTCGATGTCGAAGAGCACGAAGAGCATCGCGACGATGTAGAACTTCACGCTGAAACGCGGCTGGCTGTCGCCGATGGGGAGCATCCCGCACTCGTAGGCGGAGTCCTTGATCGCGTTGCGTTTGGCGGATTTGCCGAGGAGCGCGGAAGCGACGAGGGTCACGACTGCGAAACCACCGGCGATGACGATCTGGAGCAGGACAGGGATGTAATTCTCAAACATGGGGGTGAATGATCCAAGATGGGTAGCGAGAGGCCGGGCAGCGTCAAACCCTGAAAGCAAAAGGGCCGCCGTGCTAGGAAGCAGGGCGGCCCAAATTGAAGCAGGGATTAACGAGCAGCGGCGGCAGCCGTGGTGCGGGCCACAACGGCGGCGCTGCGGGCGGCGATAGCGGCATTGTGCGCGGCACGGAGACCCTCAAGACCACGATAAGTCTTGCCCACCTTGGCGCAGAGGCCACGGCTCACGAGGTTCTGAAGTTTCTCGTAGGAGCGCAGGCGGAGCATTTCCTCACCACCGCTGACAGCGTTCTTCAGCTTGAGATTGTCATACACCAGGCCAAAAAGGGTGTTGAATTCATATGTGTCAGGCTTGGAGAGAACGTTGACGAGCTCGTCGGTCACATGGTCAGGGACTCGGCGGGAGAAACGTGTCTTGCGTGTCGGTGTGGTAGTAGCCATAGAGACCTTCAAACTAGCACAAAGCCAACGTCTTTGCGACGGTTTTGTGAGAATCGACGGATTTTTCTCCTACGCCGCATGTGCAGCGCAAGAAATCGTTCCTTGACATCGTTTTGCACAGCCAGCGATTTCAATCCTGTAGGCACATGGCATGGGCGAATTGCAGTAATTCGAGAAAAAACAGCTTCAAGAAAAGCCTGAAAGCCTACTTGGTGGCAATTTTGTAGAGAGCTTTCTTGGTGCGAATGAAGAGGGCTCCATCAGCCGCCGCAGGTGAGGCGGAAATGGGCTCGGCAAGCTGGTTTTTACCTGCCAGTTCAAATTTTTCCGCCGAGGCGCGGGCGAGGAAGGTTTGACCCCGGTCATTGGAAACGCGGAGTTTGTCCCCTAAAACGAGGGGGCCAGGGAGGTGCTGGCCTTCCATGCGGTCTTCCCAAAGGTCTTTGCCGGCTTTGGCATCGACTGCGCTTACGATGCCACCTCGGGTGGTCTGGAACAGTATGCCTTTGACGAGGACGGGGGAGGACTCGCTGGCATTGCGCTTTTCGCGGTCCCACAGGACATGGCTTTCGGTGATGTCTCCGGTCATCTTGTCGTCGATACGGACGCCAAGTGTGTGGGCGCGCTCAGAGCCGGTGTTGAGGATGAGGAGATCGCCAAGGCGGAGTGGCGGGATGGCGGCGTTGAAACCACCGTGGCGGATGGTCCAGAGTTCCTTGCCCGTTTTGACTTCGTAGCCAAACGCGGCCCGTGAACCCACGGAGACGAGCACCTCTTTGCCTCCGATCTCGAAGACGGCGGGCGTGTGGTAGGCCTTGCGCATGTCACCGTCGCGTGTGGGCTTGCCCTCCTTGTCGAGATCGCCGTAATCGGTGGTGCGGGAGGTCTTCCAGACGCTCTTGCCGGTTTTTTTGTCGAGCGCAGTGACGTATTGCTGGTCGATGCCATCAAAGGTGAGGATGAGCAGGTCGCCATGGATGATCGGGGACGAGCCGGGGCCGCGATAGTGCCGCGCGTTGATGTCGCGACGCTCCCAGACCTTCTCACCTGTGGCCGGGTCGATGCGAGCGGTGCCATAGGTGCCGAAGTGAACATACAATGCGTCCTCTTCAAGCACGGGCGACGGTGCTGCGTAGTTGTTGAGCGGATTGCCGAGTTCTTCCGGCGCTGCGTTTTCAAAGATCAGCTTGTGATGCAGGGTCTTGCCGCTGTGCCGGTCGATGCCATAAACATACATCTGTTTGCCGTCTGTGGTGGCCGCGGTGAACCAGATCAGGTCGCCGCCGATCACCGGGGTGGAGTGGCCTTCACCTTCGAGCTCGACGCGCCAGGCGATGTTTTTGCCGGACTCGCCATCCCATTCGAGAGGAATGCGTGCCACCTCCGCCTGCGGGACGACGCCGTCAAGCGTGGGGCCGTTCCGCGCAGGCCAGAACAGAGGTTTTGTGGCGGGCTCGGCACTCGAAAGGGCGGACAGCAGAACCAAGGCGAGGGTGGAGAGGGCGGGCTTGCGGATCATGGGCGTGAAGTTGACGGTGTGGCTTGGAATTTCTTTCGCCGGAGAAAAGAGAATGCATGGTTCGCGGCATCCAGCCGTATCACTCGCCATCATGAAAAAGCTCCTTCTTGCCAGCCTAAGCATCGGTCTTTGCCTCGCCTCCGTTCAGGCAGAGGACAGCCTCAACGAACAACTCCGTCGCGCCGCCGAGAAACTGAGGGGCGAATTCTCCAAGGTGAAGGAACAGACGGAGGTCAAAGGCCGCGAGTGGTATCAAAAGTCGAAGGAACATCTCACCACCAACCGCGAGGAGTACCTGAAAAAGGCAGGCGATGCCCTCACGCGCTGGAAGGCGCATATCGACGTGCTCAAGGAACAGGGCGGGCGCGATTATTTCAAAACTCGCGTCAAGGCGCTCGAAGAGCACCACACCTTTGCCCTGAAGGAAATGGAAACACTTAACGGCACCACCGAGGAAGCGCAGTTCCGCGCGCGGCAGAAGTCCTTCGACAAAACGCTGTGGACGTTGGAGGCGGCTGTCGAGCAGGCGCAGGAAGAGACTGGCCTGTGAGGCAATGTCCGCTCACAAGCGAACAATTGCCGCGCGGCATTGCTTTAAGCGGGAGACTATGGTGAAATCATTCAAATCCAGCCATCACCATGAAAAAGCTCCATCACATCATCGCCGCCATCGACTTCACCCCGTCCTGCCGCAACGCCCTGCGTGAAGCGGCGCGTCGTGCCTCTCTCGACGGTGCCGCCATCACCGCCGTGCATGTCATGGATGAGTTTCTCGTGCATGAATTGAAAAAGGCGCTCTCCGCCGACCAGGCCACCATCCGGGCCGACTGGCTGGAGCGGCTGAAGAAATTCGTGGCTGAATCCGAGGTAGGAGCCGTGGCGGTGAACGCGGAGGTGCGCATCGGCCATCCGTTTGCCGAACTGGTCGAAGCCTGCCGTGCCCACAGCGCCGACCTGCTCGTCATGGGGGCCAAAGGGTCGAAGAACGAGTCGCACCGTATTGGAGCCATTGCCGCCAAATGCGTGCGCAAGGCGCCTGTCGATGTCCTCGTCGTGCGTGAGGATGCCCAGGGTCCGTTTAAAAAAATCGTCACCTGCGTCGATTTCTCCGAGAACTCCGCCAAGGCGGTGCAATGCGCCCTGCATGTGGCGCAGCAGGACGGTGCCTCGCTCGACTGCCTGCATGTGTATCAAAGCGCCCTCGCCATGTCACTGGACTACGGCGGCTTCGTGCCGTCTCTGCCCGCCACCATCGATCCGGAGGCCGTGGAGAACTGGCGCAAGGATTTGAACGCTTTCCTCGCGCCGTTCACACGCGATGCTGGTGATGTCAAAGTTGCCGCCTTGATCATTGAGCGCGTCAACATCCGCGAAGCTATCCTGGATCATGTCAGCGAGGTGCATGCCGGTCTTGTAGTCCTGGGCACGCGGGGCAGGACCGGCCTGCGCGAGATGCTTATTGGGACCACGGCGGAGAAAATTGTGCAAAACGCCTCCTGCTCGATTCTTGCGGTGAAGCCTGACGGCTTTGTTGCGGCGGCTGATTAAACTGCTGACACATGCTAAAAAAGCCACCTGCCACACCCAGCATCGCCGAGCTTCAGGCCGCGTTGCAGGCTAGCGAGCAGCGCGCGGCGGCCATCGTTGAGACGGCGGTGAATGCGATCATTACGATCGACGAGAATTGCATCATTGAAACCGCCAACTCCGCCACTGAAAGGCTGTTCGGTTACAAGCAGGATGAGATCATCGGGCGGAACATCAGCATGCTGATGCCGCAGCCGTATCGGGACCGGCATGACAGTTATGTGCGAAACTACCTCCGCAGCGGCGTGAAGCGCATCATCGGCATCGGTCGTGAAGTCGTGGGAATGCGCAAAGACGGTTCCGTATTCCCGATCGACCTCTCGGTCGGCGAGGCGGTGCTTCCCAGCGGCCGTCGCATCTTCACCGGAATCATTCGCGATCTCACGGAGCGGAAGGCGCTCGAAGACAAGATCCTCCACATCAGCGAGGAGGAGCAGGCGCGCATCGGCCAGGACATTCATGACGATTTGTGCCAGCAGCTCGCCGCCATTGGATGTCTGGCAAAGGTGGCGCAGAAAAGTCTCAACAAGTCCGGCAGCCCGGAGGCGCGGAGTTTGGAGGAGATCGTACGTCTCGTCAGCAGGGCCAACACTCGCGCTCGTGAGACCTCGCGCGGTCTGATGCCCGTCGTTCTCGACGTCAACGGCCTCATGGCAGCGCTGGAAGAACTCGCGGACAACACCGCGCGCGCCAACGAAATCGCGTGTGACTTCCGCTATGACAATCCGGTGCAGGTGAATGACAACAAGACCTCCGTGCAGCTCTTCCGCATCGCCCAGGAGGCGGTTTCCAACGCGGTGAAGCATGGTCAGGCCAGGCGCGTCGATATTCACCTTGCCCGTCAAAGCGGCAACATCGTCCTCACCGTTCGCGATGACGGCGTCGGCATCCCGGACAAGCCGGGCAAAGGAACTGGGATGGGCCTCTTGACCATGAACCATCGCGCTCAAATGATGGGCGGCACCATCCAAGTCTCGCCGCGCAACGGCGGCGGCACCCAGGTCATATGCAGCGTTCCCGCACCAGCAAAGAATCCGTGAAACGCGTCGTCCTCATCGACGACCACCCCATCATGCGTCATGGCCTTGCGCAGCTCGTCCGCGCAGAGGAAGGACTTGATGTTTGTGGCGATGCCGGCAGCGCGCGAGAGGGGCTTGAAGTCGTCGGCAAGCTCAAACCCGACCTCGCCATCATCGATTTGACGCTCCCGGACAAAAACGGTCTCGAACTCGTCAAAGACATCCGCGCCGCGCATCCTGCCACACAGTGCCTTGTGCTCTCCATGCATGATGAATCACTTTATGGTGAGCGTTCACTTCGCGCCGGAGCGCGCGGCTATGTGATGAAGGAGGAGGCTGCGGATCATCTCATCACCGCCATCCATAAAGTTCTCTCCGGCGGCCTTTACGTCAGCGAAACTCTCAATGCCCGCATGCTGGAGCAGGTCACCGGCATATCACGCTCCAAAGCCACCGGCATGGACTCGCTCACTGACCGCGAGCTGGAAATACTCGCTCTTGTCGGCAAAGGAGTGGCCACCAAGAACATCGCCGTGCAGCTCAGCATCAGCGCGCGCACCGTCGAGGCGCATCGGGCTCACATCAAGGAGAAGCTCGGCATCACCGATGGCGCGGCATTGGTCCGTTACGCCGTGCAGTGGGTGGAAAGCCAGACGAAAGTTTAGCGATGCCCTGTTTATCCAGGTTTGAACCCATGACTACCTGCGAGATCACGGGACGGCCTGATGGGGCGATGGCGTGACTCATCAAATGACAGCCGAGTTCAAGACGCTCCATTGACGTTGATTTCATACTGCAATCAGCACGGTTTGTGATTTTGCATAATCCAGTCGGACAGCAGAATGATGGATTGGTCTATTGACTCTCTGTTAGCCGGCTTGTTGAGCGCAATGCGCATGCTCGCGTGTGCGTAAAAAAACACCATCGGTCAGGCACCTGATCCGGGTGGCAGGAACGGTGCTGCGCAGGGAAACAACCGCAAAGATTGATGAAATTTGCGTTGACGCTCCGCAGGGCGCTCACATAACCTGCTCTTACGGCAACAGCCGCCAACAACACTATGGCCAAGAAAGCAGCAACCAAATCCAAACCAGCAGCCAAAAAAGCTGCCAAGAAGCCCGCAGCCAAACGTAAGCCTAATCCAGCCCTGATGAAGCCGGTGCAGCCTGACGCGATTCTCGGAGTCGTCGTCGGTACCAAACCTGCTCCCCGTGGTCAGATCACGAAGAAGCTCTGGGACTACATCAAGAAGAACGGTCTCCAGGACGCCAAGAACAAGCGCAACATCAATGCCGATGACGCATTGAAGGCTGTGTTTGGTGGCAAGAAGACGGTGACGATGTTTGAGATGACCAAGCTGGTCTCCAAGCACATCGGCTAATTCTACTCCTGAATTCCACGACGCCGCGCCCGGTCTCGACCAGGCGCGGCGCTTTTTTGCCATTGTCGTTCAGTGAGTCACGCAGGACCGCATGTTTTGTGCTGGCCTTTTCATCTGGTTCCCGCTAGCACGTTGGCGGCTTCAACCCGGCCGCGCACATGCCTGACGACGCGAAGAAAACCATCCTCTCCTCGATCCCTCTGCCCGGCGCCCTGGCGGTGATCACCGCCCTGGCGGGCGCGGTGCTGCTGAATTACGAGCCTCTCGTGCCTCGTAGGCCGGTGGAGCACTCCACGCCTTCGGTGGTGCCGGGTGACACGCACAAGTTTGATGCCGCGCCGGGCGAGGATCCGCTTCGCGCGCTGAGCCGTGCGAAACTTGTCAGGCCTGAAAAGGAGGGCTTCAATCCTGGCAGTGAAGTGCAGGTGCATTCACCATGGGGCTTCTTTTTGGAGTTGCGCGACCGTTTGCAGAAACGGCCTGCCGCGAATTCACGCGTGCTGCTCCTGCCTGTGCTGCTGCGTCCCGGCTCGGACATGGCCTCGATCGAGCACCGCAGCCGTGCGCGCGCGGCGGTGGCGGCGGGTCTGGCATCTTCGGGCTATGTGCCGGAGCATGGAGGAAGCCTGGAATGCTGTCGTCTGTCTCCGTGGCCGCTGCCGCAGCTCAAACTGCCCGTGCTCCCAATTGCGGATGCGGCAGTCACAGCTCCTGCGGTGCCACCCGCGCCGCCGCAGCCGGCACCCGCAGCCACATCCTCACTGGATGTGGTCTTTGAATGGTTCAAAGCGTCCTCGCGCATCTCAGCCGTGAATGATCCCGCATACAACTCGATTGGCATTCTGTGGCTGCGTGGCGATGCATTGGGCGGCCGGCCCCTTTCAACCGTTCGCACGGCCCTGCATCGTCTCCTGCACGGTCATCCACGGCGCATAGGGTCCGAGCAGACAGAAGAGTTGAAGGCGCAGAATCTCGAAATCCTCCTGCTGGGCCCGCATTCCACAGACAACCTCGCCATTTTCGTGGGGGAGGCGGCGGCAAAGCCCCAATGGCGTGAGGATCAATGGCCAGGGCCGCTGCGCATGATCTCGCCTTGGGCCACCGCCTCGGCGGAAGCTCTGCTGCGTCTGTCAGGCGCTGGTGTGCCTGAGATAACCGGGCAGGTCGATCCTGTGCTGGCCGCTGAAAAGCGCCTGGATGATTTGATGGCGCAGGCTCTCGATCCGCGGCAGGCGCCGCCAACCCCCACCTTTCTGCGCAGCCTCACCACGGACGACCATGTGGCGGAGGCGCTGGTGAATGAACTCGAACGCCGCGGTCTCACTCCGCGCAGGACCGCCGGCGGAGACGCCCACTTTGGCGATGTGGCGATCATCTCCGAATACGACACCTCCTACGGCCGCGAACTGCCGCTCACTTTCATGGAGACGATGACCGGTGAGAATGTGAAGAAGAAATTCAACCAGAAGAACACACGCTGGCACTGGATCAACTTTCCACGCGGCCTTGACGGCCGCTTCAGCGGTGACACAGCCTCGACCTCGGCTGACAAGGGCTCCCCGGCAGGCAAGGGAGATTCGAAATACGCGCCCGACGAAGTTCCCATCGGAATGAACCAGGCGGACGCGTTGCGGCGTCTCGCGGCGCAGCTTGAGGAGCTCGATGAAAACATCACCCGCCGTGGCGGGGCAGGCCTGGTGGCCGTGGGAGTGCTCGGCGGGGATGTTTATGACAAGCTGTGGATCCTGCGCGCTCTGCGTCCACGCCTGCCGCGCACCCAGTTCTTCACCAACAACCTGGACGCCTGGCTTTGGCAGCGTGATGAGCTGCGCACCACGCGCAATCTCATCATCGGCTCGCCCTATGGCGTCACGCTGGCCAACCCCTATCAAATGGGCAAGCTGCCGTTCCGTGACAGCTACCAGACCTCCGTGTATGCCGCCACGCTCGCCGCCACGGGCGCGGTGGCTCCGGCTGAATTCGCCCCCTTGCGCAGCACCGCTGCCGTGCGCCTGTTTGAGATCGGGCGCAGCGAGCCGCACGACCTCTCGCTCTTCTCCGAAAAGATCAAACTGCACCCGCAGACGGAGACCCGCACATGGTGGGAATTGGATGAACGCTCCGCCCAGGCCTGGTGGATCGGCGGCATCCTGCTCACCGCCTGGCTTGGTTGGATGGTTGTGAGCTGGCTTCCTGGCCTCGGGCTCGTCCTTGGCAAGTACCGTGTGAAAACGGAATGGCGGCGCGCGCTGCCCAAGATCGCCAAATCACCGGTGATGATTTTCGTCATCATGGTCTTTGTGTTCTGGCGGATCGAGTCCTGGTGGGCGAAATGGCCTGAATGGAAAGGGGGAGAGCCCTTGCTGTTCACTGCTGGCATCAGCGCCTGGCCCGCCCAGGCCTTCCGCCTCACGGCGGTCTTGCTCACGCTGTATCTCATCCTCAAGGCCTGCGCGATGCTTTCGGAAAGCACGCATCAGTTGCGCGCCCGTTACTTTGGCGGAGAACTCCGTGATGACGCGCCGCCACAGCGCCGCTCGCCGCTCGAGTGGCTGAAGAGCATGTTCCTGTTCTGGAAAACGAGCAGTGTGCTCACCACGCGGCAGGGAGCCGAGAGCATTGTTCACCCGGTGCAGCTTTGGTCCGAATACCGCCTCAGCAACTCCATCACCGCCCGCATCACGCGCTCTCTCGTCATTGCCACGCTGCTTTTTTCAGGCGCATGTCTCCTGCTGCATCTTCTTGGCGACACGCTCTCGCCCGTGCGCGGTGCTGATGCCCGCCGCATCGACTGGTGGCTCGACAATCTCTCCCTCGCCGCCCTGCTCTGGCTCGCCGCTTTTGTGGTGGACATGCTCTGGCTCAACCGTGTCTTCATCCAATGGTTCAGCCGTGGCAAAAGCGACTGGCCGCAGGAAATGCTGCGTGCCCACCGCAAATCCCGGCTGCATGCCGATAATCTGCGCGACTTCATCGACCTCGAGATGGTCGCCGACTGGACGCGCGACGTCGGCCGGCTCACCTTCTTCCCGTTCTACATCCTCGCGCTGCTCATCATGGCCCGCATGAACCGTTTCGACGCCTGGAGCTGGCATTCGGCGGTCATCGTCATCTACATCCTCGTCGTCCTGCTCGTCATCCTCGGCGCCGCCCGTGTGCGTGGAGCCGCTGAAATGCTGCGTGGAAAGGCCGTGGCCGAGGTGCGCCAGCGCTATTCCGTGCTGGTCGATGACTCCGCCGCTGCCAGGCTGCTCAAGGAGATCAACAGCCTCAGTCGCGGTGCGTTCGTCCCGTTCTCCGAACAACCCGTCATGAAGGCGCTCTACTGGCTGCTCGGCGCTCTTGGTGTGGGCGGTCTTTGGCAGGCGCTCGCGCAGTGGTTGTGACCCCGTCTTCAGGGCGTGTGTGGCACATAGTCGATCTCCATGAACTCGGCCACTTCTGGAATCCAGCGCTGCTGCACGAAGCCGGTGTGATCGGGATGATTGCTGTAGAAGGCATAGGCCTCCGCGTCCGCGAACTCCATCGAGAGTCCGAAGGTGAAGGGAGCCTTGGCGCTCGTCTGGCGCAGGCACTCAAACTTCTGCACGCCTGCGATCTTCGCGAGTTCGCAGGCGGCTTGAAGAAAATCACGCTCGGCGGCGGAGCCGGGCGCGTGTTTGAGACGAAAGGCAACGGTGTGGCGGATCATGCGATGAGAACCAACGATCTCAAAAGTCCCAGCGTTGCGCTTTTCCATTCGCGGGCGCGACTTCGATGAAATCGATCTCCGCATCCGGCAAATACACGCGCATCGTGCCGAGCGGACCTTTGTTCATGAGTTCGACTTTCAACTCCTGCCAGTCGCCTGATTTGATCTCCAGCGGCGCTGAATGTACGACGCTTGGGTCAGCCGAGGCGTTAGGGAGCGACTCGATCCTGCCAGCGCCGCCTGTTTGACTGCGCACCCGCATTTTCACAGTTGCCGGGCCGGTCAATTTGGCCATGCCGTGGCCGAGGAACGCATTGCCGGGCTTGCCGGTGGCTTTCATGCTCAGAATGCCATTGGTGATCGTTGCCTTGCAGCCGCGTTCCTTCCAGTTGTCGAGCGGATCGGTGTTTGCCGGTTTGATTTTGGCCGCCACCGGCTTGTAGGCCGGATTCGGGCGCGGATATGTGGCAGCGGTGTCGCTGAGGAAAGCGTCGATGAGCGCATCAAGCTCCTTCACCTTGTCGGGCATCTTCGCACTGAGGTCGTTCGCCTCGCTGATGCCCTCGCGCAGGTTGTAGAGTTCGTGCGTGCCCGGGTTGCCAAACCAGCGCAGCAGTTTGAAGTCGCCGCTGCGCACCCACACACCGCCGGCCTTGTTCGCTCCCGCATGCGGATGGTAGTTGAAGTAGGCGGTGCGTTTGGGCGCGCCCTCGCCCTTGAGCACCTTCGCATAGCTCACGCCGTCAAAGACCTGTTTCTCAGGCTTGGCGATGCCGAGCAGGTCGATCACCGTCGGATACACATCGATCGGTCCCACAATCGCCTCGCTCAAGCTGCCGGGCTGGATCTTGCCCGCCCACGCCCACATCAGCGGCACACGCGTGCCACCTTCGTAGAGCGTGCCCTTGCCGTCGCGCAGAGGTGTGTTCAGTGTCGGTGGCTGATCCCCGGCCCACTTGCGCCAGTCGGCCAGGAACTCGCTCTTGTTCTTCTCCGCCGCCTCCGTTTTGCCCGAACCGGGCACGTTGCTGTGGGCGTTGCCACCGTTGTCAGAGGTGAAAATGATGATCGTGTTTTCAGCGATGCCCTGCTTGTCGAGTTCATTGAGAATGCGGCCGAAACATTCGTCCACGCTCTTGAGCATGGACGCCATGATCGGATTGCCCTGCCTGCCGCTGGGGTCCTTCTTCGCCGCGAAGTACTTCGTGTATTCCACCTTGTGCCCCCAGGGTCCATGCACGCCATAGCACCAGAGGTTGAGGAAAAACGGCCCGCCTTTGCTCGCTTCGATGAACTTCACCGCCTCCGCTGCCTGACGGTCCACGATGTATTCGCCTTCAGGTCCGTCGGTGATCGTGCCGACTCGTGCCTTCGCCGTCGGGTTGCCTTCCGCGGTCACTCCATAGGGCGAAAAGTACTCTCCCGGCGGCCCCGGATCAGGATGACAATGAAACGCGACCTCGAAGCCCTGCTGCTCCGGCCAATGCGGCTGCGTGAGGCCGAGGTGCCACTTCCCAATGTGCGCCGTGCGATAGCCCGCCCCTTTCAACGTCTCCGCCAGTGTGATCTGCGAAGGTTCGAGGTAGTTTTTGCTCTCCGGCGTCAGCATTGGTGCATTCGCTGATGCCGATTCCTTCAAAAACACATGCCCTGCAGGTTGTGGCGGCTGATGCCCGCTCGCAGTCGTGATGCCGTGCCGCGCGGTGTACTGCCCGCTCAGGATGCTCGCCCGCGTCGGCGAGCACAGTGGCTGCGCATACGCGTTTGAGAACCGCATGGCACGCTTCGCGAAGCGGTCGATGTGCGGCGTCTCATAATACTTCGAGCCGTAAACGCCACAGTCCATCCAACCCATGTCATCGACGAGGAAGAGGACAACATTGGGCTTCGCCGCAAAGAGCGAAGGGCTCAGAGCGAAGAGGAGGAATAGTGTGATGCGGATCATGACGGCGCTGGGAACGGTGATGTGTGAGGCGGAATTGCGGGCAAAACAGGCCGACAGGGCAGGGGATGTGATTTGAATTTGCGGTCTCACGCGTCCGCGCTCCTCTCTGCCGCATCATGGAAGCCTTTTTCAAGCTGCGTGAACGAGGATCTTCGATCCACGCCGAGGTTATTGGCGGGGTGACCACCT
This sequence comes from Akkermansia muciniphila, assembly GCA_945882215.1. Taxonomy (GTDB): domain Bacteria; phylum Verrucomicrobiota; class Verrucomicrobiia; order Verrucomicrobiales; family Verrucomicrobiaceae; genus Prosthecobacter. Next base: position 31,814 of record CAMCWM010000015.1, on the reverse strand, counting down.
TCATCACGATGGCCTACATCATGGTGGTGAATCCGGCGATTCTGTCGTTTGCGGGCATTCCGGTGGGACCGAGCACCGTGGCGACGATTCTGACGGCGGCAGTGGGTTGCGTGTTGATGGGTCTGATCGCGAACCGGCCCATCGCAGTCGCACCTTACATGGGCGAGAACGCCTTCATCGCCTTTGGCCTCGCAGCGCTCGGGATTGGCTGGGAGCAGCGGCTGGGAGCTGTGTTTGTGAGCGGAGTGCTGTTTCTGATCATCACACTGCTAGGCATTCGCCGCTGGCTGGCCAATTCGGTGCCGGTGGGGCTCAAGCACAGCTTTGCAGTCGGCATCGGTTTGTTTCTGGCTTTCATCGGACTCTACGAAACCGGCATCGTGACGAGTTTCGTGGCCGGAATGCCCGCACAGGCGCTGCAAACCGACGCGCACAGCCTCTTTGTGGCTCCTGCGGTTCCGGTGAAGATTGGGAATCTGCGAGATCCGCAGGTGCTGCTGGCGATTGGAGGCTTTGTGCTGATGACGGTGCTCATGATTCGAAAAACGCGCGGAGCGTTGCTCATCGGCATCGTGGTGACGGCGTTGATCGGAGGAGCGCTCGGCTTTGGTCATGCGCCGAAGGCCATCGCGGCGCTGCCATTCACCGGCGATTACGATTTGAGCCAGATCGCCTTCAAACTGGACATCACGAGCGTGATGAAGCTCAGTTTCCTGCCGGTGCTGCTCACCTTGTTCCTGATGAGCTTCCTCGACACGCTTGGCACGCTGACCGGACTCGGCGCGGCGGCGGATCTGCTGGATGAGAAGGGCAATTTTCCGCAGGTGGAGCGTCCCATGCTTGTCGATGCGCTGACGTGCATGTTCAGCGGCGTGGTCGGCACCTCGACAAGCGGTGCTTACATCGAATCCGCCACCGGCATCAGCGAAGGTGCGCGCACGGGGCTCGCGGCGCTCGTCACGGCCGCGTTGTTCGCGGGTTCGTTGTTCTTCATCCCACTAATCGAGCCGCTGCAGCAGCTTCGTTTCGCCTACGGCCCGGCTTTGATCGCCGTGGGCGTGCTGATGGTCGGCTCGGTGCGACGGATCGACTTTGATGATCTCACGGAGTGGGTTCCGGCCTTCGTGACGATCGTGATGATGCTCTTCACCTACAACATCGCCAACGGCCTCACGGCAGGTCTGGTGGTGCATCCGCTGCTGAAGATCGCCGCCGGCCGTGCGCGTGAATTGAACGCTGGCATGATCGTTCTGGCGCTGCTGTGCGCGGCTTATTATCTCTTTGGCCTTCCGCACTGATCACGAGTCCCACTGGCTGCGCTGCACGCCAACGAGAGACATGCTGAGGCCGACGAGGACGTGAACAAAAAGCACGAAGCCGGCGATGGCCGGTGTGACGAGGTCAGTATCGGTGACTTGGCGCACGGCATCATAAAACGCGGTGCTGCGCATGCTGGTAAGGCTGCCGCTCCAGCTCCAGAACGCGGCGATGAGCGGCTGCACCCAGTTTTCCAGCCAGTCCGGCAGTGTGAGCACGGCACCGGAGAGCGGAAGCTGAAAGCCGACGAGGTAGATGCACAGAATGGTGGCCTTCTCCGGTGTCTTGCTCATGGCGGAGATGCCGAGGCAGATGCTCGTCATGGCGGCGGAGGCCAGCGCCAGCAGTACGAGCCTGATGACGAGATCTCCCGGCAGCCCGCCGACGACCATATCGACGAAGAAGCCCATCCATAAGCTCTGCGCGAGCACGAAGAAGCCGAGGAAGATGACCTTGCTCCCGACATAGGCGAATGGATGCAGGCCGCCGAGCTTCTCGCGCTCCAGAATGAGGCGCTCGGAGGCGATCTCACGCGCGGCGTTGTTGCTGGCCATCAGCGTGACGAGCACGACCTGCAGCATGATCAGGCCGGATACGAGGCCGCCCGCCTTCAACTGCTCCTCTCCGTGCTTCTTCAACTGCTGATACTCCTGCTGCACGTTGTCGTTCTGATGGGTCGAGAGCGCCTGCAGCGGCTTGATGCCGTCGAGCGCGAAAATCACGACGAGCAGCGGAAAGCCGACCAGCATGGCGAGGTGGAGCCAGACCTGTGCCGAGTCGCGGCGGAAGATGGTCCAGCGTCGCTTCAGAAGCTCAAACAACTGCGTCATCATTGACGGCATTTCGATGGGCGGGAACTCGTGGTGCTCGGGCACGCCGGTCATGTCCACATCAGCGACAACGCGCTCCTCCCGCACCGAGGTCTTCGACGGGCCGCCGTTTTTCACCTCGTCCTCGGGCAGCACACGCGGGCCGTCGAAGCCGTGGCGTTTGTAGTAGGTGTCGCGGTGCTTCTCCCAGGATTCGCGCCAGTCGTCCTTCTTGCGTTCGGTGAGCTTGAGATAGACATCCTCGGGGTGCTCGACGGCAAAGTAATGCATCATTGCCTTCGGCGGTCCGTGGAAGGCGAGCACGCCCTGGTACATCACCATCACGCTGTCATAGGCGTCGAGGCTGGCGAGACTGTGCGTGACATTGACAACCACGCGTTTCGGATGCCCGCGTGACAGCACGCGGAGCAGATCGGTGATCTCATGCTCTGATTTGGGATCAAGACCGCTGGTGACCTCGTCACACAGCAGCAGGCATGGGTCGGTGACCAGTTCCAGAGCGAGACCGAGGCGACGTTTCTGCCCGCCTGAGAGCACTTTGACCTGGCGGTCCGAGAGATGAGTCAAACCGGTCACTTCAAGGATGTAATCGAGCGAGGGGATGAAATCCTCCGTCTGGGCCAGTTGGGTGCGCAGCACCATCGCGCTGGCGATGCTCTCCTCCACTGTCAGCAGATCGTAGGCCACGCTGAACTGCGGCACGTAGCCGAGGTCGCTGGGATGCAGATCTTCCTCGTCGCTTAAATCACGGCCATCCCAGTGCAGCTCTCCCGAGGTCTGCTGTAGAATGCCAGTGATCACCTTTAGCAGGGTGGTCTTGCCGCAGCCTGAAGGCCCCACGATCGCAACCAGATGAGCCGGCGGCACATTGAAAGACACCTCCCTGAGTAGATGCAGTGTGGCGTTTTCATCCGAGTCCCCCGGGCCATCGATTTCAAGACAGACGTTGAGCGCTTTGAGCATACAGGTTAAATAAGTGCCTGAAACTAGGCCGGAGACCACAGCTCTGGCGATGAAAAAATCTCACTCTTTGTCAAAATGCAACGCCGCAGCCGCACGAGCCGACGCCCGTCCTCATCCTTCCGCTGGCTGTGGTGGCTGGCGGGATTGATCCTCGTCAGCGGCATGGTGCTCGTGCTGCTCGCTCCCTCGCTCGTCACGGGCTACATCCGCTCGTATCTACGGAAAGACGAGTTTCGTCAGAAGGCCGAGGACATGATCAGTGCAAAACTCGGTGGCAAGGCAAGAGTCGCCCCCATCATCTGGAACGATGACACCGCCAGCATCACCGATTTGTCATTGGAGACTGCCAGCGGCTGGAACGTCGATGCCGGAGGCGTCCATCTGGCTCTCGATTTCGGTGCCATCCGCCAAGGCACCTGGAGCATCCAGAACACCGGGGCCGACGATCTCACGCTTCGTCTCAAGGCCGCCACCCCAGCGGACAACCTGGATGCCGCAGGCTTCACGCGATGGGATTCGATGGCAGAGGAGAGTTCGATTCCGTCCTTCCTGCGGCGCTACATTCCCACTGAAACCACAATCAGCGGCTTCGATGTGCATCGATTCTTCGTTGAGCAGGGCGCCTGGAGAATCGCGGAAACACAACTGCGTCTGGGAAGCTGGAAAAGCGGGGAAACGTCCGTGTCCGCCAGATTGAACGGCGGCACGCTGCAAACACCCATCACCGCGCCGGAGCAGAAGGAACCGCTCAAGCTCGACCTCGCCCAGGCCACGCTGCGTCTGGGAGATAAGCAGCTTCAGCTCAGCGATGCCACCCTGCGCTGGAAGCAGGACTCCGAGGCCACCTTGCGAGGCTCATTAAAGTACGAGACCGGTATCTGGCAGACCTTCACTCACGTCAAAGCCGTCCCGCTCGATGAATTTCTCGACACAGTCTGGAAACAACGGATCTCCGGCAGGATCGAGGGTGACATCGAAGTGACTGGTGCAAAAAACGCACCGCCAGTTTGGAAAGCGGATCTTTTGCTCAAAGACGGTATGCTTACCAGCCTGCCCATTCTCGAGAAACTCGTGACCTACACGAACACCCCCCGCTTCAAACGCCTCGTGCTCGACATCTGCAGCGCCTCCTTCCGTCCTCAGGGTGATTCTCTTCGCATCGAGAACATCATCGTGCAATCCAACGGCCTGCTGCGCATTGAGGGCACGTTGACCATTCGAGGCCGTATGGTGGACGGTGATTTCATGCTCGGGGTGACGCCGGAAACCGTGCGTGGCATTCCCGGTGCGAACAGTCGTGTTTTTGTTGGAAACAACCCTGCCGGGCCTCCCGGCATGCAATGGACGCGTGTGCGAATCGCCGGTACGCTTGATGCGCCGCAGGAGGATCTCAGCACACGTCTCATCGGCGCTGCCGGCATGTCCCTGCTCTTGGACACGCCCGGCAGCGTGATCGGCAAGGGCGCGGAGACGCTGCTCAAGCCCGTGCTCGGTGAAGGTGCCGCCCAGATGCCCGGCAAAGTCATCGAGGGTACCAACGGGGTGATTGAAAACACGGTGAAGGCCGGAACCGGCATCATCAACAAGGTGCTGCCGATTTTTCCAGGGAAATGACCCGGCAGCCGGTGGTTGCACGCTGCCCGGGCACCGCTAGCATGCGCCTTCCATGTCCGCCCAAGCTCCCATCTCTTTCGCAGCCCGTGAGTCGAAGCATGCCATCGAAGAAGGCATGCTTTTTGCCCCGAAGTTCGACGAGCATGGCTTGATTCCGGCGATGGCGGTGGACGCGGAAAGCGGTGCGCCGCTGATGCTGGCTTACATGAACGAGCAGTCGCTCAAAATGACCCTGGAGCTCGGCCAGGCGGTTTATTGGAGCCGCAGCCGCAACCAGATCTGGCACAAAGGCGCGACGAGCGGCGAGTTTCAGGAGATCATCGAGATCCGCACGGACTGCGACCAGGATGCGCTGGTTTTGCGGGTGAAACAGCACGGTGGAGGCTGCTGCCACACGAAACGTCCTACCTGCTTTTACCGTGTCGTCAAAGCATCTGATGGTGAGGCGCTGCTGGAGCCAACGACCTGAGGGAGCCAGGGAGGGAAAGTCTCAACGACTGCCCATGCCACCCATGGCACCAAGGGGATTACGGGCATTGCCCTCCCATGAACGCGGACGGTTCCAAGGAAGGTTGCTGTACTGGCTGCCATCCGGGCCGACCACCTTTTTGCGTTTTGGTTCCTCCGAGGCGCAGGAAGAAAACGAGCAGGAGACGATGACAGCCAGAAGCAAGAGGTTAAGCAGACGTATTTTCATCATCATCTTCGTCCCCAATCTTCTCACAATCAGTTCTGCACCAAGTTTTCGAGGATCACACGATCTCCCGGCATGATGATCTGGCCGGTGACGACAACATCCGGCACGATGCTGGCCATGGTGGCGTTGTTATCGACGGACATGACGCTCACCTTGCCCACAGTTTGCGCACCGCGGGTGACGATCAGCTTGGTGTCCTGGGTAAGACCCGCTGACTTGCCAGCGTCGATCACCACGAACCCCCAGTCATAGTTTACCGCGATGACACGTGAGGTGAGGCTGTTGCGCTCAAAGTTCTTGCGGCGCTCTTCGATCTTGCGCACCACATCGTCGAGACGTTTCTGGACTCCCGCCACCTTTTCCACCTCGGCAGTGACCTCCTTTTTCTTGGCCTCGGCCTGCGCCTCAAACTCGAGTTTTTCCTTTTTCATCCGGGCAATGTCTTCCGCAATGGTCTCCGGTTTCACATCTTTGGGTAGATCGGCGAGCATTGTTGTGAGTTCCTGCTGCTTCTTGAGCTTGCCATCCAGTTCTCCTTGGACCCGCGTGGCCTCGCTCTCGGCCTGGGCCAGCTTGTTTTTCTGAGCTTTCAACTTTTCACCTTCAACATCAAGCTCTCCCTGAACGCGTCCAATGTCGGCCACCAACTGGTTCACCTGTCCGACCACGGTCTTCTCGGTCTTCTTTTCGTTGACGATGGAGGCGTTGATGCCAGCAATGCTGGTGCGAACGGTGGCAAACTCACGCCCGTTTTGATAGGCAAAGAAGCTGGCGACGAGGATCACGACGGCGCTGAGGATGAAGAGGACTTTGGTCATGGGAGGAGGGATTCGAGGAAAGTTTCCAAAGGAAGGGTTTCAGGCCGCGATAAGGATCAGGGCTTGGCCGGAGGAGGAGTGGGGGCGGCACCGAAAGGATCGGCTGTGCTTGGGGGCGTGGCACCACCAGCCGGAGGAGTGGCGGGTGCGCCGGCAGGAGGCGTTGCTGGAGCAGCAGGAGCACCAAAAGGATCAGTTCCCATCGCGGGCGCTGCGCCGGCTGGAGGGGTGGCTGGAGCGGCAGGCGCGCCAAAAGGATCAGTTCCCATCGCGGGTGCCGCAGCAGGCGCTCCCGGAGCAGCAGCAGGGGCACCAAAGGGATCAGCTCCCATCGCGGGCGCGGTTCCAGGTGCGGCGGGGACTCCTCCTGGCGCAGTGGGAGCGGCTGGAGCTCCGGGTGCTGCCGCAGCACCTGCGGCTCCTTTCGGAGCGGCAGTCTTGGCGCTCTGCTCGGCGGCGGCGACAACAAGGTCGCCCGCACGGATGCGCTCACCTTCAGCAAGGCTGCCCTTGACCAGATCGGCCACGGAGGAGTTTTGCTCCACGTTGCGCACCTTGAGCTTGGCGAGAACTTCCTTGCCTCGCTTCACTTCCAGATCGGCATTGGCGAAAACACCGCCGCCGTTGCCTTTGTTAAGCACCACGAAACCCCAGTCGGTGTATGACTGTGCCACTTTGGCGGTGAAGTCTGTGTCCACGATGCCACGGCGGCCGCGGGCTTCCCGTTCTTCAGCCTCTTTGGCGGCATTGGTGAGACTGGTCACACGCTCCTGGGCGGCAGCCAGATGCTGGCTCTGGTTGGAAAGCGCGGCCTCTGCCTCGGCACGTTCTTTTTTGATGGTTTCGATCTGGGCGAGCAGCGCCTTGATGTCACCAGCTTCATCGATCTGCTTCTGAAGATCGTTCACAATCTTGGTGATCTGCTCCAGGTTTGTTTTCACCACGGCCAGTTCCTGCTCCTTGGTCTGGGCCTTGGCGGTCACGTCCACCACTTCGGTTTTGGTGGTTTCGAGGTCTTTGTTGGCCGTCGCCAGCTGGGTTTCACGATTCTTTTTAGCCTCTTCAGCCTGGACGATGTGAGCCTTCTGCTCATCGAGATTGGCCTTGGCGTAGGTTTCGCGTTTGCGCTCCTCGACGAGCGATTTTTGGTTGGCCCAGGCAAAATAGCAGGCGGTGCCGAGGCAGACGGCGGTGAGAGCAGAGAGGATTTTCCAGACCATACGAAAGCGGATTTGAGAATTAAGAGCCTGATTTTTACCGGATTGACGGACTTTCGACAACACCAATTTTCGGGCATTTTGCCCTTGGGCTGCAATCCTGCTTGTGCCGGGCGAACCCTGCGGCTAGAACAGCAGGCGTCAGGGGCCGCGGATGTTCAGCTTGCGAACCCCGCCAGGTCCTGACGGAAGCAACGGCAGCCTGCCTGTCCATGTCGCGGTTCCCTGGCACTTTTTCGTCCTATCGTGGCTTCTGGTCGTCCGGTTCCCCGGTCAAATCGGTCTTTATCCGCCGGGAAACGGCCTCAATCTCGGTTTCAGACACAGCATTTCCCCGCCAGGCCAGCGTCACGGTGATGCGACCGGCAAAATCGGAAAAGAAGATGCCCAGCCCCGGCGGTGAGCACACACTGGGGATGGTGCAGATGTTTTGAACCGGCGCTCCGGCGAACTCCGCCCGCCCCGGCAGAAAGGAGCCGGTGTGGGAATGGAACAGGCTGCAAATCTGCCCGCGGTTCGTCAACCGCACCCCGGGGATGAACCAGCTCACCGGCATTTGTGACGCCAGCGTCATCAAAGCCTCCGAGGCCTGCGGCATCTCCAGTTTCATCGCCTCGCGGTATTTCTCCAGAAGATGAATGATCGCCTCATCCAGTGTGCCGAGCGCTTCAGCATCGAGAAACAGTGGCAGTGAGCCCAGATGATTGCCAAAAATCAGATCCCGGCTCCGGCCACGGGACTGAACTGGCAGTTGCAGATGGATCTCCGGGCTGCGCCAGCCACGCATCACATGCAGCAGTCTCAGCGCTCGTGCGGCGACCGCTGCATAGAATGGCATCTGCAAAAAATCGCCACAGGACGATCGCAGCCGTGCCATGGCTGCTTGCGATTGCACACTGGAGAGCTCGATGAGCCGAAAACTGGGCAATCCGTCCTTCGGCATGCCCTTGACCCAGGCGGAAAGACATCCGGCGCGGGTCATGGCGTGCAGCCGCCTCATCAGGGGCTGTGTTCTCTTAAATAACCTGCCCATCCCGTCGCGCTTCGGCATGGCAGCCACAGGCGGCCCGGTTTCGCACGCGCCTGAGGCCAGTTTTTCCAGGAGTAAATTCACCCCTGAACCATCCAGCAGTCCATGCCGCCATGTTAATAGAACCACATGCCCGTTTTCGTTCCAAGGATAGACCTCCAGCAGCAAGGGCGAGGTGATTTTTCCACCACCCCATCTTCCTTGAAGCCGCGTCTGAATCACCGCCTCATCCGGCGGCTGGGTTTGCAGTGGGTGCCAGATAATTGGAGGAGCCGGAATCGGGCCGGGAGTTTTCCACACCAGCCGCCAGCCGCGCCAGGCACGTTTCAATCTCGCCCCCAGCATCGGGTGTTGCGCATGAACCTGCTCCCAGGCGTTCGTCAGCATGGTCGCATCCGGTTTGCCTTCCAGTCGCAGCATCGTCACTCCCCAATGCGTGCCCTGACCACTGCGGGTCATGAAGGACTCCAGCCCCGCGAGGAAAAAATCGACCGTGGTGGCGGGCAGCGTCGGCATCAGGCGGCGAGGCGGCGTTTTTCACCCAGAAACGTGGCCAGCGCCCCCGCTGTGGCAAAACGCTCGCGTGTCATCTCCGCAGGATTCACCGTCAGCCGGAACCGCTCCTCGATCTGCAGCAGCAGTTGCATCATCGCCATCGAGTCGAGTCCCATCGAGAAAAGATCCGTGTCCGCCGAGATCGGCCCCTGCGGTTCGAGGATGTGTTCGGTGGTGAGCAGTTCGATCACGGTTGCGGGTGTGATGGGAGCTTCGGGCATTGATTGGAAAGAGCCTTTATCATGCCCCGCGTCAAGAATCCCCTGCATGCGTATTTTGCCCGCATGAGAGGTTGCGTGATGCCAGACCGCCGCCACCATGCGCGCCCCATGAACAAGCTGGACGAAATCATCGCCCACAAGCACACCGAACTGCAACGCCTGCTGCCCCGCGCTGAAAAACTCCGCGCCGCCGCCGCCCTGCGCGATGACGTGCGCTCCTTTTATGACGCCCTGCGCGCCGACCCCACCCGCCTGAGCATCATCGCCGAGGTCAAACGTGCCTCTCCCTCCGTCGGCACCATCGCCGCCGATTTCGACCCGCTCACCATCGCCCGTGGCTATGAAAAGGCCGGTGCCAGCGCCATCTCCGTGCTCACAGACGAAAAGTACTTCCAGGGCCGCCTCGACTACCTCACCCTCATTCGCGAGCAGCTCGACATTCCCTGCCTGCGCAAAGATTTCATCATCCACGAGGCGCAGATCTTTGAGGCCGTCGTCGCCGGAGCGGATGCCATCCTCCTCATCGTCGCCGCGCTCGATCAACCCACGCTCGAGCACCTGCTCGAAGTCGCCCAGACCTTCCAGCTCGACGCCCTCGTCGAGGTTCACGACCTTCCCGAACTCGAACGCGCTCTCGCCACCGACGCCCGCATCATCGGCGTGAACAACCGCAACTTGAAGAGCTTCACCGTTGATCTCGCCATCACCGAGCAGCTCGCCGAAGAAGTGCCCGACGACATCGTCCTCGTCTCCGAAAGCGGCATCAAAACTCCCGCCGACGCCCTCCGCCTCGCCGAGGCCGGTGCTGACTCACTTCTCATCGGCGAAACGCTCATGCGCAGCCAGAACATCCTCGCCGATTTGCCCCAGTTCCGTGCGCCAACGGCGGAGCGGCTTGGCTAAATGGCGTCTTTATTGTTCAGCAGCAAGAACGCATAAACACTCCCCACCAGAGGTTATGTATCCTTTGGCTTGTCACTTTCTGATGTCCACTCGTCGACATACTTTTTTAGTCCCTCGTATGTTGATATGGCCCCTTTGGCGATAAGGCCGACAACGAGAAGAACCAAAGGCCAACCACCTTTCTTCAAGATGGATGCGAGCGACTGATAAACGATCCAAGGAAGTTTGCCCAGCATAGGAATGAATTTCAGTTTGATCGGTTGAGGCGAATATCAACTAGTTTTGCTAGGCGTTCAGGACGCGGAGATGTGCTACGCCAACGCTCAATCTGCCGTGACTCGTATTTTATTTGCTCGTCGATTTCAGAAATACGTGAGGCGGAAACAAGACGAGCTCTTTTGTCTAAAAGACGTATCAACGCTTGGGCATATCTGCTCATGTTTGCATCGTCGCCGGTTAAAGCGAGGTGAGCTAGCTCGCGATAATAGCTCATGTCTTCTGGTGTCATTTAATGGAGATCTATTTAGTGAGGCGCACCGCGTTTTCGGCGATCAAAGTCGTCAGCGTTGTGAGTTCACGGCTGGATTCTTGTTTTGGCAGCACAAGTAGCAGCTCCGACGTTGGCACTGGTGATGCGAGTGGAACGATGACGCAGCCGCCATGCGGCAGTTTTCCCGCATGTGCAGGCATCACGGCGACGCCTTCGCCTGAGGTGACGGCCCCCAGCATCATGGAAAGCGAATCGACCTCGCTGACAATGTCCGGCTCGAACCCGGCGGCCTGGCACATGCCGCGCAAGAACTCACGACGACCGGGAAAGAAGGCGTCGGAGAGCGAAACCCAGCGTTCGTTCTTCAGCGCGGCCAATTTGATCGACTTCTTCTTCGCCAACGCATGATCCTCGGGCAGCACGGCGGCCATTTTGTTGCGGGAGAGACGGCGGATGTCGAAATGGGCGCGGTCGCGTTCGTCGAGGTTGCCGAGGATGGCAGCGTCGAGCTCATGATTGCGCAGGCGGTCAAGCTGCGCGCGCGGTGGCAGCTCAAACAGGCTCACCTGCGCGTTCGGATGCCGCTGCCGGAACTCGCGCACTGCTGGGGCGACGAGATCATCGAGCACTGGCGTGAGGAAGCCGAGTCGCAGTGTGCGGCGTGCTTTGCCAAACTGCTCGCGCAACTGCTGCGCACCTGTTTCAGCGTCGCAGACGATTTGCCGCGCCTTTGGCAGAAAAAAGCGGCCCGCGTCGGTGAGGTGGATGCGTTTGCGGATGCGGTCGAACAACGGCACGCCCAGCTCCGCCTCCAGCACGGCGATCTGACGGCTTAAAGCTGGCTGCGTGACGTGCAGGCGCTTCGCAGCGCCCGAAATGCTCAAATCTTCGGCGGCGGCGATGAAGTAACGAAGCTGGTGAAATTCCACGCCAGATCAGACCACAGACCGGCTCATTGCGCAAATCTCCCGCCTGAGAGCAAGGCGGCGGGTTTGTGAACGTACAAAGCTGCCGTCATGCCATCACCGCTGTTTCGTCCCTCCATGGACCGCCGGGCCTTTCTCACGGCCTCGACGATGGGTTTGGCGTCTCTCGGCTTCAAAGGGGGCGTGCGTGCCTCGACCGGACCTGCGGTCGCGTCGCCCACGCTCGCGAAGCCGGCGAAATCGACCGTGCTGTTCTTTCTCTGCGGCGGCGCTTCGCACATCGACATGTGGGATATGAAACCCGAGGCTCCGCTGGAGTATCGCGGTGAGTTCAAACCCATCCGTACCACCGGTGATGACATTCGCCTGTGCGAGCATCTGCCGCTGCTCTCCAAACAAGCGCACCACTTTGCCATGGTTCACGGCATCACCGATGGCGGACAGGCCACTGGTGATCATCACGCCGGTTATTATTACAACCTCACCGGCCACGCGCCTGACATCACCTTCAAGCAGCAGGGCAACGACCGCCGCCCGTATCCCGAAGACTGGCCTTACATGGGCAGCGTCGTGGCGATGAAGCGTCCGCAGCATCCATCGCTGCCCTCGCTCATCACGCTGCCGCACAAGCCCAGCAAGCTGCCGTACACGCGCCCAGGGCAATTCGCGGGCCGCATCGGCATGGAGTTCGATCCTTTTTTGCTGACGGGCAGCTTCGACGAGCCGCTGAACTTTGCCGCGCCGACGATTTCCATGGGCGGCGACATGACCGCAGCGCGCATGCAGGACCGCAAGGCGCTGCTGGCGGCGATGAATGACGCGCGTCGAGAGCTGGACCACGAAATGGCCATCCAAAACTACATGAAGCAGCAGGAGCGCGCCTTTGACCTGCTTTCCTCCAGCGGCACCGCAAACGCCTTCGACATCAAGTCCGAGCCGCTGGCCCTGCGTGAGCGCTACGGCCAGGACATCAACGGCATGAGCCTGCTCATGGCGCGGCGCATGGTCGAGGCGGGCGTACCCTTCATCACGGTGTTCTGGAAGGAAGACGAAGGCCTGCACAAGAAATGCAAAAGCGCCGGTGGCTGGGACACGCATGGCAACAACTTCAACTGCCTGCGCGATAACCTCTTGCCGCAGTTCGACCGCGGCTTCTCCGCCTTCCTCGAAGACCTCTCCTCACGCGGATTGCTTGATGAAACGCTCGTGCTCGTCACCAGCGAGATGGGCCGCATGCCAAAAGTGGGCGACCGCCGCAGCGGTGGCCCCCTCGGTGCCGGTCGCGATCACTGGACCGCCTGCATGAGCGTCCTGATGGCCGGCGCGGGCATCAAAGGCGGCCAGGTCGTCGGAGAAACCGACGCACGGGCCGAATTACCGAAGGACAGGCCGATTCGCCCCGAGGACATCACCAAGACCGTCTATTACGCCATGGGCATCGACAACCTCGAAGCCAAAGACAAGCTCGGTCGAGCCTACAACCTGCTCGATGAAGGCAAGCCGCTGACTGAGTTGTTCGGTTAGACGAGTGCCTCGATCTCGCGCATCACCTGCGAGCACTCGACGATGAGCGAAGGCTCGTAATCCATGCCATCCAGGCGTTTCTTCAACGTGGCGAGGCTCATGCGCCCGCCTTTGAGCAAGGCCACGATGGTATTGATGTCCTTCATGCCGCGCTCCACGCCTCCCTTGCCAAGCCTGCGCCACAGCCGCGAGCGTGCCGTGGCCGCCACCTTCGTCACCGCCATGTCCACAGGCTCCAGGGCGAAGACTTTTTCAAAGCCCTGCATCGTCACCAGCCGTTCACGCCAGCCTGACGGAAACGATTCCGAGAGACGCAGGTCCACGAAGTCGCCGTAGTGACCGGTGGCGTTGTGGAAGGCGTGATTCTCGCCAAAATTTGATTCCAGTTTCTCACGCAGGGTCTGGTCGTCAGGATCGATGAAAAAGTCAGCGTCGAGCGTGATGGCTGTCCCTAGCAACTCGGGATCAACATCTGGAAAAGAAGCAAACAATGAGGATGATCCGAAAACAATAATCTTTCTGTCCGGCGCTGACTCACGAACAGAACGCAGCAAATGAGTCAATGTCGAGATTTCCATGAGAGACGCTCCAGCTCTTCATTGTTCAGGATGCCTGGAAACGGCGAGAAACCCTTCCAAAGCAGCGCCTCCCCAGATTGGTCGCGCAGCAAGGAAAGCAACCCATCCATGCCTTTCTTGGTGTTTTGTGCTTCCAGCAGCATCGAGCGCCAACCTTCCAGTCGTTTGACACTACGATGTCCCTGAGAAAGCCACCTCTCGATGTTTCCCAACGGGATGCTCAGCAGTGACGGATCAGCCTCGATTTTGTCCGCGATCAGCCGGAAGCGGTCGGCCGACACTTCATCGCCCGTGCGTTCGGTGCGCGAGTCGAGGTAGGCGAAAGCGGCGGTGGCTGACATGGCGGCATTTTGCCACAGCACTGGCTTGCCGCCAAGAGGCTTCTTGGCATGAACAAGCGGGGCTGATATGTGGCTTCATTCCGGCGCGTATGGTTCAGGCCGCATGAAAACTCTTCTCATCCTTGTTCTGCTCGTCATCACGATTCACGCGGAGGACTGGGCGCAGTTTCGCGGTTCCAACGGCAGCGGCGTCTCCGCCTCGAAAAACATTCCGCTCGAATTCTCAGCCGACAAAAACATCGCGTGGAAAGCACGGCTCGGTGACGGCGTCGGTTCCGCCATCGTGAAAAACGGTGTCGTCTTCGCCACCGGCATGGCGGGCGATGCCAAAGTCGCGGTGCATGCCTTTGACGCGGCCACCGGAGCACCGAAATGGAAGTCGGAGTTCGACACCGGCACGCTGCCGCGCATCACGCCGCCAAACAGCCACGCGGCTTCCACTCCCGCCACGGATGGCGAGCGTGTGTATCTGCATTTCAGCACCATCGGCTTACTCGCCTTCGATTCCGTGACTGGAAAAGAAGTCTGGCGCTACTCGATGCCGCGTCCGGCTTATTTGATGGACTGGGGCGCGGCTGCGTCGCCTATCGTGCATGAGGGCCTGGTCATCTTCTGCCAGGATGACGACCTCGCGCCCTTCCTCGTCGCTGTCGATGCCAAAACCGGCCAAGAAAAGTGGAAGACGCTGCGCAAGGACATGCTCGCCGGTTATGCGCTGCCCGTGCTGTGCGAGGCGAACGGTCGCACCGATCTCGTCGTCGCCGGCAGCGGCAAGATGAAGGGCTACGATCCCGCCACGGGCAAGGAACTCTGGACCTGCAACACGCTGCTGCGCACCATCATGACCTCGCCCGTCGTGCATGACGGTGTCATCTACATCGCCGTGCAGAGCTATGGCGATGCCACACGCACGCTGAAGCACGCTCTGCTCGAATGGCTCGACACGAATCAGGACAAAATACTCGCTCGCGACGAGACGCCGAAGGAATTTCACGAGCGCTTCGACGCCTCAGACAAGAACAAGAACGGCCTCATTGATGCCGACGAAATCGACACCGCATTCCAAAGCCCCGACAACATGGCCGCCGGCGGAAACATCATCCAGGCCATCAAAGGCGGCGGCAGCGGCGATGTGACGAAGACGCATGTGCTCTGGAACCTTGATCCCAAGACGCCCTCGAACCTTTCCTCGCCGCTCCTGTTCAACAATCGTCTCTATCTGGTCAAAAGCGGCGGCATGTCGAGCTGCTACGATGCAAAGGACGGCAAAACACTCTGGGATCGCAGCCGCCTTGGTAATTTCGGCGATTACTTTGCCTCACCCGTTGCGGCGGATGGCAAGGTCTTCATCGCAGGCAAAAACGGCTTCGTCGTCGTGCTCGAAGATGGCCCAGAATTGAAGGTGCTTGCAAAGAATGACATCGGCGAGGAGATCATCGCCACTCCGAGCATCGCTGACGGTCGGCTTTATGTCCGCACGCGCGAAAATCTCTTCTGCGTGACCGCAGGCGGCTCGAAGGCCGTGCTGGCGGAGAACGCAGCGATGCCCACCACCATCGAACTCACCTCGCAGCCTATCAGCGGCTCGCGCGTGTGGAATGGCTACACCGGCAATGCGATGGGCCAGGAGTCATGGAGCGAGGCGGAGCTTGAAATGCGCCTCCAACAACTCAAAAAACTCGGCTACACCACCCTCGCGATTCCGAAAGAGGTCGCGCCCTTCACGCCGATTCGCGTCGATGGCGACACTGGCGGTCGCAAGGCCTTCCGAGGCGCGAAAACCTTCGAAAATGCCGACGTGGCCGCCATCACGGCCCGTCTTCGTGAAAAGGCCGCGAAGCTTGGCTTTGAGATCGTCACAGCGGAGCCGGTTGCAGCCTCGGTGCTGCCGAAAAACGACTTCCGAGATGAAAAAGCCCTTAGCGACCTCGTCACGCCAATGTGTGGCGAAGGCGTGGCCGAGCGCATGTGGCTGGGCTTCCAGGCCATCGACAAAGCCGCGCAACTCATCGCGCAAAACGATCCCAAGCTTGGCGTGCCAGCGCCGGACATGCTGCTGCGTCATTTGAACTCGAAGGGGGCGCCGCCCGCCTGGCTCACCGAGGTCAAAACGCTCTACACCACCGCGATGAACGAGATGTATCGCGCCAACACTCGCGCCCGCGAAGGCTCGCGCAGCTTCACGCTCTACAACGCGAAGCGCCTGGAGTTCACCTTCCACTTCATCAGCGCCATCGAGTCCCTCTACAAGTCCCACGATCCCGCCACCCGCGCCGAATCCCTCGAAGCCGCGATGGAGTCTGTTTACAACTCGCTCAATTCCTATTCCGACGTGGCGCGAGACTCCAGCGACCGTGGAGCCATCGCTCTGCTCAATGAGCACGGCTACCGCGCTCTACGGAAGGTCATCAAGGGCGGGAAGTGAGGCAGGCCATGGGGCTTCGTTCTTCGCGCCAGCGTTTTGGAGTGCTCCAGCCCTCTGGAGCTTTCGTTGGCCGGTGGACTCTCGAAAGCGCCGGAGGGCCGGCGGACTCCAGGACGCTGCCGCGCACGCCTCGCTCACAACGGTTGTGGCGATTGTGCTTCGGTCGCTTTGATTACCATCCGGCATGAACTTGTGAAGCAAGCGGCATTGGCGGCATGGACCCCGATGCCGCAATATCGTGTCGTCATGAAACGCAGACAGCTTCTCGGTAACGCAGGTCTCCTGCTCCCGGCGGCGGGCTGCCACAGCATCCAAACTTCAAACAACGCTCCTATGAAACTCAAACTCCGCAAATCCAACGAACGCGGCCATGCCGACCACGGCTGGCTCGACAGCTACCACACCTTCAGCTTTGCCGACTACTACGATCCGGCGCACATGGGCTTCCGCAGCCTGCGTGTGATCAATCAGGACGTGATCGCCGGTGGTGCGGGCTTCCCCACGCATCCACATCGCGACATGGAAATCTTCAGCTACATCCTCTACGGCGCACTGGCGCACAAGGACAGCATGGGCAATGGACGCACGCTGCTGCCCGGTCAGATCCAGCTTATGAGCGCAGGCAGCGGCGTGACGCACAGCGAGTTTAATCCCTCGAAGACCGAGCCTGGCAGCCTGCTGCAAATCTGGATTCGTCCGCGCCAGAGCGGCCTGAAGCCCAGCTACACCGAATGGCATCCGAAACCTGAGCATGAAACCGCCGTGAAGGTGCTCGTCATCTCCTCCGACGGCCGCGAAGGCAGCGCCACCATCCATCAGGATGCCGACATCTACCGCGTGCGTCTTGGCGCAGGCAAATCCACCACGCATGAAGTCGGCACCGGTCGCGGCGCCTGGTTCCAGCTCATCAAAGGCAGCGTCAGTCTCAACGACACCACGCTGAACCCCGGCGATGCCGCCAGCACCGACGACACTGGTACTCTGATCCTCACCGCCAGCGAAGACGCCGAAGCTCTGCTTTTTGACCTCGCCTGATCTACTCAACCACCGCAAACAACCGTCAACTATCGTCAACAACTGCAAACTCCCACTATGAAACACATCCCCACCATCGCCCGCCTTCTTCTCGGCCTCATCTTCACCGTCTTCGGTGCCAACATGTGGCTCCACTTCATTCCGATTCCGCCGCCGCCGGAAGGCCCTGCCGCAAACTTCATGTTCGCCATCTATGGCAGCGGTTTCCTCACCGTGGTGAAGGTGCTCGAAGTCACTGGCGGCCTTCTGCTCCTCAGCGGGCGCTTCACCAATCTGGCGCTCATCCTGCTCGGTCCCGTTGTCGTGAATATTGCCATGTATCACTTCTTCCTCGTTAAAGGCGGCTATGAAATGCCTGTCGTGCTAGGCGTGTTGTCTCTGATGGCGCTTTTCAGCCGTAAAGACCTCGTGGGCACCATCTTTGCTGCCAAGTGAAACAGCTTTGTCATTCGACCTGGATTCCATTTTCATCCTCTTCTCATCATGTCTTCTCTTTTCAACTCTCTCCAAGCCGGCTCTCTCAAGCTGCCAAACCGCATCCTTATGGCCCCACTCACGCGCTGCCGGGCTGACGCGGATCATAATCCCACGCCGCTCATGGCCGAGTACTATGCCCAGCGTGCCAGTGCCGGTTTGATCATCGCTGAGGCCACGATGGTGATGGAAGGCAACTCCTCCTTCTGGATGGAACCCGGCATCTACTCCGAGGATCAAGTCAAAGGCTGGAAGGTCGTGACTGACGCGGTTCATGCCAAGGGCGGCCAGATCGTGCTCCAACTCTGGCACGGCGGACGTGCCTGTCATCCGTTGCTCAACGGCGGCGCTCAACCCGTCGCGCCAAGTGCCATTCCGATCACCGGCGATGAGGTTCACACGCCCGAAGGCAAGAAGCCCTACGTCACCCCGCGTGAGCTGCGCGACGACGAAATCCCCGGCATCGTCGCCGGCTTCAAAAAAGCCGCTGAGAACGCCAAAGCCGCCGGATTCGACGGCGTCGAAGTCCACGGAGCCAATGGCTACCTCCTTGATGAGTTCCTGCGCGATAGTGCGAACAAGCGCAGCGGCCCGTATGGCGGCAGCATCGAGAATCGTGCTCGTCTCATGCTCGAAGTACTCGACGCCGTCATCAGCGTCTGGGGCGCGGATTGCGTGGGCTTGCGCATCTCGCCGCTGAACAGTTACAACAGCATGATCGACAGCGACCCCGTCGCCGTCACCACTTACATCGCCGAGCAGACCAACGCTCGCGGTCTGGCCTACCTGCATGTCATGCGCAGCGACTTCTTCCAGCAGCAGACTGGTGATGTCATGACGCCCGCCCGCGCCGCATTCAAAGGCGTGCTCATTGGCAACATGGGCTACACCGCCGACGAAGCCGAAGCAGCGATCACCGCTGGGCAGCTCGATGCCGTGGCCTTTGGCACGAGCTTTCTCGCCAATCCAGATCTGCCCGCGCGCATCGCCGCCAAGGCGGAACTCAATGCGCCGGACGCCGCGAGGTTCTACTCACCCGGTCCCAAAGGTTACACAGACTATCCCGCGCTCAGCGCCGCCTGATGTCATGAGCACGCCCATTCATCCCGGTGTCCGCATCGGCCACGTTCATCTGAAAGTGGCCGATCTGGAGAGGGCGCTGGCGTTTTACTGAGGCGTGCTCGGCTTTCAGCTCACGCAGCGCTACGGACCGCAGGCTGCCTTTGTGTCCGCCGGTGGCTACCATCATCACATCGGCCTGAACACCTGGGAAAGTCGTGGTGGCAAGCCCCCGCCGCCCGGCACCACCGGCCTGTATCACGTCGCCATACTCTATCCCGACCGTGCATCGCTCGCCGTCGCTTTACGCCGCCTCATCGAACACAAAATTCCCCTCGATGGAGCCGCCGATCACGGTGTCAGCGAGGCGATCTACCTCCAAGACCCCGACGGCAACGGTATCGAGCTCTACACCGACCGCGATCCCGCCGCATGGCCCCGCGATGCGAAGGGCGAACTCGCCATGACCACCGGTCCGCTTGATCTCGACGCGCTGCTGGCCGAATCAACCTCACCTTCATCATGAAAACGATCACCGCCGCCGAACTCAAGGCCCTCGCAGGCAGCGCCACGTTGATCCATGTGCTGCCGGAGGAGCACTTCGCACAGCAGCATATGCCGGGAGCGGTGAATGCCTGCGTGTATGAGATGATCTTCCTCTCGAAGGTGGCCGAACTCGTGCCGGACAAGTCCGCGGTGATCATCGTGTATGGCGCAGGCGCTCCCTCGCTCGATTCGGCCACAGCGGCGGAGAAGCTAGCGAAGGCGGGCTATACGAACGTGCACGGTTTTCGCGGTGGATTGACGGAGTGGTTGCAAAACGGCCTCCCTGTCGAAGGAACCGGTCTCATGGGCGATTCAATCAACCCTGACGGCCTTTTCGAGGTCGATGTCGAAACCAGCATCGTGCGTTGGACGGGACGCAATCTCTTCAATCATCATCAAGGCACGATCCAACTGGCAGGCGGCCATATTGAAGTGCGAGACGGCGTGTTGCAGGCCGCCAGATTCACGCTCGACATGAACCACATCGTTTGTGAAGACCTCGTGGACACGGCTTACAACGCGCTGCTCATCCGCCACCTGCGCGATGATGATTTCTTTGCCGTGGACCGCTTTCCGACCGCTGAGTTCGTCTGCGAGCGTGCGGAGCCACTGCAAGCCTGCACCCCAGGCACACCGAACTACACGTTGCATGGCGCGATGACGTTACGTGGCGTGACGCAGCCCTTGAGCTTCCCCGCCGTCATCGCTGCCGCCGATGCCGATCATCTCACCGGCCAGGCGCAGTTTGAACTCGACCGCACCCAGTTCGGCAGCCACTACGGCTCTGGCAAACTCTTTGCTTTCCTTGGCAAACACGTCGTCAACGACCACATCCATCTGCACATCAAGCTCCACGCCACACGCTCTTCCTCATGAACACTTTTGAAGCCATCAACTCCCGCCGCGCCATCAAGCATTACGATCCCGCCCACGTCATGACGGAGGCGGAAATCCGCCAGCTCATGGAGGCGGCGTTGCAGGCTCCCACGGCCTTCAACATCCAGAACTGGCGCTTCGTCACCGTGCTCGATCCTGAGGTGCGGAAGCAGATCCGCGCCGTCGCCTGGGATCAGGCGCAGGTCACGGACTCGTCGCTGCTCATCGTGCTTTGCGCCGACAAAGACTCGTGGAAGAAGGATGCCGCTCGTTATTGGAAAAACGCGCCGCAGCCGGTGCAGGACTTCCTCGTCCCCGCCATCGGCCAGTATTATGAAGGCCGCGATCAGGTGCAGCGTGACGAATGCATGCGCTCCTGCGGCATGGCAGGCATGACGATCATGCTCGCCGCCAAAGCCATGGGCTACGACTCTTGCCCGATGGACGGCTTCGACTTCGATGCCGTCGCCAAGATCATCAAGCTCCCCGAGGACCACGTCATCAGCTTCATGATCGCCGTCGGCAAAGGCACGCAGCCAGCCTGGCCGAAGCCGGGGCAACTTCCGTATGACGAGGTGGTGGTCCAAAACAGCTTTTAACCGCGCAGCGTCGTCCGCAGCTTATGAAAATCGCCCTCGGCTCCGATCATGCCGGCTTTCGCTACAAGCAGGCCATCCTTCAGCATCTTCTGGACGCGGGTCATGAGGTGGAGGATTTTGGGACGCATTCCGAGGAGCCGGCGGATTATCCCAAGTTCATCCGGCCTGTGGCAGAGGCGGTGGCGGCGGGAACGTTCGAGCGCGGCATCGTGCTGGGCGGTTCGGGCAACGGTGAGGCCATCGCGGCCAACCGGGTGCGGGGCGTGCGTTGCGGACTTTGCTGGAACCTCGAATCCGCGCGGCTGACACGCCTGCACAACGACGCCAACGTGCTTTCCTTGGGTGAGCGCATGATGGATCTGGAAACGGCGCTTCAGATCGTGGACCTGTTTCTCACGACTCCGTTCGAGGGCGGGCGTCATCTAGCTCGCATCCAGCAACTCGATGAATGAAGACACTTTCATGAATGACCGGCTCCTGCGCGAAACGGAGGCGTTTCTGCACCAGCAGATTCCGCTCACCTTGGCGATGGGGGTGACGGTGGAGAGCTGGGACGGTCAGCAACTTGTCCTGCATGCGCCGCTGGAGCCGAATCACAATCATCTGGGGACGGCCTTTGGCGGCAGTCTCAGCGCTCTGGCCACGCTGGCAGGCTACGGCCTGCTGTGGCTGGTGCTCGGTGATCGTCAGGCGCACATTGTTGTTCGCGACAGCACCATTCGCTATCGTCATCCTGTTCATGGCGCTTTGCGGGCAGTGTGTCAGCGACCAGGAGAAGAGGAGATGGGGGCGTTTCAGCGTCAGTTTGCGGAGACTGGTCGTGCGCGTCTCTCGCTGCCTGTCACCATTGAGGATGCGGGCAAAGTTTGCGTGGAGTTTGAAGGCAGCTTCGTCGCGATGCGCTAAAGGAAGGTGATCACAGCTGCCCGACCCGACGAAATCGCTGAATCATGGAATTCCCTGCCTGCCATAACTTCGAATGAATGCTCCGCCTCGCATCTCACGATGGACCGCAGTCATTCCGTGGCTCTTCGTGCTGCTGTGGAGCAGCGGGTTCATCGGATCGAAGCTCGGTGTGCCGTATGCGGAGCCGTTCACGTTCCTGACGATGCGCTACTGCATCGTGCTGGCGATCCTGGTGCCCATCGCACTCATTTCACATGCTCCCTGGCCGCAAGGGAAGGGGCAGATGATGCATGTGGCCATCGCGGGGCTGCTGATTCATGCGCTTTACCTGAGCGGCTGTGTGTGGTCGCTGCGGCTGGGGCTGCCGGCGGGGATTTTGAGTTTGATCGTTTCGATGCAGCCGCTCTTCACGGCGGCGTTCGCGGGTGTGGCGCTCGGTGAACGTGTGCTGCCGCGTCAGTGGGGCGGACTGGTGCTCGGGTTCGTCGGCACGGCGCTGGTGGTGCACAAGACGGGCAGCGGGCTAACTTTTATGATGACGGTGCCCGCGATCTTGTCGCTGATCGGCATCACGACGGGGACGATGTGGCAGAAGCGGCATTGCCCGGCTTTTGACCTGCGCACGAGCACGGTGGTGCAGTATGCGGCCAGTCTGGTCGTCACGGCAGTGCTCGCGCTGACGACGGAAACGATGCGCGTTGAATGGAGCGGGCAATTTATCTTTGCCCTGCTGTGGGTGGCGCTCGTGCTCTCCATCGGCGCGATCAGCCTCCTGAATCACCTCATCCGCAGCGGCACAGCGGTGAATGTGGCGAGCCTCTTTTACACCGTGCCTGCGGTCACAGCGCTGATGGCCTGGGGCATCTTTGGTGAGACGCTGACCGGCCTTTCCCTCGTCGGCATGGTGGTGGCGGTGCTGGGAGTTTGGATGGCACGGGGAAGATAAGCCTCCTGATTCGCTTTTTGGCGCAACGAATGCTTTTGTGCCCGCATCCAGTCACACGCATGCACGATCCGAACTTCTTTCTCTCAGCCTTCATCTACCTCGCGGCAGCCGTTCTTCTGGTGCCGGTGGCGCATCGGCTGGGATTGGGCAGCGTGTTGGGTTATCTCATCGGCGGGGCCTTGATCGGGCCGTTTGTGCTGGGATGGGTCGGTGGCGCTCAAGGCGAGGAGGCGCTGCACTTCGCGGAGTTCGGCGTGGTGATCATGCTGTTCATGATCGGCCTCGAACTGGAGCCGTCGCGGCTGTGGCGCATGCGCGGGCCGATTTTTGGCCTCGGCGGAATGCAGGTCGTTTTTACCGCGCTGGCGGTGATGGGCATCGCACTGACTTGCGGACTGGAATACAAGCCCGCCATCGCCACAGGCATGATTTTGGCGTTGTCATCGACCGCCATCGTGATTCAGACGCTGCAAGAGAAGGCGCTGATGCGCACCGATGGCGGCGCAGATTCGTTCGCGGTGCTGTTGTTTCAAGACATCGCGGTCATTCCGATGCTGGCGGTGTTTCCGCTGCTCGCAGCGAGTGGAACAACGACCGAGCATCATGGCTGGCTGCAAGAGCTGCCACATTGGGCACAGCCGCTCGTCACGCTGAGCGCGGTGGTGGCGATTGTGATCGCCGGTCAGTATGTGGTGCCGCGCGGGTTTGCGATTCTGGCGAAAACAGGCCTGCGTGAGCTGCTCACTGCGGCGGCGCTGCTCTTGATCGTTGGTGTGGCACTGCTGATGACTCAGGTCGGCCTCTCACCCGCGCTTGGGGCGTTTGTCGCGGGCGTAGTGCTCGCGGGGAGTCATTACCGACATGAACTTGAGAGTAATCTGGAGCCGTTCAAAGGCCTGCTGCTCGGTTTGTTCTTCCTCGCGGTCGGCGCATCGCTGGATTTCAGCGTGATCGCGGCCAAACCGCTGCTCGTGGGCGTTTTGGTGCTGGGCTTGATCGTGTTGAAGACGGCGGTGCTGTTTGTCATCGCCACGGCGCTGAAGATTCGCGGCAGTCACCGCTGGCTGCTCGCACTGGCGCTGGCGCAGGGCGGCGAGTTTGCCTTTGCACTGCTCTCGATGGCGTCACAGCAGCAGATCCTCAATGCGGAGAATGCGAAGCTGCTCGTGGCCGTCGTGGCGCTCTCCATGGCGATCACGCCGATGCTGTTCATCGTTTATGAGCGCGTCATCGCCCCGCGCTACACGGCGGTGAGCAAGGAGGAGCGCGCTCCAGACCCGATTGATGAGCATGCTCCGGTGATCCTGGCCGGATTCGGCCGCTTCGGCAATTTCCTGGGCCGTTTCATGATGTCGCAGGGCGTGAAGGTGACGGTGCTGGAGAGCGATCCCGATCATGTGGACATGCTGCGCGCCTTTGGCTTCAAGGTCTTTTACGGTGACGCCACGCGGCTCGATCTGCTGCATGCGGCGGGCATCGAGCAGGCCTGCATGCTGATCATCGCGCTGGCGGACCAGTCCAAGGTGGCGCGGCTGGTGACGGAAGTGCGTGAGAAATATCCGAAGGTGCGCATCCTGGTGCGCGCGAAGGATTACGACCATCGCTTTGAGCTGCTAAAGCTCGGCATCGAGGCGGAGGACATGGTGCATGAGCAGATGCACAGCGCGCTGGCGCTGGCCACGCGGGCTCTGCAAGCGCTCGGCAAGCCCGCCGCCGCGATGGAGGAAGCCGCGCGCAAGTGGCGGCGCTACGACGGCGAAACGATGCACCTCATCGTTCCGGTGCAGGATGACTTCGACGCCTACGCGAGCATCGTGCGCGAGCGGCGCGTGCAGTTGACGCAGTTGTTTGAGAAAGACCGGGCGGAAGTGGAAAAGTAGGCTTGTTGCGCCGCAACAAGCCCTCCCATGCTCCGGTTGCGACGCAACCGGGCTACTTTACTTCGCCGTGATCCTAATATTGCGGAACCACGTTTCGTCGCCGTGCTCGGTCAGCATGATCTTGCCTTTGCCGGGGGCGAAGCCTTCCTTGTTCTTGAACTTGCTCTTCCCGACCATTTCCTTCCACTCGGGCGTTGTGGTGTCGGCATCGCAGGCGAGGGTGCCGTTGAGCCAATGCTGGATTTTGCCGTCCTTGACGATGATCTTGCTCGTGTTCCACTCACCGGCGGGTTTCACGGCCTTGTCCTTCACCGGTTCCTTGATGTCGTAAATCGACGCCGTGGTGTGCGAGCCGCCGCGCAGGCCGTCCGGGTGGCCGCTGTCGTCGATCATCTGGTATTCGATGCCGAGCCATTCCTTGCCGCCGATCTTGGTCACCCAGTATTTGATGCCGTTGTTACCCTTGGCATTGAGCTTCCACTCCCATTCGAGCTCGAAGTTCGTGTATTCGTTTTTCGAGAGCAAATTGCCGCCGCCTTTGCCCACGAGATGGATCGTGTTGTCACCCTCGGTCGTCCAGCCGCCAGAAGGCGCGGCGTCCTTGGTGTCGGTGAAATCGGCGAGCGTCAGGTAAACCGGTTCAGCGGCGGAGACAAACGAGGAGAGGGCGAGGGTGCAAAGAAGCGTGCGCATGGTTGGAGATGGGTGAAGGCCCATCAAACGCGTCCCGCCCGCGCTTGCATCATCTTTTTCAACCTCGCGATATTCTGGCGGCGGCGCTGCGTTTAATCCCGCCTCATGAAATTCATCCTGCTCCTTGCCCTGCTCACCACTGCCGTCGTTCTGGCCGAAACACCCAAAAAGCCCGCGAAACGCGAGCGCAAACCCAATCCCTCGCTGGTGAAGGTCGAGGACGTGGCCGGACTGCCGCGCGTGCTGCTCATCGGCGACTCGATCTCGATGGGCTACACGCTCGACGTGCGCGAATTGCTCAAGGGCAAGGCCAACGTGCATCGCATCCCCACCAATGGCGGACCGACGACGAACGGCCTCAAAAACATTCAGGCGTGGCTCGGCGAGTCGAAGTGGGACGTGATTCACTTCAACTGGGGCCTGCACGATCTGAAATACATCGCCGAAGATCCCTCGAAACGCGCCGACCCGAAGGCTCCCGGATCGCATCTCCAGGTGCCGCTGGCCGATTATGAGAAGAACCTCTCCGAACTCGTGAAAATCATGCAGGCGACTGGTGCGAAGCTCATCTGGTGCAACACCACGCATGTTCCCGCCGGTTCTGATGGCCGCATTGAAGGTGATGAGGTGAAATACAACGAGGCCGCTGCCCGCGTGATGAAAGCAGCCGGCATTCCCACCGATGATCTGCGCGCTCATGCTCTCGCCAAACCGGAGGCGCAACTTCCTGCCAACGTGCATTACTCGCCGGAAGGTTCTCGCTACCTCGCCGAGAAGGTCTCCGCCGTGATCACTGAACATCTGCCGAAGAAATGAGCATGCGATCACTCCTTCTTCTTTTGGCATTCGCGGGAATCGCGAACGCGCAGGTCAAATCGCAAAACGAGCCCACGAACGCCGCCGAAGCTGCCGCTAAGAAGGCGGCAGATGACAAGGCAGTCGATGAAAAATACCAAGCCTGGAAAGCGAAACTGCCTGCCGACCAACAGGCCTGGGAAACCGTGCTGGAGCAGAATCTGGGCAATGGTTTCTATCTGCCTCTCCACAAGAAGGATAAGATCGCAGGCCGCTCCAACGCCTGGGATTTTGTGCAGGATGATCCCAAGCTGCCGCGCGTGCTGCTGATCGGTGACTCCATCTCACGCGGCTACACGCTCGACGTGCGGAAGGTCATGGCTGGCAAGGTGAATGTGCATCGTGCGCCGGAAAACTGCGGTCCCACGGCCAATGGCGTGAAGAAGATCGACATCTGGCTCGGTGACGGCAAATGGGACGCTATTCACTTCAACTTCGGCATCCACGACCGCAAGACGCCCGCCGCCGACTACGAGCAGCGCCTTGAAACCCTCATCGCTCGCATGAAGCAAACCGGCGCGAAGCTCATCTTCGCCACCACAACGCCTGTGCCGCCCGACACGAAGGACGGACCTGAAATTGTCACTCAAATCGCCGAGAAGAACGAAATCGCTCGGCGAGTGATGCAGAAGCACGGCGTCATCATCAACGACCTGCACGCCTTCCTCGCTCCACAGCTCGAAGGCATCGCCAATCCAAAGGATGTACACTTCAACGCCAAAGGCTACGAACTCATGGGCCAGCAGGTGGCGAATGTGATTGAGGCGGCGTTGAAGTAATTCACCTCACACCAGCCGGTCCTTGAGCGCACGCGCCACGGCGGCGGCGCGGCTGTGGACGCCGAGCTTGGTGAAAAGGTTGCGTGTGTGCGTGCTGGTGGTGTGGATGCTGACCTGCATGCGGTCGGCGATTTCCTTCGCAGTGAGGCCTTCGACGAGGAGCTTGAGGAGGTCGTGCTCGCGTGGCGAGAGCGAAACGGGCTGCGCGGCGGGCTTGGTGAGTTTGGCGAGCATCTTCACCACGCTGGCGGCTACTTTGGGGGACATGGGTGAGCCGCCTTGCGAGGCTTCGATGATGGCTTCGACGACGGTTTCGGCGCGTGAGGTCTTCAACAGGTAGCCGCTGGCGCCGGCGCTGATGGCGCGGCTGATTTTTTCCTCGTCCTCGAAGACGGTGAGGATGACGATGCGGCAGTCGGGGGCGAGTTTGTGGACGTCGCTGATGATTTCGAGGCCGCTTCGGCCGGGAAGACCGACATCGAGGAGCAGAACGTCGGGTTTTTGATCGGCGGAAGCACTTTTCAACGCGACGAGCATGGTTTCGGCGTTGGCAAACGCGGGCGCGGAGGCAAGGCCGCGCTCGGGCGCACAAAGGCGCTGCAAGGAGCGGCGGAAGGTGTCGTGATCCTCGACGATCCAGGTCTGAATCAGAGTTTCAGGTTTCATGTTTCAGGTTTGAGCCAGCGTGGCCCGCGCGGCACGTCGAGGATGATGGTGGTGCCTCCGCCGGGCTTTGAGAGGATTTGGAGATTCGCTTTCATCACAGCGGCGCGTTCGCGCAGGTTGCCGAGGCCGTGGCCGCTGGAGGATTGGTCGGTGTCGAAGCCGAGGCCGTTGTCGGTGATCTCGACGCGGAGACCGTCTGTGGTGGGTGCGAGATGGAAGCGGACGTTCGTGGCCTGCGCGTGCTTGGCGATGTTGTGGAGGACTTCTTTGCAGAATAGGTACAACTCGCGGCGCGTCTCGATGTCGGGTTCCAACGTCAAAGGAGCGGCGGGCAGGGCGCAATCGAGCGTGTGATGGCGCAGAAGACGCTCGGTGAGACGGTGGAGGACGTCGAGCCAGTCGTTTTCGGCCTCGGAGCGGCGGGTGCTGATGAGATCGACCATGTCACGCATGGAGTCGGCGGTTTCAGCGGCGACGCGCTCGATCTCGGCGATGTCGGAGCGCATCGAATCGGGTGTGGCGTCGGCTTGCGCGGCGAAGGAGCACATCAGCGTGATGCTGCCGAGGTTGGAGCCGATCTCGTCATGCAGATCACGCGCGAGCTTGTCATGCAGGCGCTGCGCGTCGCGACGGCGGTGCAGGTGCTGCTGCCAGAACAAGAGACCAAAGAGCAACGTGAGCCCGCCCACGCTGCTGACACTGCCATAAACGAGCTGGTGCTGCGAGCGCTCGACGAGAGCGTCGCGTTTCGACCTCAAATCATCACGCTCGCGCTCGAGTTTTTGGCGGGTTTCGAGCTGAGTGAACCATTCCGGCAGCGAGATGAGGCGTCCGCCTTCGGTGAGGCCGTCGTTGAGGGCGGCGAGACTCCAGTTTGCGGCATCGTCACCAGTGAGCACGTCGCTGGCAGTGAACTGGCCGCGTTGGGCGACGTTTTTGCCACCGCTGAAAGCTTGAAACTCGGCGAGGGCGAAGACGTGATCGCCTTTGCGATACCAAAGCTGTTTGGTGGTGAGGCGGATGAATCTGGCGGATGTGCGCCGCGCTGGAATGCAGACGAGGTTCATGCCGGGTGCTGGCTGAAATTTGTCCGTGACCTCGTGCAGAAGCACGGCGTCGCTGAAATCTTCCTTCGTGGCGGCCTCGACCTTGAAGGTGACGGGGAAGCCGTAATCGAACCACAGCGGCACCTCTTTGCGGCGCACGGGCACGAGGCGGATCTCATCGAGCGGCGTGACTTCTGGCAGCGTGAGCGTGAGCGTTTTTTCGGTGTCGGCCTTGTTGGAGACGGCGCTGTGAAAGCCGAGTGTGCCGCCACTTTGCGGAGCCACGGGCAGACCGAGCGGCGTGGTCATGTCGATGAGATTCAGCCGCGTCCAGGCACGCGGCGCATTGCGGGAGCTGGAACTGGTGACGGTGGCGTCGAGCGCGAGATTGCGATCACCAGAAAGAACGAGCATCTCGGCCATGGCGAGGATTTCCGGGCCATCGACGGACCACGGATCGGTGGCGGTGAAGCGCGCGCGTTTGACGCGGCGTGGCTCAAATCGCGCGAAGACGGGAAAGCAGCCAGGATTGCGGAAATCTGACGCGGTCTGATCCAGGATGACATGCGGCTGATTTTGCTCGTCGAAGACCTCCAGCTTGAAGCGCACGGGGAAGCCATAGCCAGCCACGACGGCGTTCGCGCCCTTTGCGAGCGGCGGCACGAGCACGATGCTGTCCACAGACGCGGCCTCCTTGAGCGTAAGCTCGAACCAGCGCACGTCCTCCTCGGTGGTATAGCCGGTCTTGAGTCCGATGCGGAGGCAACTGTTGATGAGCATGAGCTCTGGCAGTGTGGCGAGCTGCTGCTCACGCTGGTGGATGCCGATGCTGAGTGTTTCCAGCTCCGACCATGACCAGAAGGCGATCCGGTCCACCCAGCGCGAATCCGCGCCTTGGACGGAAGAGAATGACGAAATCAGAATGACGAATGACGAAACAAGCCAGAATGACGAGGGATGCCGCGCGAAGGCGCGTGGCGTTCTTTTCGTGCTGGGTGGAGGTCTGCGCATCCGAGCGCAGACATTCATTCGTCATTCGGAATTCGCCATGCGTCATTTTCTCCTCCTGCCTCACCTATTTTGGTGAGATGACTGAGACGCCTCATGGCGCACGATCCGCGTCGTCTAACAACCGGCTACCACACCTATGAAAATCCTGATCACCCGCCTGCTTTGTTTCACCGTCATCAGCGCCTGCATCCCGGCCCTGGCGCAGGATGAGACGAAACCGAAAACGACGACGAAATTTGTGGTGCCGCCGGATGTGAACGGCAACAAGACGGTCATCGCGCTGCCGGAGAAGATCCTACCGATCAAGGTGGGCGTGTACAGCGGGCCTGGAGCGCCGCAAAGCAGTGTGGACGCGGTGGTGAAGGTGATGAAGCCTTTCACCGAGGCCACGACGGTCATCCTCAGTGGCGAGGAGATCGGCACGCTGAACCTCAGCGCGTATGACGTGCTCGTTTTTCCTGGTGGCTCGGGTTCCGGCCAGTCGAAGGGCATTGGCGAGGCCGGATTGAAGAATGTGCGCGAGTTTGTGGGCAATGGCGGCGGCTATGTGGGCATCTGCGCGGGGGCTTATCTGGCCTGCTCGAATTTTTCGTGGGGACTCGGCATTCTGAACGCAGGCACAGTTTCCAGCAAATGGCGGCGCGGGCAGGCGATCCTCGATCTGGAGATGACGGAAGCGGGCAAGCCGCTGCTGGGCGATGTGCCGGGCGTTTTCAAAGTGCGCTACAACAACGGCCCGATCCTGAAGCCGTGGACCCGCACCGATCTGCCCGCCTACACGCCGCTGGCGCTGTTCCGCACCGAGGTTGCGAAAAATGACACGCCCGTGGGGGTTCAGGTGAACTCGGCGGCTCAGGCCATCGGAACGTTTGGCAAAGGTCGCGTGTTTGTCTCCAGCCCGCATCCCGAAGGCACGCCCGGTCTTGAGAACCTCATCCCACGCGGCGTTTTCTGGGCCGCAGGTGACAAGAAACAAAACGTGCTGCCATGATCCTGCGCACATTGGTCTTCATCTTCGCGTTGCTGGGCACTGCACAGGCGCAGAACGCCTACAAGTCGCCTTACAGCGTGAAATTCTCCTTTCCAGAAGGAGACCTCATCGGAGACCTGCTCAAAGGGCCGCGCTCTGACTGGAAGGATCATGCCACCGTGCCGTTTCGCGAGTGGTGCAATTTGGCGAATCAAACGCGCTGGGGCTACTGGGGGCCGGCGATGCGGCATTTCGATCCACCGGCGGGTTTGACGAAGAAAACGCCGCAGTGGTCACGCGAGCGCGTGATCGCCACGGGCATGCGCTTCATCGGTTACAGCTACCAGCACCATCATGTGCCGGACTGGGAGTCGCCCGCCGAATGGCCGCGTGATCCCGAGCAAAAGACACCGGTGGGCAAAGGCGTGGATTGCAGCAACTTCACCGGGTTCGTTTACAACCTCGCGCTCGGCATCCTGCCATCCACCGGGATCAAAACTCAGGCGGAAATGACCGATGCCGCCGGCCCTGGCGCAGGCCGCAGCGTGCCGGTGAAGCGCATCGAGCTGCCGAAAAGCCACGAGGATTTTCAGCGCGAGCTGATGACGGGCGATCTGCTCTTTGTGAAGAACACGCGCGGCAATGTCTCGCACGTCGTGCTCTGGGTCGGCAGAATCGGCGACTCGCCGGAAGGGCTGCCGCTCATCCTCGACAGCACTGGCAGCGGCGCGACGGACTCGAACGGCGCAACCATCCCCGATGGCGTGCAGCTTCGTTTGTTCAAGCGGACGACGTGGTATTTCACCCAGGCCAGCCATGTGCTGCGCATCATTCCGGAGGATTCATAAGCATAGTGAAGCCGCTGAACGTCATTTTGATCCTCACTCTGGCGGTTTGCTGTCATGCGGAGGACTTTGTGCCGGGAAACAGCGTCTTCGGGCAGCGCAACTTCATCGAATACGTCCCCGGCGAGCTACCGCTCGTTATCGCCGCGCCGCATGGCGGCCGGTTGACGCCTGAGGAA
>CAMCWM010000014.1 GCA_945882215.1 Akkermansia muciniphila | reverse complement strand
CGACCTCGTCTATTTCGAGATCGACAAGCCCGGCGATCTCAATCAGATGGAGATCAACCAGATCTTCGACGCCATCGGCCTCGAACCACGCTTCGTCGGTCAGATTCCCGAGGAACTGCACAGCGGCGGCACGACGAAGCTGGTCTGATTCACGCCCGTTCCTCCAGCAGCCGGCGCGCAGCCTGCTTCATGCGCCCCAGCACGTAATACACTGTCTGGCTGCGCAGCCGCACCAGATCGGCCCCGACGATACGCGGCACGAAATCCTGCGGCACGTCCAACACCTCTCGTAGCGTCGAACCATTCAGCCCGCGACAGAGAATCGTCGTCAGCGCCCTTGTCAGCGTCTGTACCTTTGGCCCCAGGCTGATCGCAAAGTGGGCGCGTTCGCCTGTTTCGAGCCGCACATGCACGCCCACCGTGTCCGTGCATTCCGCGTCCTTCCGCACGTCCTCCAGATCGAATGTTTCGCCCTCCTTCGGCGCATGAGCCGCCGAGGCGGCCGCCAGGTCGATCAAATTCTCCCGCCGCTCGCCTTCCGGCAGCGACTCGAAGAAGGTGATCAATTCGCCCAAGGCGGCGGGGTATTCGGCCATGCTCACTTCTTCGCCGGTTTGGCCCACAAATCCACCACCGGCAGCTCGGTGAACTTTTTCCAGTGCGCCTCGCTCTGCTCCTGCGTCGCCACGCCGTCGTGAACCCACAGCGCGTAGCGCACACGCAGTTTTTTCTCCTCCGTCACCTCCACCGGTGTGTCCAGGCTCAGGCAGCAGCCCATCCAGCCGTCGTTGCG
This sequence comes from Akkermansia muciniphila, assembly GCA_945882215.1. Lineage (GTDB taxonomy): Bacteria > Verrucomicrobiota > Verrucomicrobiia > Verrucomicrobiales > Verrucomicrobiaceae > Prosthecobacter. The sequence continues at coordinate 48,048 of CAMCWM010000014.1, read as the reverse complement.
CACATGGAAGGCCGTCGGGTTGTGCGGATTCATCGGGTGATTCATCAGTGTGATGCCACCGAAGCCGTCCGCCTCATTCGTGATGCGTCCGCTGTAGTCGCACCACCGCGCTGGTTTGCGGAAGATCTCCTCCTCGTTGATCTGCCCCTCCGAATTCAAAATGCGCCCACCGCCATCATGCACGCCGATGCTCTTCGCCATCCGCACGGCGATCAAGCCGAAGCCCGTGGCTCCAAACGTCACCGTTTTGCCCTTCGGCGGTGAAAACTCCAGATCGATGATCATGAACCAGCTCTTCGCCCCTTCCAGCGGCCGGATCTCCGTGCGCCGCACCTCAATGAGCTGAATCGACTTGTCCGCCTCGCTGATCCACTGATTAACCATCCGCATCGACGCGAACTCATCCGTGTCCTCATAGCCTTCGCGCGAAACCTCCACATTCACGATGCGGCCCTGTTTCTTTGCGTAATCGCCCCAGAAATCGAGGTCGTTCACCATGTTGTGCGTCACCCACACGCTGTTGTGATGCGAATGCGTCAGCGGATCATGGGGATGCCCCATCCGCGTCAGGCTCACATCGCGTGAGGCCCGGATCGGATGCCAAAACGGACGCATGTCCTGCGGATCGTAGTGCATCGCTGTCAGTTCCCGCCCATCGAGTTGAAACGACGTGATGTGATGCGGCATCGGCACCGCCTGCATTCGCGGGATCGGCTTCGCTGAAGGCAATTGCGCTGAAACGAATGCTGCGGAGACAAACAGAAGACTGAGAACTTTCATCACATCTCAAACGCCTGCCTCCGGCCATTTTCCATTCTCAATTTTCCATTTTCAGTTCTTCCATTCCCGCTTCCTGCCGCTACGCTCCACGCCCTCCACCATGAAGACACTCCTTCTCTCCCTGTTGTTCGCCGCGTCCTCCTTCGCGGCCACCATTCCTGACGCCGCCAAAGTCGGCCAGTTTTACGCCGGCTGCCAGGCCTACAGCTTCCGCATGTACAACGTGTTCGAAGCCATCGACAAAACCGCGCAATGCGGCGGCAAGACCATCGAGTTCTACCCCGGCCAGAAATTCTCCACCGAGAAACCCGACGCCAAGTGGGACCACAACGCCACCCCCGAGATGATCAACGCCGTCATGAAGCACCTCGAAGCCAAAGGCCTTACCGCCGTCGGCTACGGTGTTGTGAAGCTCGGCCAGGATGACGCCTCCAACCGCAAGATCTTCGAGTTCTGCAAAACCCTCGGCATCGGCGTCATCGTCACCGAGCCTGATGTCACCGCGCTCGACAAGATCGAGGCCCTCGTGAAGGAATTCGACATCAAGATGGCCATCCACAACCATCCCAAGCGCCCGCTCGACCGCGCCTACATGTTCTGGGATCCGAACTACGTCCTCGGCCTCGTCAAAGACCGCGATCCTCGCATGGGCGCCTGCGCCGACGTCGGTCATTGGGTCCGCAGCAGCCTCAATCCCGTCGATTGCATCAAAATCCTCAAAGGCCGCATCTTTGACAGCCACATGAAGGACCTCACCGAATTCGGCAATCCGAAGGCTCACGACCTCCCCTTCGGCACCGGCAAGAGCGACATCCCCGCCATCCTCGCCGAATATCACGCCCAAGGCTACCCCGGCCCGCTTCATTGCGAATACGAGCACAACTGGGAAACCTCCGTTCCCGAAATCACCCAGTGCATCGAGTTCGTGAAGAACTGGAAGCCAGCGGCAAAGTAGTCCCCGAACTTCAGTTCGATCCCCCCATTCCGGCGGCGACCAGCTCGGTCGCCGCTTTTTCATGTGTTGAAGGCTCCTGGCCTTCACTTCATGCCACCCATCTCTTGTTGCTCCAATTCTCCACCACTCCCTCGCACTTCCTGCTTCTCACCTCTCACTCCCCGGCTAAAAGAGCTGCATGCGCCTCCTCCACACCGCCGACTGGCATCTCGGTGCCCGCCTCATCGAGCGGGACCGCCTCGCTGAGCACGCGGCCTTCGTGGACTGGCTCATCGAAACGCTCCGCACCGAAAAAATCGACGCGCTGCTTCTCAGCGGCGATGTCTTCGATGCCGCCAATCCGCCACAGGAGGCCGTCGCGCTCTACTTCGACTTCCTCAAGCGCCTCGCCGACCTCAAAACCGTGAAGACGGTAATCACCGGCGGCAATCACGATTCCGCCTCCCACCTCAACGCCCCGCGTGATCTGCTGCGCCGCTTCAACGTGCATGTCTTCGGCCACGCCGGTGACAACATTGTCGATCTCGGCGATGCGGTCGTCGCTGCCGTGCCGTTTCTGCGCGAGCGCGATCTGAGGCAGGCGGTTGCGGGCGAAACCATGGGCGAAGTACACCAGCAGGTCAGCGGCGCGATCCGCGCGCATTACGCCGCGCAGCTTGAGGCCGTTCGTGCGCTGGCGAAAAAGCGTCCCGTCATCGCGATGGGCCATCTCACCGTGCTCGGGGCCACCACCAGCGACAGCGAACGCGACATCCACATCGGCAACCTCGGCTGCGTCGGCGCGGACATCTTTGACGGCTTCGACTACACCGCCCTCGGCCACCTCCACCGCCCGCAACGCGTCGCTGGCAATGAAACCATCCGCTACAGCGGCTCCCCCATCCCCCTCAGCTTCTCCGAAGCCGCCGACGCGAAGTCCGTCGTTATCATCGAAACCCAAGCCGGAGGAAACACCGCAGAGGTTAGAAAACCGCAGAGTTCAGAATCCCAAAACTCATCTCTGCGGTTTTCTAATCTCTGCGGTGTAAAGCTTCTGCCCATTCCCTCCACTCGCGCTCTCGTCCGTGTGAAAGCAAACCGCGCCACCCTCGCCGCCGATCTCTCCAACGTGCCCGCCGGAGCCTGGGCCGAGATCACCGTGAAGCTCGACGCCCCCGAGCCCGACCTCGACCGCCAGGTCCGCGAAGCCTCCGCCGGTCGTTTCGAAATATTAAAGGTCCTCGCCGACCTCCCCGTCTCCGAAACCGCCCCCTGGCAATCCACCGCCCCCACTCTCCACGACCTCCAGCCCCGCGACGTCTTCCGCGAACTCCTCCACGAAAAGCACATCGAAGGCGACGAACTCACCGTCGTGTTTGATGAGCTGCTGGCGATCCGGGAGTCGAGGATTACACAATGAAATGTCTCACCGCGCTATGAACTTGAAGGAATACTACCATAACCAATTCCCCTCTGACTTGGCTGCTCTGTATCGTGGGTTCGATCCTCGTGAACATGCGGGCATACTTGCCTTGGGGCATATCTGGACTAATCGGCGGTGCGCGGAACTGACACAGGTGCCGGCAAGTAGTCGCGCGAACTTCTTGGCATGCCTCTACTTCACAGTCCTCGTGGATCAGGCTATGCATTCACACGGAGATTATCGTCGCTTCGAAGAACTTACTCGTTACCCGAAGTTTCGCGTTGGGCTAGGCCACCCAGCGTTTTTGAATCCAATTCTGATCATCGAATCACCTGTTCATCACGGTTTGGTGACTGAGGAATCGATTCGCCAAGCGATTCCCGAGGCCATGGCACTATTCGTTGATGAAACAGTCTCGTTTTTCCGCGATTACATGCCTGAGAGATCAGCGAAGGATTTCTTTTCGCGTTTGCTGGCCGATCCAGATGTGAATGGAGGAAGAACTTGGGGTTTTGCAGTGGTCTCGGACGGCAAGCCGACAATCAAACCAGTTTCGATGCACCATTTTCTCGCAGAGGAGCTTGCGCGCGCTGTGAATGGCATCTTCCCAGAATTAGCGCACTAATCTCGCGACCAGAGTCTATTCCATGCGCCTCCTCGCCGTCCGGCTTCAGAATCTCAACTCGCTCAGCGGGGAGCATGTCGTGCGGTTTGATGAGGCGCCGTTGAGTGCGGCGGGGGTGTTTTTGATCACGGGGCCGACGGGGGCGGGGAAATCGACCTTGCTGGATGCGATGACGCTGGCGCTGTATGGCCGCGCGGCGCGTTATGGGAACGAGAAGGCGGATGAGATGATGAGCCGGCATACGATGGAGTGTTTTGCCGAAGTGGATTTCGAGACGAGCGGGCGTCGGCTGCGGGCGACGTGGCGGCTGGGGAAGACGAAGACGGGTAATTTGAAGCCGGTGCAGCGCACGCTGGCGGATGCCACGACGGGCGAGATCCTGGCGGACAAAGGTCGTGAAGTGGACCCGATGATCGAAGCGCTCACCGGACTGGATTACAACCGCTTCATGCGCTCCGTGCTGCTCGCGCAGGGCCAGTTCGCGGCGTTTTTGAAGGCGAAGCCGAATGAGCGCGCAGAGTTGCTGGAGAAGATCACGGGCACAGAGATCTACAGCGATCTCTCCGTGCTGGCCTACGAGACGCATCGCCAGAAGGACGAGCAGGTGAAGCAGCTCAAAGCCAGCCTCGGCGCGGTGACGGTGCTCGATGACGAGGCGCGTGCGAAGCTGGAAACCGATCTAACCGAGGCTCGCACGACCGCCGAACGTCTCACGACCGAAAGCCAGGCCGCGACGAAGTTCTGGCATGATCAGCGCGAGCATGCGTCCATCGTGGCGGAGCTGACGAAGCTGGCCGCGACGGAGCAGCAGCTCCAAACATCGCAGGCGCAGGCTGCGGCGGAGGTTTTGAAGGTCAAAGCGTTGGCTGATGAGGCGAAGCTGCTGCGTACGAAACGTGAGCCGGTGTGGGAACAAGCCGCTGGCATGGCGGCGCAGAGTGATCAGCTCGAAAAGCAGCTCGGCGAGAGTCGCGCCACTTATCAAACCTGGGCGAAGGAGCAGAAGGAGGCGGCATCTCGTCGCGAAGCGGCGGAGAAAGCGCTCGCGGCGCATATCGAGGCGGCGCATGCGCTGGAGGCGTGGCTGAAGCAAAACGTAGCCGATGCGGAGCTGGCGGAGCGTTTGCCGAAGCTGCGCGTGGCCGTGCGTGAATGGCGCACGGCCTTTGAAAAGCTGGCTGAAGGACGGAAGCGTCACGCGGAGGCGCAAACGCTGAACCAGAAGATTACCGAGGCGGAAGCGCAGGCGGCTGCGTTGGTGAAAAAAGCCGCTGAAGGCACCGCGAAGGCGAAAACGGCTCGCGCCGAGCTGGAGCGCCTCACAAAGGCCCTCGAAGCGCAGCGCGAGGTGGCGCGGCAGGCGGAGCTGGTGGCCGGTTTTGACGAGCACCGGCATGATTTGAAGGCAGGAGAGCATTGTCCGCTGTGCGGTGCGAAAGAGCATCCGTTTGCGACGAGTGGCGCGAGTTTTGAATCGCAGCTCCAAACTGCGCGGAAGCTGCTCACAACGCTGGAGAAGCAGTGCGAGAAAGCGAATCGCGATCTGGCGGCGCTGGAACGTGAGCTGGCAAAGGTGGAGGCAGAGGCGGGAGCGGAGAGGAAGCGTGTGGCGGAAATGCGGAAGCGCGTCGTGGAGCTGGAGGCTCCGGCGGATGGAGTGCTGGAGCAGTGGAGTGCTGAGGAGACGAAGAAGCGCAGCGCGGTGGAAAGTAGCTCAGTTGCGCCGCAACTGAGGGATCGACCAGTTGCGGCGCAACTAGGCTACTTTGCTTCGCCGCTCGATGCTGAGCATGAACTCGATGCGCTGGACAAGCGGACGGCTGTCTTTGCGAAGAAGAAGCAGGAAGCTGCACAAAGACTGAGCGAGCGGCAAAAGCTCGAAGGCGACATCCAGCTCGCAAAACAAGAGGAGGCGGCGAAGACAAGGCGGCTCGACGAGCTTAAGGCCGAGGGCGTGATGCTGCGTGGCAAGTCGGAAGAGTTGAAAGCAAAGCTGAATGAGCTGCTCGGCGGCCAATCGCTCAGCGAGGATCGTCAGCAGCATGAAGCGCGTGTTTTGACCGCCGAGAAGGCGCTGCGCGAGTCCGAGACGAAGCTGAACACGCTGCAAACGCAAATCGCGGCGACGAAGGCGAAGCTGGAGCAGCTTGAAGCGCGCCGGGTGCCGTTTGAAGGGCAGGCGGTGCTGAACGTGGAAGCTTTGCGCGAGCTGGAGGCAAAGGCGAAGCGGCTGAATGATGACTTTGCGACGAAGCGCACCGAAGTCGGCTCGCTGGAACAGCAGGTGAAGAATGATGATGACGTACGGAAGCGTCGCGAGGCCGGTGGTGCAGAGCTGCAAGCTGCCGAAGCCGAATCGCTGCGCTGGGGACGCTTGAAGGAGCTGATCGGTTCAGCCGACGGCGCGAAGTTCTCGCGCTTCGCTCAATCACTCACACTGCGACAGCTCATCGGGCTGGCGAACGAGCACTTGAAGGTGCTGGCCGAGCGCTATCGCCTGATGGCGGCGGCAGGTGACGAACTGGACCTGCGCATTGTTGATTTGTATCAGGCAAACGTGGATCGGCCGATGGAGAGCCTCTCCGGTGGCGAGAGTTTCCTCGCGAGCCTGGCGCTGGCGCTCGGTTTGAGCGAACTGGCGAGCCGGCATCATCCGATTGATTCGCTCTTCATTGATGAAGGCTTCGGCACGTTGGATTCGGAGACGCTGGAGATCGCGCTGAGCGCGCTGGAGAATTTGCGTTCACGTGGGAAGACCATCGGGTTGATCTCGCACGTCGATCTGCTCAAGGAGAGGCTGACGACGCAGGTGCGTGTCGTTCGCGGGGCTGGCGGGACGAGCCGGATCGAGGTGGTGGCGTGAATGGCGTGCTCACTTCTTCTCGAATACGATCTTGCCACCTAGCCATGTCTTGAGCACCTGCGTCTGCACGAGGTCGTCGATGGGGCACGACAGTGGATCGCGATCAAGGAGGATCATGTCGGCGAGTTTGCCTGTTTCGAGGCTGCCGGTGTGCTGCTCGTTTTTGAGGAGGAAGGCGTTGTTGGTGGTGTAGAGGCGCAGGGCTTCCTCACGGGTCAGGGCGTTTTCGATGTGGACGGGCTGGTCGAGTTTGCGGGCTTTGCGGGTGATGGCGGTCCACATGCCGAGCCAGGGGTTGTAGGGATTGATGCTGCGGAAGGAGCCGATTTTCTGCATGTGGTCGCTGCCACCGCCGACGATGACTTTTTGATCGAAGCAGGCTCGCAGGGGCTGGAAGCGGGCCATGCGCTCGTCGCCGAAGTGTTGCGTGAGCGTGCGGCCGTCCATGTGCAGCCAGATGGGCTGCAAGTCGATGCAGACGCCGAGTTTGGCGGCCTTGGCGATGGAGTCGGGGTGCATGAAGTTGCAATGCGTGACGCTGCTGCGCGCCGCACGGACGCTGTGGCGCTGGTTCACGTCCTCGTAGGTGTCGATGAGAAGCTGCACGGCGGCATCGCCAACGCTGTGCGCAGTGAATTGCAGTCCAGCGGCGGTGACTTTTTCAACGATCTGCTTCAGTCGGTCGGCGGTGATCTTCTGCACGCCACGGTATTGCGGATCGCTGATGCCGTAGGCTTCGCTGACGCCCCAGGGCTGGATCATCCACGCGCTGCCGGTGAGCATGCCGCCGTCGAGATAGACCTTCGTGCCGATGATTTGCAGCATGGGATCGGGCTTCGTGCGCGGATGCTGGACGACTTCGTCGATGGCCTTTTCGCACGCGGGCCAGAGACTCATCGACGGAATGCCGGGCGAGGCGCGCATGCGCACGGTGAGGTCACCTTTCGCGAGCATCTCCTCGTAGTTCTCGACGCTCTTGAGGCTGGAATCGCGATCCGCGACGGTGGTGAGGCCGACGGCGTTGTAATCGCGGAAGAGTTCGACGGTACGGCGGTAGGTGTCGTCTGCGGTGGGTGATTTGGCGGAGGTGGGGGCCTTGACGTTGTGACTCAGGCTGCGCAGCAAACCGGTGGGTTCGCCGGTGGCTGGATCGATCTCCATCTTGCCCGCGCTGTCTGCGGGCACTTTGAAATCGCGACTGTAGCCGCCGAGTTTGAGCGCGAGACTGTTCAGCATCGAGTCCGGGCCGGTGGAGAAGACGACGGGGTTGTTCGGCGCGATGTGGTCAAGTTCAGCGCGGGTGGGATAGCGCTTCTCTTCGAGTCGTGTGATGAAGATCTGTCGCACGAGAATCAGTTTGCCTGGCTGCGAAGCTTTGACGCGTGTGGCGATGTAGGCGAGCACGTCGGCGATGGTTTCCATCGTCGGAATCTCGTGATCGAACTCCGTCATCGCCGCACCGGGATGCACATGCGAGTCCATGAGGCCGGGAAGCAACGTTTTGCCGGCGAGATCGAGCAGTTGCGTCGAATCGGCCTTCAGCGCGAGGACTTCCTCATTCGTACCGACGGCGGTGATGCGTCCATCGGCGTCGATGGCGACAGCTTCGGCGATACGAAAGGCTTGATCGACCGTGATGACCTTGCCGTGATGGAGGATGAGGGAAGGAGCGGCGTGGAGGGAGGTGAACGCGAAGATGGCGAGGACAGTGAGTTTCATTGGCAAACAAACGCGGTGAGAAAGAGGTTTGTGACGAGACGATGATGGACGGAACCCCGTTGGGGTTCGCCCTTGAGATGAAGGGTGTCTTGGTTGGAGACCCAGGGTTCTGCGAACCCTGGGCTGCATGACGCAAGCCCTTTGGGCTTGGATAAAGCTATCCTCGAAACGCAAAAAGGCAGTTCAGTGCCAGAGCTGGGAGATAAAGTGCCAGCGTGGATACATCTGCGAACCAACGGGATGAGGATGAAAGTTCCCCGGGCTTTTCATTGAAGTCGCGACTGCGCGCTTTCCGGCTAAGCCAGAATTGAATTGCGCAACCCGTGGGCGCAAGAAAAGCCCAGATAAGTTTCAGTCTGGAACTCTCTACCTCAGTATAGAGGAAGATCATGCCGAGAAGAAGAATGGCTGCGATAAGGCCGTCGATCACAGATTCCAGAACAGGGTCACGCTCGCTTGCCTGAGTCCAAAAGATTTCGACTGAAAAGATGATCAGGTGAAAAAGGGCAAATACTGCAATGTAGATGGCTAGCAGGGTGTGCATTAATTGAATGTCCTGAATCAATTGAAGCGAGAAAACTGGGCGAAGCTACACCCACAACGCCTCCAACCGCTTCACACTCACAGGCTGTGCGGTGCCGAGCTCCTGGGCGAAGACTTGGACGCGGTATTCCTCCATCATCCAGCGGAAGGTTTCGTGCTGGGATTTGGGCACATGGGACTGCCAGCCGTCGAAGTCGGCGATGAGGCTGTATTTGTCGATGTCCTTGGCGGGATTGGCGAGGCAGCGTTCGTTGCGGATCTGAATGGCCTTCAAGTAACGCGGAAGATGCTGCAGCTGCTCGTGGGGTGTGGTGGCGAGGAGGTCGGCGGGAATGAGGCGGGAGAGATCCTGTTCGAGGCCGGGGTAGCGTTTGGGCTGCGCGAGGAGTTTGGCGCGTAGGTCGTGTATCTGGGTGAAGAGGGTCTTCACACGATGGGTGACGACGGGCAGATCACGACGGACGGTTTCGCAGAGGGCGAAGAAGCGTTTCTCGGTGAGCGGAAAGGTGGGCTGCAGGCGCAGCATGTAGGCGAGGATGTGCTCGTGGGCCTGCTGGGCGAGATTTGATGCAGGCGCGGCAGCGGGAGCGTTGAGCTGGGTGAGGGCGGCCTGAAAGCTGGCGGGCTGCTGCGGTTTGGCGCTGGGGCCAGTGATAGTGCGGAGTTCTTTGGGGAGCCACGCGAGGTCTTTGCTCAAGGTGTTTTCAGCGAGCTGACGAACAGCGGCAGGGGTGGTGCGTGCGGCTTCGGCAGAGGTGCGGAAGAGGCGGACGTCGATTTCATTCTCGCGCAGGACGAGGCCGAGGTAACCGAGGATGGGTGTGCCGTTGAGTTCTTCGACGACGATGGTTTCCGGCAGGTCGCCGAAGGACCAAGTTTTGAGCGCGAAGCGTTCGACGCGTGGCAGCAGTTTGTCCCAAGCATCGGAGCGCAGGTCCTGCTTCTGCATGCTGCCGCGGATAGTGTCGAGATCGCGGCTGGAGGCGATGACGGTGTTCTTCTTGGGATCGAGCACTTCGACACGCGGCTGCAAGTGAGCAGGCAGACTTTGCGGCGGCCAGTCTTCGGCGCGCACCTGGATGCGATAGCGGCGCGTGATGAAATCGGCGAGCGCGTCGAGGAAGGCATCGCGACCGGGATCGAAATCGGCGGCGATTTCGCGGGCCTTGGGATCGATGGGCATCAACTGGCGGCGAATGACTTTCGGCAGCGCACGCAGCATGACGTTGGCGAGTTCTTCGCGGATGCCGGGCACCATCCATTGAATCTGGCCGCTGGTGAGATGACCGGCGAGCTGCGCGGGCACACGCACGGTGACTCCATCATTTTCTTCGCCGGGCTGGTAGTTGTAGGTGAGAGGCAGCGCGGTGTTGCCGAGGGCGACCTGATCGGGGAACATCTGCAGGTCGGCCTCAAACTCTTCACCCGCGGTGAGTTCCTGCTCCGTGGCGCAGAGGAAGTTTGGCTGCTCGTCGATGTGCTCTTTGACGAAGCGGTTGAGATCGTGAATCGACGATACGTTTTTGATGCGTGCATCGTAGAAGGTGAACAGGCGCTCCTCGATGGCATAGACGCGATTGCTGCGCACGCGGGTGAGCATCGTTTCGATCTTCTGACGCAGCTTGTTGTTGTGCGCGTAGAAGCGGAGGGTGATGGGTGCCTCCTGGCTGTCGATGAGCGCGGCGCGGATGAACATATGCGTGGCACCGACGGCATCGACCTTGAGGAAGTCGATGTGCTGGCGCTTCACCTCCAGGCCGTGAATGAGGACGCGCTGAGTGACGAGCACGCGGCCGGCCTTGAGGTTCCAATGCGGCTCGCTGTATTTGAACTGGCAGAGATGCGCGCCGAGTTCGGCGATCCAGTTCGGATCGATCTTCGCGAGCGTGCGTGCAAAGAGCTGCGAGGTCTGCACGATCTCTCCGGCGACGATCCACGGTGGCTGGCGACCTTTGTCCTGGCCGGGCTTGCCCTTGCCGTTTTTCTCACGGCGTTCGTAGAGATTCGAGCCGGGGAAGACGGAGACTTCGCGATTGCCCGCCGCCTTGTAGAGATTGCGCTCCACCTTCATCGCGACATGGCCAAGCTGTGCGGCGAGAATGCTGCGATGGATGGCGTCGTCGGTCGCGGGAGGTGTCGGCTGGCGCAAATCGTCGTTGAAGGAATCGCAGAGCTGCTTCCAGACGTCGCGCCATTCCTGCATGCGGGTGAAGGAGAGGAAGTTCGTTTTGCAGAACTTTCTCAGCGCATTGCGCGAGCCGCCGGAGGCTTCGGGTGTGGCGTTCCAGATCTTGAGCAGCGTGATGAAATCAGACTCGGGTGCGGCGAATCCCTTGTGCGCGGCACTGGCGAGTTCGCGTTTTTCTTCGGGGCGCTCGCGGGGATCAGGGATGCTGAGACCGGCAGCGATGATGAGCAATTCTGGCAGGGCCTTTTCAATGCGCGCCTGCAACAGCATTCGCCCCAGCGTGGGATCAAGAGGCAGGCGTGCGAGTTCGCGGCCGAGCGGCGTGAGTTCGTGCGTTTCGTTGATCGAGCCGAGTTCGTGCAGCAGATCGTAACCAGCACGAATGGACGCACTGACGGGCGGGTTGATGAAGGGGAAGTCTTCGATCTCGCCGAGTTTGAAGGCCTTCATGCGCAGAATGACCTCGGCGAGGTTCGCACGCTGAATCTCCGGCATGGTGAAGCGGTCGCGCTTCTCAAAATCCTCCTGTGAGTACAGGCGGATGCAAATGCCGTCCTGCACACGCCCTGCGCGGCCAGCGCGTTGATTCGCGCTGCTTTGCGAGACGGCTTCCACGGGCAGGCGCTTGGTGCGCGTGCGCGGATTGTAATGGCTGATGCGCGCGAGGCCCGTATCAACAACGTAGCGGATGCGCGGGATGGTGATGGACGTTTCGGCGACGTTGGTGGCGATGACGACGCGGCGTTTGCGGCCCGGTGAGAAGATGCGCTGCTGCTCCGCCGAGGCCATGCGGCCATAGAGCGCGAGTACTTCGAAACCTGCACCGAGTCGGCCATCGAGCAGATCGCGTGTGTCGCGGATGTCGCGCTCGGTGGGCATGAAGACGAGCACATCTCCGTCATCGGTCTCGATGAGCGCGTTTTCGACGGCGGAAACGGCTCCGTCGATGAAACCGAAGTCGTCTTCCTCGGTGACGAGCGGTGCGTAACGGATCTCGACCGGATAAAGCCGCCCCGAAACCTCAATGATCGGCGCACCGCCAAAGGCCGCCGAAAATGCCTCGGTGTCGATGGTGGCGGAGGTGACGAGGAGTTTGAGGTCGGGCCGCTTTTTGAGCAAACCGACGAGATAACCGAGCAGGAAGTCGATATTCAGTGAGCGCTCGTGCGCTTCATCGAGAATGAGCACGGAATAGGCCCGCAGCATCGGGTCGCTCTGGATCTCGGCCAGCAGGATGCCGTCCGTCATGAACTTGATGCGCGTGTCGCGACTGGTGTCGTCGCTGAAGCGCATCTTGCAGCCGACTTCACGGCCCCAGGGGACGTTCAGCTCCTCCGCCACGCGTTTGGACACACTCATCGCCGCGACGCGGCGTGGCTGGGTGCAGCCGATTTGGCCGCGTACGTCGTGCAGCGCTTCGAGGCACATCTTCGGCAACTGCGTGGTCTTTCCCGAGCCGGTTTCACCCGCGAGGATGACGACCTGGCTTTGCCGAATGGCCGCGATGATTTCCTCACGACGCGGCGTGATGGGAAGATCGGGCGGATAACTGATGTGCGGCATGTGGGCGAAGCGGGCGCGGATGGTAGGCGGAAAATGGCGGATGACGAATTCCGAATGACGATTGTGCCGACGATGTATGGTTGCGGATGGAATCGTCACACAAGCAATCGCACGCCACCTGCGCCGTCACTGGGAAGTCGCATGCCATTGCCCAGTTGAAGCTGCTGCGGGAGTTACAGCCGGGCATTGCCCAGGCGTTGCGGGAACGGCACCCGGCCCTGAACGAGGACTCACTGCTGAGCATGGAGGCGGTGAACGCGGCGCGGCTGGAGTATGTGCGCACGCTGCTGGAGAAGCAGGTGGGCGATCTCACAAGGCTGGACGAGGAAGTCGTGGAAAGCCTGCACAAGCAGGAGGTGCTGAGCGAGCGTCCTCTTTCTGAATCGGAGGAGATTCAGCAACTCACCTTTGGCCAGCGGCTGGCGGACAAGATCGCGGATTTCGGCGGGAGCTGGACGTTCATCCTCACCTTTTGCGGATTCCTGGCGCTGTGGATCGTGGTGAACGCGGGGCTGCTGCTGTCGCGGCCGTTTGACCCGTATCCCTTCATCCTTTTGAACCTGATGCTGTCCTTTCTGGCCTCGCTCCAGGCTCCGGTGATCATGATGAGCCAGAACCGCCAGGAGGCGCGTGACCGGCAGCGAGCGGAGGGCGACTACAAGGTGAACCTCAAGGCAGAGCTCGAAATCCGCCATCTGCACGAGAAGATGGACTACCTGCTGCACCAGCATGTGACGAGCCTGATGGAGGTGCAGCAGATCCAGCTCGAACTACTGCGTGAGCTGGCGCACGGGCGTGGGCGCGGCCAGACAAGCTCATGACTCAGGTCGAACGAGGCAACGGGCCTAGTGGATGCAGGGTGATGTTATGCGCGGGCACCTTGGCACCGGTGTTGATCCAGTCTCGCAGGATCTGGACATCGCGTTTGGAAATGGCGTGGCCGCTGGGCGGCATGGCGCCAGGAACGGTGTCCGGAAAGATGACGACTTGGAAGAAGCGGCTCACTTCGGGTTTGCCTGGCACGATCCAGCTTGTGCCGACCAGCTTCGCCAACGCGTGCGTGTCGTTGATCGGCGGCATGGTGGAGAGGCGGTTGTCCCCGTGGCAGTGGACGCAATTGGCTTCGAGCACGGTGCGAACTGGGGCGAAAGCTTGATCTTCCGCAGGATTCGTGGGGGCGGTGCGGCAACTGGCGAGCGTGGCTAACAGAGCGCAGCAGGCGAGGATGGATTTTTTCATGGTGCAGCATGCCTGCATTTCGTGATCGTGAAATCAGAATGCTTGTGCGCGGATTGGCTCACTCCTCGCCCTTGAAGTAGTCCGCCTCGACCGTCTCGAAGACCTTGCGCTGCGGTTTGACCATCCATTTGCCAGAATCGGGGTAGTGAATGACATCCGCCTGCGGCTGGTCGGCGACGACGATGTAGGTTAGGTCTTCGGAGCCGGTGTTGATGAGTTGATGTGCTTCGCCGGGCGGAAAAACGAGGTAGTCGCCAGCTTGGATGGCCTCCTTGCCCTTGGGCGTGCGCACCTTGCCGCTGCCGCTGAGGATGTAATAGGCCTCCCACTGGGCGGAGTGCTCGTGGAGCGGGAAATTGATCTTCCCAGCCGGGATGCGGTGGATTTCGAGGTCAAAGGGGTGGCCACCGCCCCAGGTGCCGATGTCCTTCTGCCCGCCTGCCGCCTGCGAGACGCTGCGGCGCTGGATGCCATACTTGCCTTTGGGGGAATTTTGCGCGGTCCAGGGGAGTTCTTCGGTGTGGGTGCGGGTCATGGCGGAGGCTGTAGCACGCTGTGGGCGATTTGGCGTGGCTGGGCGGAAAGTTTTTTCGAAGGAAAGGCATCCGCCACTTGCCAAGGAGGCGTTCTCAATGCAGTTAGAATCATTCTAATTCTAAATTATCATGTCTCCCTCTACCACACGCTCTCCTGCCAAAGCTTCTGGCTTGGACTGCCGTCTCGCCGTGCTGGGTGCTGACGTACGCCTGACCCCCCACCGCCGCGAGGTCTTCGATGTCCTCGCCGCCTCCACCGATCACCCTACGGCCTACGACATCCTCGACCGGGTAAAAAGCCGCAGCCCGGGCATGTCGCTTGCCACGGTTTACAACTGCCTGGAGCACCTCACCTCTCATGGCCTGATCAAGCTCGTCCACCTTGAGCGCGGGCAGTCCCGCTACTGCGCGAACCTGCACGAGCATGTCCATTTCCACTGCGAGACCTGCGGCAAGGTCATCGACGCGCATCCCAATGCCGACTTCGACCCCGCCAAGTTCTGGAATCTCCCCGCTGGCACCCGCGTCACCCGCACCGACCTCGCCATCCACGGCACCTGCCAGAACTGCGCCGCCAAATCCTAATTTCCTCCCCCCCAAGCAACCACATGTCACTCGAGATTAAAGACCTCCACGCCCAGATCCCCGGCCGCGAAATCCTCAAAGGCCTGAACCTCACGATCAACCCCGGTGAAGTCCACGCCATCATGGGCCCGAACGGCTCTGGCAAGAGCACGCTGAGCAAAGTCCTCTGCGGCCACAGCGATTACGAAGTCACCAGTGGTGAGGTGTTGCTCGATGGGCAAAACATCCTCGACATGGCCGTCGATGCCCGCAGCCGAGCCGGTTTGTTCCTCGCCTTCCAATACCCGCACGAAATCCCCGGCGTCAGCAACGCCAACTTCCTTCGCGCCTCTTTGAAAGCCCGCTTGCCCAAGGGTGAGGACATCGACGCTGTGAAGTTTTACAAGCAGCTCTATTCCCGCATGGACGCCCTCGAAATGGACCGCAGCTTCACCAGCCGCAGTGTCAATGAAGGCTTCTCCGGTGGCGAAAAGAAGCGCAACGAGATCCTCCAGCTCATGATGCTGGAGCCGAAATACGCCATCCTCGACGAAACCGACTCCGGTCTCGACATCGACGCCCTCAAAATCGTCTCCCGTGGCGTGAACGCCATGCGCAGCGAGAACCGCGGCTTCCTCGTCATCACCCACTACCAGCGCCTGCTGAACTACATCCAGCCCGACATCGTCCACGTCCTCAAAGACGGCCGCATCGTCAAAACCGGCGGCAAAGAGCTCTCCCTCGAACTCGAAGAAAAAGGCTACGACTGGGTCCACGAGGAGCCTCTCGCCGCTGCCGCTTAAGTGCATTGAAACCCGCCACTCTTTAACATCATGGTCACCGCCCCAGAACCCGTCGAAAACGACATCTCCGACATCAAGGTCGATAACGTCGGCGATTTCACCTTCCCCGAGCGCAACAAGTTCGACTCCGGCTTCGGCATCACTTCAAAGACCATCGACTACATCAGCGATGTGAAGGGTGATCCCGATTGGATTCGCGAATTCCGTCACAAGGCGCTCAAGGTCTTCCAGGACAAACCCATGCCCACGCATTGGGCCACGAAGGATTTGGAGAACATCAAGTTCGACGAATTCCGCTACTACCTCAGCGACGGCCAGAAGCCCAAGCGCTCCTGGGACGACGTGCCCGAGGACGTGAAAAAGACCTTCGACCGCCTCGGCATTCCCGAGCAGGAACGCAAATTCCTCGCCGGTGTCGAAGCGCAGTACGACTCCGAAGCTGCCTACTCGAACATCAAAGCCGCCGTTGCCGAGCAGGGTGTCATCTTCGTCAACAGCAGCGAAGGTTTGAAGAATCACCCCGAAATTTTCAAGAAGTGGTTTGGCAAGGTCATCCCCACGGGTGACAACAAATTTTCCGCGCTCAACAGCGCCGTCTTCAGCGGCGGCAGCTTCATCTACGTCCCGCCGGGTGTGAAGGTGAAGCATCCGCTCCAAGCCTACTTCCGCATCAACAGCGAGCAGTTCGGCCAGTTCGAGCGCACGCTCATCATCGCCGATGAAGGCGCGGAAGTGATGTACATGGAAGGCTGCACCGCGCCGAAGTTTGAAACCGCCACGCTGCACAGCGCCGTCGTCGAACTCGTCGCTCTCAAAGGCGCCAAGATCCAATACGTCACCGTACAGAACTGGAGCAGCAACGTCTTCAATCTCGTCACCAAGCGCGGCATCGCGCATGAAGACGCCGTCGTGAAATGGATCGACTGCAACATCGGCAGCCGCCTCACCATGAAATACCCCGGCGTCATCATGAAGGGCAAACGCGCCCGTGGTGAAGTCATCAGCATCGCCCTGGCCAACAGCGGCCAGCATCAGGACACCGGCGCGAAGATGGTGCACGCCGCCGATGACACCACCAGCAACGTCATCAGCAAATCCATCTCCATCGGCGAAGGCCGCGCCACGTATCGTGGTCTCGTTCACATCCCGAAGCACCTCAAAGGCTGCAAAAACAACACCGAGTGCGACGCGTTGCTCATCAACACCAACAGCCGCACCGACACCTATCCCGCCATCAGCGTCCGCGGCAATCAGCACTCCACGCAGCACGAAGCCAGCGTCAGCCAGGTCAGCGCCGATCAAATCTTCTACCTCATGCAGCGCGGCCTCAGCGAAGCCGAAGCGATGAGCCTTTCCGTGAACGGCTTCATCAACGACCTCGCCAAGGAGTTTCCGATGGAATACAGCGTCGAACTGAAGCGCCTCATCGACCTTGAAATGGAAGGCAGTGTCGGCTGATCTCACGACAAGCCAATATCTTCACGTCATCGCCATTGTTCGCACGCATGCCCACTCTCGCCCCAGCTCCCCAGACCTCCTCCATGTCTTCCGAAGCCGCTCCTGTCGCCGCACCACCTGCCGGACTCGAAATCATCGCTCCTGCTCGCGAAAAATCCGCCGCGCCCGCTTGGTTCCTCGAAAAATCCGCTGCTGCATGGAGCAACTTCCAATCCTTGCCTGTCCCCGGCCTCAAGGACGAAGCCTGGCGCTATTCCAACGCCAAAAAGATCGCGCTCAGTACTTATCAGCCCACCGCTGCCGCCAATGAGCATATTGAGGCCGAAGCCGTCGCCGCATCGGAAGGTCTCGCCGAAACCGCCGCACGCTTCGTCTTCGTCAACGATCGCCTCGTCGTCGCCGAAACCGCCAGACTGCCCGCGGGCGTGATCTGCCTGCCATTTGAAGAAGCGTTGCAATCTCAAGCCGCCCTCCTTCAGCAGCATTTCATGCAGCGCGAGATGACGCTCGGCTCCGCCAAGTTCGCCGCGCTGCATCTGGCTCATGTTCGTGCCGGTCTCGTTATTCTCGTGCCCAAAGGCATCGCCATCGAGCAACCCATCGAAGTCTTCCATTGGATCGCCGCCGAGCACGCCGCCATCTTCCCACACACGCTCATCGTCACCGAGGACAACGCCGATGTCACTGTCGTCGATCACTATCGCACTTGGAAGGCTGAAACCGGCCTCAGCCTTGCTGTGGCCGATCTCGTGGCCGGCAAAGGCAGCCGCATCCGCTACATCGCCTGCCAGGAACTCGGCGAGAAAGCGCAAGCCATGCACCTCTCCAGCACCGTCACCGCCCGCGATGCGCAGGTGAAAAACTTCCAGGTCCAGCTCGGTGCCGAGTTCAGCCGCAGCGAAAGCGTCAGCGATCTACTCGGTGAAGGCTCCCACAGCGACATGCTCAGTGTCGCCTTGCCCACGGGCGATCAAATCGTCGATCAACGCACTTTGCAGAATCACAAGGCCCCGCACGCGACGAGCGATCTCCTCTACAAGAATGCCCTCTACGGCAAGTCGCGCTCCATTTTCAGCGGCCTCATCACCGTCGATAAAGAAGCTCACTTCACCGACGCCTACCAGACCTGCCGCAATCTCCTCAACAGCGACGAAGCCGAGGCGACCTCGCTACCCGGCCTCGAAATCAACGCCGACCAGGTCAAATGCAGCCACGGCGCCACCAGCGGCCCCATCAGCGACGAAGAACTGTTCTACCTCAAGGCCCGCGGCATCACCGACGGCGAAAGCCGCAAGCTCATCGTCGAAGGCTTCCTCGCCGACGCCCTCGCCAAACTCGGCAACGGTCCCATCGCCGACATGGTTGTCTCGCGCATCCACGAGAAGCTGATCCAAGCCGTCTGACGGAGCGCGAGTATGGCGAAACCTACTCGCCACTTCATCACTCAGCTATCCCGCTATCGCCACACAGTTCACCAATCGGCCAGAAGG
Organism: Akkermansia muciniphila; assembly: GCA_945882215.1. Lineage (GTDB taxonomy): Bacteria > Verrucomicrobiota > Verrucomicrobiia > Verrucomicrobiales > Verrucomicrobiaceae > Prosthecobacter. The sequence goes on along the minus strand of CAMCWM010000014.1, from coordinate 29,320 downwards.
CTGTTTCTGAAGTTGCGACACGCCAGGAAAGTTAGGCGAGTAGAATACTCGCGCTCCGCCTCACGCCAGCGCTGGAATCACACCCACGGAGAGATCCACAGGACAATCTTTGAAGCTCGGCGTCAGACGCGTCCACATCTGCTTTACCGCTTCGGCCAGCAGTTGCACATCACCGCGCGCATCGTGGCGCTTCACTCCCTGGCTGGAAACCCCCAGCCGCTCCAGCACCGCGTCCAAGCCATGACCGCCCTTGCCGCCCCAGATTTTGCGTGAGAACGAGCGCGAATCCAGCGCGCTCGTCTCCCGCACGGGAATGCCATGACGCATGCAGTTCTCGGCGATGAAGCGCATGTCAAACCGCAGGCCATTGTGAGCGATCAGCGTCGCATTCTGGCCCACGAAGCGGGAAAACTGCATCAAAACGTCCACTGGCGACGGCGCGTCCGCCACCTGCGCCTGCGAGATGCCTGTGAGCTTGGTGATGAACGACGGCACGTCATGCCGGGGCTTCACATAGCTGTCAAAATACTCGCCTGCATCCCAGCGCCCGTTCTGCACCTTCACGGCCGCGATCTGGATGATCTCATGCTGGGAGGGTAACAGTCCGGTGGTTTCGAGGTCGAAGATGATGAGGTTCATGAATGAGGCGGAACCCGCTGCCGTGTCCCTTGCTTCAGTTGCTTCCATCACCCGCCGAATGCAAGGCATTAAACATACACGCGTGGCACACGCGCATTGATGTTCGTCAGTACCTCATACGGAATCGTCCCTGCCCAGTCCGCCACCTCCTGCGCCGTGATCGAGTCGCCAATGAGCGTCACCACATCACCATTGTAGGCTGTTCCCCACTCTAAATTTACCATGAACTGGTCCATGCACACCCGGCCCACGATTGGATGCCGCTGACCGCGAATGAGCACCTGACCGCGATTCGACAACGCCCGGAAATAGCCGTCGCCATAACCCACCGGCACTGTGACGACGCGAACCGGATGATCGCTGGCCCAAGTGCCGCCGTAACTCACCGCACTCCCCGGCTGCACCACCTTGAAATACACCACCTGCGACTTCCAGCTCAGCGCTGGCTTCACCGCGACGGTCTGTCTCGTTTCGCGCGATGGATACACGCCATACAGCATGATCCCCGACCGCACGAGATCGAGATGGCTCTCCGGGAGCTGCAAAATGCCACCAGAGTTCGCGATATGCCGCTGCGGCGGCTGCAAGCCGCGTTTCGGATAAAACTCCAGTACTTCGAGGAACCGCGCCAGTTGTTCGCGAGCGCCTGAAAGGTCTGCCGCATCTGAACTGGCGAAGTGCGAGTAGATCCCGGCCACCTCGACGTTCGCAAAGCCCAAGCTGGCCTCCAGCAGCTTCTCCGCGCTGTACCAATGCACGCCGATGCGCTCCATGCCGGTGTCGATCTTCAAATGCACCCGCGCCTTCACCCTCGCCGCTGCCGCCGCCTCATCAATCTGCCGCAGCTTGTCGATGGACGACGCCGTCATCATCAAATCATGCGCGATGAACTGCGGGATCTGCCGCGTCGCCACACCGCCAAATACCAGAATCGGCACCGCGACGCCCGCCTGTCGCAAAACGATGGCTTCTTCGAGCAAAGCCACGCCAAAGCACGTCGCTCCATACTTCACTAGATATTGCGCTACCTCGACGATGCCATGCCCATACGCATTCGCCTTCACCACCGGCATCACTGCAGCCGTGCCGACATGCGCCCGGATCGCATCATAATTCTGTGCGAGGATGCCGAGGTTCACCTCGACATGGGTTGGGCGGATGGCGTCGCTGTCGTTCAAGTCAGCGACTCTCGGCTAGCCCAGGAGCGCTTTCAACTTCGCTGACACATCCGCAAACGCTTCATCACTCAAAGCCGGCGTCGCCGCAGCGGCCATGGGCAGACCTTCATCCGGCAGGGTGATCCAGGAGCGGCAGCCGCCGTAGCTCTTGGCATACGGGAAGTGCCAGCGCTGCGGGAGCTTGTAGGCGCGCACGAGGGCGACGTGGAGGCAGCTTTCGTCGTCGTAAATGAAGCGATCCTTCACCACGTCCTCGTTCCAGATGTGCAACGGAGCCAGCGCGGCCACTTTGTCCCAGTCGGTGACTTTCCAGACCTGCTCCAGCGTCGCGCAGCCGTCGATGTCCACGGTTTGGCGTTCTTCTTCCGGTGGAAAGGCACGCTGAGTGTTCTCGGGCGCCCAGCTCAGTTTTTCGGCCTGATTGTGAAACCATGTCGGGAACAGGAAGAACTCTCGGTGCTTCCACTCAAAGCCACCACGGCCCTCGTGAATGCCGCCTTTGCGCAGAATGATGCTGAGCTTGCCTTGCGTCAGGGCATCGCAGACGAAGGACCATTCTTTGAATCCGGTGGGGGCGGTGAGGTTGGGCATGGTTCTTTGATTAGCCGGACGATTCGCGAGGGCAAGCGCTCTAAATGACCACGCTGGGTTCCAGTGCGCGAATCTTGCGTCTCGCTGCCTCCAAATCGGCCGCCGCGCCATTTTCCACCAGCCAGTGTGCGGCGATGAGCGCGGAGCGTTGCAGACCGAGCTGGCAGTGCATGAAGACGCGACGGCCTGCGGCACGTTGTTCACGGATAATGTTCAGCGCGGCGGCGATGTGCTCTGGTTTGAGCGGAACGAGATCGAGCAGCGGCAGATTGTGGTAATGCGCGTGCTCGCGGAAGGCCACGGGAGCGTTGGTTTCGGCGGTGAGATCGAGAACAGCGAGTTCGCCTTCGCGAACGAGTGCTGCGGCTTCTTTGGCGGTGACTTTGCGGCCGAAGAGCACGCCGGACGTGACTTCATGCCAACTGGGCTTTCGTTGGAGCCACTTGCGCTGGATTTGCGCCGTCGCGATGAGCACCGGTAGCAGGCACCACTCGGCGGAGGGCGAGAGCGTGCCGTTTTCTTTGCCCAGCAGCCGCGACAAGCCTGTGGCATACGCCAGCGCCACGATCCCGCATGCCACGGCGGGCCACACGAAGAAGATCGAAACAAAACTCAGCGCCGTGCATGCCATGGCACCGATGCCGTAGCGCTGCGCGTATTTTGAGGAAGGATTTCTGGTCCCGAGCTGTCGTGAATCAGGAAAGATGGCCGCGATGGCCCAGCCCATGACAAAACCGCCCGCCACATCGACGAGATGATGCTGCCAGACGAGCAGCGTGGAGAGGCCGATGAGGATGAACCACACCTTTACCGCCGTGCGCAGCCGGCCGGTGAGATGCGCGCCGTAAAACACCCACACCAACGAGCGCAGGCTGATGTGCAGCGACGGCGCGAGGTTGTAGGGCAGGTCGTTGAAGTAGAGCGCGTGAAACAGCGGCGCGGTCCAGCCCACTGGCTCCGGCCTGGGCAGGGCGAGCTTCAGCGGAAACAGCAGGTAACACACACCGCTGAGCACGGTCACGGCGATGAGGCGCTTGGTGAGCAGATTCAGCTCCAGCTTGCTGCCACAGAGAAAAAACGCGCCGCAGAAAAACAGATCGAGCGACCAATACGGCACCACCAACTCCCTCACGAAGGGAATGTGACGCTCCCATTCGAACATCAGCGTCGGCACATCACCACGCGTGGCGGTGAAGTGATTGCAGCCGCTGTACACGAGCACAAACGTGGCACCCGCGAGCGCGAGACGCCAGATCGCGGGCCATATCAATCCGGGTTCGCGTTTGGCGCGGTTCATGCGGGCTTGCGTGCGATGCTGACGGTGAAGATGCCGAAGTCGTCGATCCACTGCTTCTCTTTTTTGAAGCCCGCCTGCTCGACGAGCGCATCCATCTCGCCCTGTGGACGGCGGCGCATGATCCAGTATTGGCCATCACGATTCGTCAGCGTGCGGGCGATCATTTCCACCTGCGGATGCCACGGCTGGCCGGTGTAGATGAGCCAGCCGCCCGGATTCACCGCGCTGAAGAGACCGCGCAGCGAGCGCTGGAGCTTGTCGTTTTCTGGAAACAGTTCATACAGGCCGGACACGACGGCGACGGAAGGCTTCGGCTCGACAGAGGCAAGCGATTGCTCGTCAAAGGCATCGCCACGCAGATGCGTGATGCGCTCGCTGAGACCCATCTGCTGCGCGGACTCACGGCCGCGTGCCAAAGCGGATTCGCTCCAGTCGCGGCAAAGGATTTTCAGATCGGGCTCGTCGAGCACGTCCAGCAAGTAACGACCCGCTCCACCGGCGATGTCCATGAGCTGCAAGGGCATGCCAGCCTCGCGGATTTGCTTCAGCGCCCAGCGCAGCGCCTGATTCATACACGCGCGGCGTTGGCGGATGCCACGCCAGCCGATGGCGTTGAGGTAAAAGTAGTCGATGACCTTGCCGACGAGCAGATTCCCGCGCGGCTTGTTGTCATAGACGTAATCGAGCGACTCACCGGAGTCGAAACCCGTCGCGTGGCCGATGCGGATGCCCTGACTGAGTCTGCCGGTGGTGCCGAGTGCGGCACGTTGAAGGATGAAGGACAGCCCTCGCAGCGAAGGAGATGGCAGCGGCTTCTTGAGGCTCGCATACTCGGCGTTCGTGGCCGGATGCGTCAGATCGGTCTCCAGACGCGGCGGCGTGAAGTTCGCGATGCAACGCTCGGCGAAGCGTTTGATCGCGCCGCACACTTCATCGCGGCAAAGATCGTGGAAGATGGCATGGCGCGCGCCTTTGAGCGTGAGGTGTGTTTTTTGCTCGCAGCCGTAGTTGGTGTAGAGCGCGTCGATGGCCTCGCGTTTCACCACTTTGTCAGCACCGGCGGAAAACAGCAGCAGCGGCCGGTCCATCACCTCAGCGTCACTGATGACGCGCTGCGCGGTGTCGAAGAGATCGACGAGAATTTTGGCCGAGATGTCCTTGGAGATGAGTTTGTCGGCATCGTAAGCGGCGGCAGCGCTCAGATCACGAGTGAGCCAGGAGCCACGAACATAGCTCTTGATCGTGGCGTCGGGTTTGAGCTTCTGCATCACTCGGATGCTTGTGAGGGCACCCGGAACGATCAGATTCACCTCCAGCGCTGGTGTGGCGAGCACGAGGCCGGCGATGCGCGGCGCGAAGTCATGCACCCAGGCCGCCGCCACGACTCCGCCGACGCTGTGAGCGACCACCACGGTGCGCTCCGGCGTCAGACCGTGCGCTTTTTGCAGATATTGGAAAAACGTGTCGAGATCGCGCACATACTCCATGAACCCCGCCGCATGCCCGCGCCTTCCCGGCGAAAGACCATGACCGCGTGCTTCCCAGGCATAGATCGCCGTGTCCGGCATTGAGAGAGGAGGAATCACCGTGTCCCAACGGTCTGCATGCTCATGGCCGCGATGCAGCAGCACCAGTGCCTTCGTGGCTCCCTGGACGTTCCAGGCTTTGTAATGCAGCGACAGGCCGTCGTCAGTGGTGAATTGGAGGCGTTCTGAGTTCATGAGGGTCTTTGATGAAGGACTTTTGCTAAATGACTGACACGCCGCCAGACAGTAATAACGATACCTGCATTGATGACAGCAATGGTCCAGGTCAGCAGCGGCCAGGTGACCTGCATCAAGTCCAGCATCAGCATTCCCAGGCAGCCCATCGTCACCGTGAACATCCGGTGCGGCTTCGCCATCGGACCGCAGAAATCGTGTTTGCCAGTGAGGCTGGCCCCAAGCGCACGAACATAGGCGGTCAACACCGAGCCGCCCATGGCCGCCCAGCCCAGCGCGATGCTCCATTCGGTGCCTGCGGCGTATCCCAGCGGCACCAGGATGAAGGCATCGTCGATGCGGTCGGGGATCTCATTGAAAAGCTCGCCCGTGGCCGATTTGAGCCCGCCTTCAACCGCAAGCAGGCCGTCCATCATGTTGCAGAAGAGGCGCAGTTGAACTCCTGCGGCTGCGATGAGCCAGAACACCCACGCCGAATCCGACCGGACCGCCATCAACGCCGCGCCACCACCGACAGCCGCGCAAACAATCCCCAATAAGGAAACGGTGTTCGGCTTCAACCCGAGACGCAGCATGCCACGCGAAAAAAACTGCGCCCAAGCCGTGCTGCGCGACTTCAAAGGACGACGTGCCGAAGGATCGCTGGTCATGAGGGCGAAGCAAACAACTGGGCTGCCGGATGTCAATCCGCCTGCTGGCATCGTGAGGAAATAGCGCCATGCTGCACCACGTTTGCTTTCGCACATGTCCCTTCGCTTCAATCCCACCGGTGCCTGCACGCGCATCAGCCGCCGCCAACTGCTCTCCGCAGGCGGTTTGGGGATGTTCGGGCTGACGATGCCGCGCTTTCTGCGTGCTGCGGAGCACCAGCCACTGGAAAAGCTCGTGGCGAAGGCGAAGTCGGTGATCTTTTGCTTCCAGTGGGGCGGGCCGAGTCATCTGGAGACCTTTGACATGAAGCCAGATGCTCCCGAGGGCATTCGTGGCTTCCACAAGCCGATCAAGTCGAGTGCGGACGGCATCTGGGTTTCTGAGAAGCTGCCGAAGACAGCGCAGGTGATGGACAAGGTCACGCTGGTCCGCTCCGTGCATCACACGATGAAGAATCACAACAGCGCCGGCTATTACGCGCTGAGCGGTCATGCGCCGCCGAGTGATGACCAGCGTCTCAAGGATTCGCCGGACCTGTTTCCAGCCTACTCGTCGGTCGTGGATGCCCTGGCTCCATTGAAAGGCGAAATCCCGACGGCGACGACCTTTCCTTACATCGTGAGCGATGGCAGCGTGACACCGGGACAACGTGCGAGCTTTCTCGGCAAGGAACACGATCCCTTCATTGTGCTGCGTGATCCTTCGGCGAAAGATTTCGCGCTGCCAGAGCTGAGCCTGCCGAGCAATGTGAGCTTCGAGCGGCTCAATGCGCGACGTGAGCTGCAAAAGCTCGTCGATGCGCAGACGCGGATGCTCGATTTCTCTGCCGAGGCACGCGGGATCGAGAGCTATTACGATAAGGCTTTGTCGATGCTGCACAGCGAGAAGCTGCGTGCCGCTTTCGATCTCACGAAGGAACCGGACAAGGTGCGCGATGCGTATGGCCGCTCGCCCTATGGCCAGAGCCTGCTCATGGCGCGTCGCCTCGTCGAGGCAGGCGTGAAATTTGTGACGGTCAATTTTTCCCAAGGCATTGGAGGGCAAAGCACGACCGAGGGCGGCTGGGACACGCATGGGTTCAATGACACGCGCATGTTCCCGATCATCGAGAAGTATCATCTGCCGATCACCGAGCAGACGCTGCCGACTTTTTTGACCGATCTCGATGAACGCGGTCTGCTGGACGAGACGCTCGTCGTGTGGGTGGGTGAGTTTGGCCGCACGCCGAAGATCAACAAGAACATCTCCCGCGATCACTGGCCGCAGTGCTACACCGCGCTGCTCGCCGGCGGCGGTGTGAAGCGCGGTTTTGTGCATGGCGCCTCTGACAAGAACGGCGAGCATCCTGCCGACAAGCCGGTGAAGCCCGATGATCTCGCGGCCACGATGTATCACCTGCTCGGCATCCACTCCGAAACCATGGTCAAAGATGTGATCGGACGCGACGTGCCGATCAGCTACGGCAAGGTCATTAACGACATCATCGCATGAAAACACTCTTCATCACGATCTGCGCGCTGGTTTGCGCCAGCCTGTCCGCCAAAGACCTCGGCACACATCCGGTCTTCAAACATTACATCGGCTCATGGAAGGCCGAGGGCGAACTGAAGGGCGAGAACAATGTCATCACCATCAAAGAGGAGTGGACCGGCAAGACCGACGGCGACAACGCCTTCCTCATCGAAGGCACCCGCACGATCAACGGCGACACGCAGCCGTTCAAGTGGGCGATCACCTACAACGAGGGCGCGGACAGCTATGATGCGACGGTCAGCGGCGCGGATGGGGCACAGATGCTGCGGTTTGAAGGCCGCGCCTTCGAGGCAAATCTCACGCTTGAGCTCAAGGCCATCACCGGTGGCGGCCAGAGCGCCATCACCATCATCGATTCGTTCAAGGGCGAGGCCAGGGACGTCCTCGAGAGCAAGGTCACCAGCACGGGTGATGCCGGACAGACGACGCTGGAGGGCGTGATCAAGCATCAGAAAGAAAAATCAGCGCCGTGAACATCACCAACTGGGACCAAGCTTATCAGGAGAAATTCACTCCATGGGACAAAGGACTGCCATCACCACCGCTGGTGGCATGGCTCGCGCGGAACAAGCTCACGGGACGTGTTCTGGTGCCGGGATGCGGCGTGGGGCATGACGTGGCGCATCTGGTTTCGCTCGGGATTGATGCCATTGGTCTCGACATCGCACCGACGGCGATCGCAAAGGCGAAAGAGCGCTACCCGCAGTTGGCGGAACGTTTTGTGCTTGGCGATCTGTTTGAGTTCAGCGGCCAGTTTGACGCCATCGTGGAGCACACCTGCCTGTGCGCGCTGCCGCCGGAATGGCGCGTGAGATACCGTGATGCGGTGTTGTCCTTGCTGAAGCCTGGCGGACTGTTTTTGGGTGTCTTTTTCATCAACCCAGAGATGGATCCCGGTGAGACTGGGCCGCCGTTTGGCATTTCACCGGAAGAACTGACCGCTCTGTTTGCGGGTCACTTCACCACGGTCGAAGGCCACGTGCCGCAGGCGGCTTATCCAGGCCGGGAAGGACGCGAACTGCTGCGGCTACTGAGACGCGCTACTTCTTGATCTGGCCTGCGACGGGTGGCTGGGAAGGCTGCACGCGCCGGGCGCTGAACTCCTGCGGCACGAGTTTTTTGACCTCACCTGCGATGATGTTCTCGATGCCGGAGGCGAAGCGAGTGGGGCGGCCATAATAAATCATCGCACCAGCGGCCTCGTAGCCGCCTTCCTCCCAGACGCGCTGGGAGGGGATGTAGCAGGGCACGTCATTGGTGTAGCCATTCACCCAGGTGCGGGCGGGATCGAATTCGCGTTTGAAACGCAGGCTGTAATCCACCACAACCTCGCCGGGAAGATTGATGGTGAGCAGGTCGTCGCCGTAATGCCACACCTGCACCATGTAGGGCAGGGCGGGCGGGATTTTCTCGCCGCGTTCGAGCATTTCGAGATGCTTCTTCGCGTGGTAGGAGGTGTGTTTGTTGGAATCGGCTGCTTTGGTCTGCCATTCTTCCTTTGTCGGCAGTTTGTCGAACGGCAGCATCACCTCGCCTTGGGCGCAGTTGAGCGGTCCGGCCACCGGCTGCATCGGGCCATTGATGAGACGGACGATTTCTTTGGCCATGCTGACTGCATGATCGACGGCGAAACGGACTTCCCGGCGTGGATAGGGATTTTGATCCGCCCCGCAACCGATGGCGATGAGAAAGACGGAACCAGGGAAACGCAATTCCATCTCGTCATGAGCCAGCCCCGCCCAGTCGCCGTGAATTTCATTGATGCTGAGGGTCGTGCAGTGGCAGGCGTAACTGGCATGCATGGCGATGAGTTTTTTACCATCGGCAGATTTGACTCGCAGCACTGGCACGGCGCGATCCGTGAGACCGCTGTAATTCTGCGCGTTCTGGAAGCCATTGTCCGTTTTTAGCCGCCGATTGAACGCGAAATAAGCCTTGCCGATGCTCCAGTCGAGGCGCGCGGGCTGCATCTGGTCCAGCGCAGTTGAGACGACCTGGACGATCTTTGCGGTGAGTTCCTCTGTGTACCTTTCCACGCGCTCCTGCTGGTCGGCTGGCAGATCGCTGCCAAAGAGGAATGGCAGAACGCCTTTGAGCATCGGCGCGCAGTGTGTGTGTGTGGAATGCAGGGCAAAGCGTTCATCAGCGATGGTTTTGCCGCTGGCGGCGAGTCGTTTTAGCACCTCTGCACGCACGGTCGCGGGCACGCCGCAATTATCGACATTTACGATGGCCGCTGGCGCATCCTCCTTCCATTGCAAGGTCAGGGCATTGGCATGGAGACGCCGCGCCACTTTTTCATGCTCCGTTGTGCGACTGCCGTAGCCACTTAGCCGCACCGGATAGTCCGGCGTGATGTCGATGTCAGCGGCACCAGCCTTCCAGCCAGGATCATTCTGCGCCAGCAGCAGGACTGGCGTCAGAATGAACAAGAAGATCGGGAGGAGAATCTTATTCATTAAACGCATCATACGCAAAAAACCTCCAGTCTGGCAAGACTAGAGATTTTTTGATTCTCACGGTAGCGTCTGACGCTATGCGTTGGCGTTCGCCCAATCGATGGCCGCGCGGCAGATTTCCCAGAAGGAACCGGTCTCCATGCTGGCTCCACCGACGAGTGCACCGTCCACATCGGGCTGGCTGATCAGCTCGGCCATGTTGTTGGGCTTCACGCTGCCGCCGTATTGGATGCGGATTTTCACGGCCACATCGGTGCCAAACATGTCGCCGAGCACTTTGCGACTGAAAGCGTGGGCGTCCTGCGCCTGCTGGGAGGTGGCGGTGCGGCCGGTGCCAATGGCCCAGACAGGTTCGTAGGCGATGACGCAATCGGTGATGCGGCGCGGGCCGACCTCGGCCAGGGATTCGCGGAGCTGGCTTTCGAGCACCTGCTCGATCTGGCCGCCATCGCGCTCGGCGAGCGTTTCGCCGATGCAAAGGATGGGGTGCAGGCGGGCTTCGAGCGCAGCGAGGACTTTGGCGTTCACGATGGCGTTCGTCTCACCGTAAAGGCTGCGGCGCTCGCTGTGGCCGAGGATGACGTGCTTGCAGCCGCATTCCTTGATCATGCGGGCGCTGATCTCCCCCGTGAAGGCACCAGCAGGCTGGGCGCTCATGTTTTGCGCGGCCAGTTCCACACTCTGCTCACGAGCGGCCACGAGCGCGTTGCTCGCGCGCTCCAGGCTGACGAACGGCGGGGCCACGACGATCTGCACGGGAATCTTGTCCGGCACGAGACGGGCGAAGGCACGAAGGAAATCATCTGACTCCTGTGGCGTCATGTGCATTTTCCAGTTGGCGGCGATGATCGGTTTGCGGAAGTGGGCGAGGGGCATGGGGGAGGGGAAGTTGACGGTGGTTTACGGAAGCTGACGATTGTTTACAGTGGTTTTCAGAGGGCTGGTGAGCGGTTGGGCAAACAATCGTCAACAATCGTCAACAACAGTAAACCACCGTCAACGGCTCGGTCATTTCTCCTTCAAGCAGGCGACACCCGGCAGCACTTTGCCTTCGAGGAGTTCGAGGCTGGCACCGCCTCCGGTGGAGATGAAGGTCATCTTGTCGCCGAGCTTGGCTTTCTTGACGGCCTTCACGCTGTCGCCACCGCCGATGATGGTTTTGGCGCTGCTGTTGGACGCGACGGCCTCGGCGACGTCAAAAGTGCCTTTGGAGCTTTCCTTGATCTCGAACACGCCCATCGGGCCGTTCCAGATGACGGTCTTCGCCTTGGAAATTTCCTCTGAGAACAGCTTCACGGACTCAGGGCCGATATCGACGCCTTCCCAGCCGTCCGGGATGCTTTCGCCCGCGCCGGTGAACTTGATGTTGCCGAGCTTTTTGGCGTCGAAATCGAAGGCGTCGGTGATCATCGCATCCACGGGGATGAGGATCTTCACGCCGCGCTCCTTGGCCTTGTCGAGAGCAGCCTGCGCGATGGGTTCCCATTCGGGTTTGTAGAGGCTTTTGCCGATGCTGATGCCCTGCACGAGCTTGCGGAAGGTGTAAGCCATGCCGCCGCCGATGATGATCGTGTCCGCCTTTTCGAGCAGGCGGTTGATGACGCCGATCTTGTCGTTCACTTTCGCTCCGCCGAGGATCACGACGAACGGGCGCTCGGGTTTTTCCAGCTCGTCGTGCAGCCAGGTCAGTTCCTTCTCCATGAGGAGGCCGGAAACGGCGGGAAGATAATCAGCGATGCCAGCAGTCGAGCTGTGGGCACGGTGCGCGGAGCCGAAGGCGTCGTTCACGAAGATCTCAGCGAGATCGGCCATGCCCTTCGCGAGTGTGGCGTCGTTCTTTTCTTCACCAGCGTGGAAACGGGTGTTTTCGAGCAGCAGCACACCGCCATTGGATAATGCGAGCGCCTTGGCTTTCGCTTCTTCGCCAATACAGTCGCTGGCAAAATCGACCGGCTGGCCGATCAGCGCACTGAGAGCCGGGGCGACGGGCGCGAGGCTCTGTTTCGGGTCACGCTGACCTTTCGGGCGGCCCAAGTGGCTGGCGAGGATGACTTTGGCACCCTTCTCGATCAGGAACTTGATGGTGGGTAGAGTTTCCTGAATGCGTGTGGCGTCGGTGATGACCATCTGGCCGTCTTTTTCTTCGAGCGGCACGTTGAAATCGACGCGCACAAAGACGCGTTTTCCGGCGAGGTCGATGTCACGAATGGTCTGCTTGGGCATGGTGTTTTTTGGGGTAAAAGGGGCGCTATTCATCGCGGATTTCGCGGGATTGGCAAGGGCGCAATCTTCGTGCCTGACAGCCCTGGAACATGCCCGGAACTCACCGGGCCATCCAGTCACGGTCCCACGAGCACAATGGGGCCTTCGTTCTTCGGCACGCCGCCTTTTTTCTCCACGCTGAGGGCGAACTTCACGCTTTCACCCACGCTATCGACGGGTTTGAAGCTGGTTTTGGCCATGCCTTTGTCATCCACGGTAATCACGCCGGCGCTGACCGGGTCCGGCTTCTGCGGATCGACGACCCAGAGCTGGTAATCCTTGCCGGCATCCACACGCGGCATTTTGTCGAGCAACAGCACGCCCTGACGCTTCCCGCCGTCCCATACGACGGTCATCTCGCTGCGGCGATACTCCCAAACCTTGCTTTGCAGCGTGACGATCTCCACCTTCATCCCTGCTTCCCGCTGCTTCTGCGCCTCGGCCTCGGCGACCAGTTGCGCAATGCGCGCGGCGGCCTCGGTCTCGCGTTTCCGCAGGGAGTCGAGTTCCGTGGTGAGCGCGGCTTTTTTCGCTTCAAAGTCATCCCGCAGTTTTTTGAGCTCATTCTCCAAATTGGGAGGCTCCTGCATTTCCGCAGATGGCGTGACAGGTGTCACGGATGCCATGGCCTTGCTCACCGCCGCGACCTGCTGTGACAGTTTCTCACGCTCCTGCCATAGCCAGACCGAGGACAAGGCCAATCCGGCGGCTACAGCCCAGCCGGCGCCGCCGAGCAAGGCTGAAGGCGAAAGCGAACGCCACTTGGGGCCGCCACTGGAACGGATCTTCGAACGGATGCGGCGTTTCATGTCCGCAGGCGGCTCCACTGGTGCGACGAGATGGCCCAGCTCGGACACGGTTTCTTCCAATTGCGCCGTCAACGCGCGCAGATCCCTGTCAGCGACGCTCGCTCCATTCAGCACGCGCTTTTCATCACCCTCCAGCATGCCGAGGGCGTTTAGGGCGGCCAGTTCTTCATGTCGTTCGTCCATCAGTCGCCTCCTTTCAGCAGATCGCGCAGGCGCAGCAGCCCGCGGCGGATGTTGGTCTTTACCGTGCCGAGCGGAATGCCCAGCGAGTCGGCAATCACATGATGTGTCAGCCCCTTCAAAAAGGCGAATTCGATCAACTGGCGCTGCTCCTTTGGCAGATCGGTCAGCGCCTTGCGCACCACCGCGCCACGTTCATTCGCCTGCGCCTCGTCATCGGCGGCGGGTGCCTGCGCGGACAGCGTCACCTGCTCCAGGGCCGCGCTTTCCACCAGACGGTTACGACGGCCCAGCATGCGCATGCGGTCGATGGCTTTGTTGCGGAAAATCATCACGGCCCAAGTGTAAGCCTTGCTGCGCGTCGCGTCATAGCCCGAGGCACGCTCCCACAACTGCACAAAGCCGTCCTGCAGCACCTCCTCCGCCTCACGTTCATCATGCAGCATCTGCCGCAGCAGACCGTACAACCGCGGTGCCAGCGCATCGTAGAGCTGGTCGAAGGCACGCGTGTCCCTGCGTCCCACACGCTGGAGCAGGTCTTCTTCGCTGAGTTCGGGCTGGCTCATTTCGGGGGCAAAAGCTCGTCGGGCAACGATGCGCGGATTCCATGCCAGAGCTAGTGCGGTCACACAAGTTTTTGCGTCGCCACAGACGGTCTGGATTCAAAAAAGTCACTTTACGTCCACCAGACGACAACTCCGGGTAAACAGCAGCGCGCTTTCGATCCTGTCCGATTTCAGGCCCGTCAGCCGTGCCAACGCCTGGCGGTACAGCACAATCTGCGGGCGATACCCCGCCACCTTGGCTTCCAGGGCTGCCTCGTCGGCCACCTCGTCCGTCTTGAAATCAATGAGACGCACCGAATCAGGCCGCACCACCACACGATCAAACACGCCGCTGATCCACCCCCCATCGTGAATCAGGTCAAATGGGCGCTCCCGCCACACCTCCGCGTCTGGAGACGGCCTGGCAAAGGCGCAAGACGCCTCCGAGCGCAAAACATCACGCACCATCGCCACCGCTGTCTTTTCGATCTCCTCACCGCGTAACAGGCCGGCAGCCTTCCAGCGTAATTCGAGTTCCTTGAAGCCCGACTTCGCATTCCACCACTCCACCAGCGCCAGCAGTTCGTGAACAAGACTTCCCAGCCTGCGGCCCGGCTCACGGCCCTCGCCGAACAGCACGCTGCCCTTCACCTGAAAATCTTCCTCTCCTGAAGGCGTCATACGCTTCGCCAGCGGCTGAAACTCACGCAGCAGCTCACCCAGCGGAGCCGAAACAACAGGGGAACCCAGTTGCTTGGGCTCTGCGCGATTTGAACTCGCGAACCACCCCGCATCCCCCGCCTGCCACTCGATTTCGTAAAACGAGTTTTCCAACTCGTTTCCCTGATCCCCCAGCCTCCTCCGCAAAAACTGCGCTTCCTTCATCGCCGCGTCCTCCTTCTTCGGCGGTGGCTCGGCGATCATGTAAAGACCGCGCTTTGCCCGCGTCATCGCCACATACAAGCGGCAGAGCGACTCAAAACCCGCCTGCCGCCGCGACAGCTCAAGCTCCGCGCTCAAACCTTCGTGCAGGGGCGTGAATTCGCCTCGCGGTGCCTGCAACACCCATGAAATCCGGCCCGCGTCACGGTTCACGATCAGCGAGCGCCGCCGCACCTCGTTCATCGTCGCGCCGTTGAGGTCCGGCAGGATCACCACGTCGAACTCCAGGCCCTTCGACTTGTGAATCGTCATCACCTGCACCGCGTTCGCCGCGCCGCGCACCTTCATCGGCGTCTCGCGCGCGTGCTTGATGAAAGCGTCGATGTCGCGTGAGCCGCCCGCGTCGAACTCCGCGGCGATCTCGCCGAACTGGCGCAGCCGCAGCTCGTGAAAAGCGTCCATCTCCGGCAGCAGCGCGCGCAGATGCCGCGTCCACACCTCCGTGAAGCCGACGAAGCCGTGCTCAAACACCTCGTTGCGCGCCTGACTCGCGGTCAGCGGCCATTTTTGTTCACCCGCTTCAATCTTCGACCACAGCGGCGTCATTTTCAGATGTTCCAGCGCCAGCGTGTCCCCCGGATGCGAGGCCAGTTGCAGCAGCGAGAGCAGCGCGAGCGTCACCGCGTTGTCCGTGGCCGGACGCTGCCGGGATTCGCACACGATCTCCATGCCCGTCTCCGCGCGCAGCTCCTCGGCGATCTCGTTCGCGTCCTTGTTCCCGCGCACCAGCACCGCGCACGACAAACCGCGCTCCAGCGGGCGGATTTCCTTCAGCAGCGCCGCCACGGCCGGCGTGGTTGAAGGATTGCGCACGCCTTCCTCATTCGGAACACGCAGCAGCGCCGCGTAGCCGGAAAGGTGCGCATTCCGCTCCGCCGCCTGATGCGTTTCAAAAGCAAAACCGTTGGTGCATCCAGGCAGCAGCGCCTCGATGGCGGCCTTGTCCGCGAAAACGGCGTTCACCATGTCCAGAACGGCCGGAGCGCTGCGGAAGGACTGGCTGAGCGTGTCCATGCGCAGGCCTTCCTCATCATGACGAGGCCAGTTTTTCAACACCTCCTCAAACAAACCCGGCTCCGCCTGCCGCCAGAGGTAGATCGACTGCTTCGGATCGCCAACGGCAAAAAAACTGCGCCTGCCGGAATCGTCCTGCATCACCTCATCCACCAGTCCGCGCACCACATTCCACTGCACGCGGCTGGTGTCCTGAAACTCGTCGAAGAGCCAGTGATCGTAATGCCCGTCGAGCCGGAACCACAGGTCGCCGCGCTCGTTGTCGATCCAGTCCGCGCTGCCATCCGTCGCCTCGGCGAGCAAACGCTGCACATCGGCAAAGGAAAGCCGCCCGCGCGAGCGCACGCGGCGCGCATACTCCGACTCGTAAAGCTCCATCAACGCCGCCATGCCGCGCGTGCGCTGCGCGCGGCAGCGAATCTCGCGATCCAGCAGTGCGGAGGCCACGCGGACCCAGGCGTGGGCCGTTTCTTTGCCGAGTTCTGTTTTCTTGCCACGTCCCCAGGCGATTTCCGTCCCGCCTTCTTTGAGTTTGCTCCAAACCTCGGAGGTCTTCTCCAAAAAATACACCACACGTTTTGGCAGCGAGGTTCCAGCCTCCCATCCAGCCGCCTGGGCCAGCAATTCTTCGAAAAAGCGGGAGCCTTCGTCCGTGCGCGGCACAAAACGATCCCTCAAATCATCCAACGCGGCTGCGAGATCGTCCTCCTGCGCGACATCGACGCCGGGAAGCATGCCCCAGGGCGAAGCTCCGTCGCTGTCGAGCCAGGTGGTGTGGTGTTCCTTGATCCAAGTTTCGAGGCTGCTCACCGCGCTGCGCTCCTCGACGCCGAAGGTGGCCTGTTTGAAGCCTTCGAGCAGGGCGCGTGCGGCGGCTTCATCCCGCGAGGCATGGATGCGCTCCAGCAGCGCGTCGAGCGCCTCATGGCGCGCCTGCGCGGTCTCGTCCTCGGCCATGACCTTCGCGCCGAGCGGCAGGCCGAGCTCCAGCGGGAAGCAGGCGGCGATGTTGGCAAAAAAACTGTCCATCGTGCCAAGACGCAGCCGGTGCAGCCGCCGCGTGACCTGACGCAGCAGCGCGACGAACTCCGGCCATTGCGCGGGCAGCGGTGCCATGCCCGCGAAGTATTGTTCCGGCTTCTCGCCGTGCTGCGAGAGCGCGGAGAGACGCTGCAGGATGCGCTGGAAGAACTCCCCCGCCGCCTTGCGTGTGAAGGTCATTGCCGCAATGCCTTCCGGCTTCTGCCCGAGCGCGAGCAGATGCAGATGCCGCCTCACAAGCTGGTACGTTTTGCCCGAACCGGCGGAGGCGGAGACGAGGATGTGGCGGAGGCGGTTCACGAGTGGAGCCGATGCAAGCGTATGAGTGGTGCTATGTCGAGCACTCTCACTTTTCCACCCAGCGGCGAATCCACGGCAGTGCGAGCACGACGGCGATGATGATGCCTGCGCCGAGGTAAAAACCTCCGCTCATGAACTCGGCTTTGCCGAAGACCAACGCGGCGAGGACGATGCCATACACTGGCTCCATGTTGTAAACGACGTTCACGGTGAAGACGCTGACCCGCCGCAGCACGTCCATGAAACCCGCATACGCGGCGACGGTGCAGACGAGCGCGAGCACGCCGAGCCAGAGCGCCGAGGATGCGTCCGGCAGCACGGGCAGAAGTCCTTGTTCGAGAAATGGCCGTGAAATGACAGAAGCGAGACAGGCACCGGTCATTTGATAAAGGCCGATGACGCTCCAGTGCGTGTCTTTGGCGACCTGCTGCTTGCTCAGCGTGGCAAAAAAGGCGGCGAGCACGGCAGCGGCGATGGCGACGGAAAAACCAAGCCAGTAACGAAACTCAAACTCGTAGATGAGCCACACCGCACCCACCATGACCGCGCCGACGAGCAGCTCGGAGAAACGCCAGCGGCGGGTGCCGTCGATGAGCGGTTCGATCAATGAGCACCACAGCATGGCCGTGGGCATGGCGGCGAGGCAGACAGACGCGGTGGAGAGTCGTGCCGACCAGAAGAACAAAATCCAGTGCAGGCCGAGGATGACGCCGACCCCGAGCATCCCGAGGATGCCGCGACCTGAAAGCCGCGTTCGTTGCTTCAGAATACGGGCAAGCACGAAGAAGCCCGCCGCCGCTAGCGCGGTACGCCACAAGACAACATCGACCGGCGTCAGGAAGATGAGCTTGCCCAAAATCGCCGTGAGTCCCCACGCAAGGACGACGAGATGGAGTTGAAAGTAGTCGCGGGCGTCGGAGCGTGGCATGACTTTGGAGCCGGGAGCACCTTTTAGCCGCGCAGGTGATGGAAGCCCAATCTTTTGTGAAAACAGGAAGCTGAAGCGCGCCCGGCCTCGCAGGCAGCGCTCTCAACACTGCGAATGTGACGGAATTCCCTCAGAACTTACACCTTGACGCGGGGCGGCCCGGAAGCAGTAATGCGGTTTCATGTGCGCCATGACTGGTGCGCTCGATTGTTCTGCCCTGCTCCCCGTCCGGTCCCTTCTCTCCTCCCTCATGAATTACGGCTTCTTCACACACTCACGCCTGGCGCTTTTTGCCACGGTGGCTTTCACACTCAGCATCGTCTCCCCAGGGCAGATTCAGGCTCAGGTAGGCATCCCGGCGGCCCCGGCGGTCAGAAAGATCGTGAAAGATGTCCAGATCATCTTCAAGGGCGCGGTGAAGCTGGATGAAAACCGCATTCGCGGCCAGCTTTCCACCCGCGAAGGACAGCCGTTCACAGACGAGGCCGTGGAACGTGACATCAAGGCGCTCTACAGCACTGGCACGGTGGAGCAGATCGAACCGATAGCCCGGGATGTGGCCGGCGGTGTGAGTGTCACCTTCGTCATCACCGGCCGCGGCGGCATCAGCGACATCGGCTTCCTCGGCAACACGACTTTTGACAACGACAAGCTGCGCAAGGAAATCGAGGTCCAGGTGGGCGATCCCGTGGACGACGCCAAACTCTCCGCCGCGCAGCAGAAGATTGTGGAGTTGTATGAGAAGAAAGGGTACTCCGATGTGATCGTCAGCTATGACATCGCCCCGTCCACTCGCGAAGGCTTCTCCAGCGTGGTGTTCAAGGTCGATGAAGGAGCGCGCGGCATCATTCATGACATCCGTTTCGAGGGCAACACCGCCATCAAGGCGCGCGTGCTGCGGGGCAAGATCAAGTCCAAGGAACATCACGTCTGGAACCTCTGGGGCAAGAAGGGGAAGCTGAACAACCAGGACCTGCAGGAGGACATCAAAATCGTCGAGCAGGCATTTCAGGACGAGGGTTATGTGTATGCAAAGGTGACCGAGGTGCGCCGGGAGCCGGTTTCCGCCAAGGAGATGGATCTCGTCTTTGTGATCTATGAAGGAGCCAAGTATGACGTGGCGGGGGTCAGCCTTTCGGGCAACACGCTCTTCACCAATGAGGCGCTGACACCCGGCATCAAGACCGAGGCCGGCTTCCCTTATGTCGGCAGCTTTGTGAAGGCGGATGAAAAAATGATCCAGGATTACTATGGTTCACGCGGCTACGCCGACGCACGAGTGGAGACGAGCATTTTGGAAGCCGGTCCCGGTCAGGTGACCGTGGCTTACCACATCACGGAAGGCACCAAGTCCTACATCAGCAAGGTGAACATATCCGGCAACTCCATCACCGAGGACGAGGTCATCCGCCGCGAGCTGCCCTTCGCGCCCGGTGAGGAGCTGAACACGGTGAAGATAGCCGCAGGCAAGAGCCGCCTGGAAAACCTGAATTACTTCAGCACGGTGGACCTCCGCAACACTCCCTCCGTCAATGAAGGGTTCAAAGATGTGGATGTCAGCGTGGTGGAACAATCCACTGGAACCGTGAACTTCGGCGCCGGTTTCAGCTCCATCGACAGCCTCACGGCCTTCATCCAGGTGACCCAGACAAACTTTGACATCCGTGACTGGAAAGACTTCCGTGGCGGCGGCCAGCGCTTCAATGCCAACATTCGCGCAGGTGCGCTCCGGCGCGATGTGAGCATAAGCTGGACGGAACCGTGGTTCATGGGCCGCGAACTGGCGCTCACCATTGAATTGTTTTACCACAACCTGTTCTACCTCTCGAACAGGTATGACCAGACCAATGCCGGCGCATCCGCTGGATTGCGCAAGCGGCTGGGCGAGCACTCCTACATTGAGGGCATCTACACACTTCAGCAGGTGTCGATCGACAATATCGACGTGGGAGCATCTCCTCTCATTTTCCTGGAGGCGGGCGACTACCTCCAGAGCAAGATCGATGTGAACTGGGTGCATGACACACGCGACAGCATCTTCATCACACGCAGTGGTCACAAAATAGAAGCCGGGGCGCTTCTCTCCGGCCTGGGCGGTGACGTGCAGGTCTTCGGTGCCAATATCGGTGGCCAGCAGTATTTCAACCTCTGGGGAGACACAATCCTGAGCTTCGAGGGCATGTTCCGAACTGTGGACAACTGGGGGGGGACCCGCGTGCCCATCTTCGAGCGTCAGTTCCTCGGCGGTGCAAACAATCTGCGCGGTTTCGATTACCGCCAGGCAGGGCCAAAAGACGGCACTGGTGAGCCGCTTGGCGGACTCACTTCCATTTATGCTTCAAGTGAGTTTTCCATTCCGGTCCATATCAGCAATGTTTCTGACAAATCCCCCCGCGTGGTATTCTTCGGCGACATCGGTTCCGTCGGCACCAGCACATTCGACGTCGGAGGCGATGTCTTTTCTGACGTCGGCATCGGCCTGCGTCTCTTCCTGCCCATCGGCCCCATCCGAGTGGATTATGCCGTGCCGGTGGCCAAGGACTCCTTCTCCGGCTCAGGCCGCTTCCAGTTCAACATGGGCTACAAATTCTAAGCACGTGTTCCAGACATTTCGTTTGTCTGCTCTCTCAATCCCCCTCAAACTCACATTCCTATGATTCGCAGCGCGTTTATCGCCCTCCTCGCCATCACCACCACCCTCCAGGCCGCCGACCTCAAAATCGGCGTGATTGACATGTCCAAAGTCTTTCAGGAGTTCCACAAAACCAAGTCCGCCGCTGAAAAGTACAAGGGCAACTACGAAAAGGCCGCCCAGGAAATGCAGGAGCGCCAGACGGTGTACAAGAACCTCGCCACCGAGGCCCAGAAGCTTCAAAAAACCGCCCAAGATCCCATCATCACACCCGACCAGCGCAACAAGTATGCCGCCGAACTCGGAGAGAAGGTGAAGGAAATCCGTTCCATGGAAATGGAGATGCAGGAGTTCGCCGAACGCCGTCAGACCCAGCTCAAGCAGGAAGACATGCAGATCCGCAAAGGTCTTTACGAGGAGATCCTCGTCGTCGTCCGCGACAGCTCCAAGGCCGGCGGATACGACATCGTCTTCGACAAGACTGGTGTCAGCCTCTCCACCATCCCGATCATCCTGCATGTCAAGGAAGGTGCCGCCACCGACCTCACCGACCAGCTCATCGTCGAGTTGAACAAGAACGCCCCGCCTCCTGGCGCGGAGCCGGCCAAGGATGCGGCGGCCGGCGAACCGAAGAAATAAATCGCAGCGCGGGGTATCACCGCCTTCAGGCACGCCGCAGACCATTGCGACGTGCCTTTTTTGTTTTTTAACGTCACTCTTCATCCCAGCGTCCATGAGCAATTCCATCACTTTGCAGAAACTGGCCGAACTCGTCGACGGCCAACTCTCTCAAGGGGCTCCTGACGATCTCATCACTGGATTGAATGCGATCACAGATGCCATCCCGGGCGAAGTGACCTTCCTCGGCAACGCCCGCTATCTGCCCGCGCTCAAAAAAACCCGCGCTTCGGCCGCGCTCGTACCGGAGGATCTGGCCGCACAGGATGCACCGGACGCTCTGGCGCTCATCCGCGTCAAAAATCCCACACTTGCCTTCTCCAGTGTCATCCAGTGGTTCGGGCCGCCTGCCGCGGTCTTTGTGCCGGGAGTTCATGCCACTGCCGTAGTCGCCAGCGATGCTGTGTTTGCCCCGGGGAAAGTCAGCATCGGCGCGCATGCCGTCATTGAGGAAGGTGTGACCATTGGAGACGGCACCGTCATTCATTCAGGGGTTTTCGTGGGCCGCGGCGTTCGCATGGGGGCGAACTGCACTCTGCATGCCAATGCCGTCATCAAGGAACACTGCGTGCTCGGCAATCGCGTCATTCTCCACAGTGGTGCCGTCATCGGCAGCGACGGCTTTGGTTACGAGCACGTCAACGGGCGCCACCAGAAAATTGACCAGGCCGGCATTGTCCAGATCGACGATGATGTCGAAATCGGCTCCTGCACCACCATCGACCGCGCGCGATTTGGCCGTACTTGGATCGGCGAAGGCACCAAGATCGACAACCTTGTGCAAATCGGCCACAACTGCACCCTCGGGAAGCATTGCATCATCGTCTCGCAGACCGGCATCTCCGGCAGCACCCACCTAGGCAACTACGTCACCATGGGCGGTCAGGTCGGCGTGATCGGTCACCTGAAAATCGGCGACCATGTCATGTTCAAGGCCAGATCCGTCGTCACCAAAAGTATTTCTGAAGCAGGCACCTACACCGGCTATCCCGCACGTCCGCTCATGGAGGGCCACCGGATGCTCGTTCTGCCGGCACGCATTCCCGAACTCATCGAGCGCGTTAGTGAACTGGAAAAAAAACTCGCCGCACTTGCAGGCGATGACACCCAATCCTGATTGTGCCTCGTAACCTGCCGGAATGCAGTGCGAACGTTGCCAAAAACGGCATTCATTCTATGTTCACCGCCCCATGACTGCCGCCTCCATCCTTCCGCTTCCCGTGATGCCCGACATCCACGGCCACTTCGGCCCGTATGGCGGCATGTTCGTGCCAGAAACCCTCATGGCGGCCCTCACCGAGCTATCCGACCATTACGAGATGGCCAAGGCCGATCCCGCCTTCCAAAAAGAGCTCGACCGCCTGCTGCACGAATACGTCGGCCGTCCCACGCCGCTCTACCTCGCCGAACGCTGGACCGAAAAAATGGGTGGCGCGAAAGTTTACCTCAAGCGCGAGGATCTGCTGCACACCGGAGCACACAAGATCAACAATGCCCTCGGCCAGATCCTGCTCGCGCAGCGTCTCGGCAAGAAGCGCATCATCGCCGAAACCGGCGCTGGCCAGCACGGCGTGGCCACTGCGACAGTTTGCGCGCGCTTCGGCTTCGAATGTGTCATTTACATGGGCAAGGTCGATATGGAGCGCCAGGCGCTCAATGTCGCCCGCATGCGCTTCCTGGGTGCCAAAGTCGTCGCCGTCACCGCCGGTCAGGCCACGCTGAAGGAAGCTGTGAATGAAGCGATGCGTGATTGGGTCACGAACGTCCGCACCACGCACTACATCCTCGGCTCCGCGCTCGGATCGCATCCCTTCCCGATGATGGTGCGCGATTTTCACCGCGTCATCGGCATTGAGGCACGCCGTCAGATTCTGGAGCGTGAAGAACGCCTGCCAGATCTCCTTGTCGCCTGCGTCGGCGGCGGCAGCAACTCAATCGGCCTCTTCCATCCCTTCTTAAATGACAAAAATGTGCGCATGACCGGCGTCGAAGCCGGTGGCGATGGCATCATCCCCGAACGCCATGCTGCACGCTTCCAAGGTGGCCGTCTCGGAGTCCTGCAAGGGACCAAGACATGGTTGCTCGCCAACGCCGACGGGCAGATCGAGCTCACCCACAGCGTCAGTGCCGGCCTCGATTACGCCGCCATCGGCCCTGAGCATGCCTGGCTGCACGATCAAGGCCGCGTCACCTACAACTACGCCACTGACGACGAAGCACTCGCCGCCTTCCAAGAACTCAGCCAGGTCGAAGGCATCATCCCCGCCCTCGAAAGCAGCCACGCCGTCGCCGAAGTGCGTAAAGTCGCCCCCACGATGCGCAAGGATCAGATCATCCTCGTGAATCTCTCCGGTCGCGGCGACAAAGACGTGGCCCAGGCCGCGCGCATGATCTTTGGCGAGGAATTGAAGTTTTGAAGCATGCAACCCCCGCCCATCGCCGAAGACATGGCGAAGCTGAAAGCGCTTCTGCAAGACTCGCTGTCGCCACATCTGCCTGTTGCGCAGAAAGACATGCGCATCCTCAACCTCGCCTGCGGGCGATGCGATGAGGCGGAGACGCTGATCAAAGTCGGCTCCGAACTCGCCAAAGGTGGCGATGTCGAAATGATCGGCGCGGACATCCGCATTCGCGAGATCAGGCAGGCACGCGAGACACACGCGCATCTTCCCGCGCAGTTTTTGATTGAAGACGCCACCAAGATCGACCAGCACCAGGAGCTCGGCGACGACTTCAACATGGTCTTCATGCGCCACCAGAACTTCTGGCACGGACAGGAGCTGTGGAAGAAGATTTTCGACCAAGGCATCGCGAAACTGCGGCCCGACGGCATGCTGGTCATCACCAGCTATTTTGATGTGGAGCACCGGCTCGCCCTCCGTGCTTTGGAAGCGCTGGGCATGGAAGTGGTCAGTAACAGGCGCAACAAGGCCAGTCGCGCATTGAGTGACGCCCCCGGCAAATCCGTGGACCGCTGGGTGGCCGTTTTGCGGCGGCGGCAGGCTTGAGACAGACCGCCAAGACCATTTACAAGGCCCCGGCGAGGCGGTAAACTCCAGCCCCCTTCCCAAAAATTCCATGAATCGTCTTCTCTTCGTCCTCACCCTCATGGCTGCGCTCGTCCTGGCCGTGCCGGTGTCGAGCGCCCAGTCCATCGATGCGAGCAGCGAGGTGGCGGACATGTACTTCCGCGGCTTTGTGCTCAACAATGAAGCCGTCAAGCTAGAAGCCGCGGGCGATTTCACGCTCGCACAGACCAAATTCAAACAGGCTGGCGAGATCATGGACAGCATCGCCCGCAATTACCCCGCCTGGCAGCCGGAGATGCGCACCGCACGACAGCAGAAGATTCAGGACTCTCTCACCCGCATCCAGGCGCGTCTTTCCCAGCAGCAGAACGCCCCCTCCGCTATCGCGCCGGCCCCCGCACCACTGGCCATTCCAACGCCCGCTCCCGCTCCTGCCGCCGCGCCTGGAAGTGCCATTCCCGCACCAGGGATGCTCGCACAATCAGCCCCGCCCCCTTCTGCCACACCCGGTGCCCTGCCTAGCCTCAACGACATGCTCCGCCAGTGGGAGGACATGTACAAAAGACGCATCATGGAGCTGGAGACACAGAACAACCAGCAGCAGCTCGACCTCGGCAAATGGCAGAACTGGTACCAATGGGCCTCCGGTGAAATCACCACCGCGCGCGCGC
Organism: Akkermansia muciniphila; assembly: GCA_945882215.1. GTDB lineage: Bacteria > Verrucomicrobiota > Verrucomicrobiia > Verrucomicrobiales > Verrucomicrobiaceae > Prosthecobacter. The sequence continues at coordinate 4,220 of CAMCWM010000014.1, read as the reverse complement.
AAAACGACGCCTTGGGCAAAAAGTCCGCCGCGCTGGAGCAAAACATTCTCCAGATGGGCAAGGAGGTGGAGGAAGGGCGCATGGCCAGATCCCAGCTCGACAAGCTGATGGAGGAAAAGATGGCCGTGGATCTGGAAATGCGCAAAACGGGCCAGCGTCTCATGGCTGCCGAGAATGCGGCCAAGGAAGCTTCGCAAAAGCTGGCGGAGGCCTCCACCCGCATCACCGCCGTGGAGCAGGAGCGTGATAAAATCCTCAAGGAACGCGACCAGATCGTGAAGGAGCGCGACACCGCCATGCTGCAGCGTGATGACGCGGTGAAACAGCGTGAGGTGGCCGTGAAGGAACGTGATGCCGCCAGCGCCCGGAGCCTCGGTTTGCAGGCGGAGCTGGATGAAGCGAAGAAAAAGAGCGGCAGCGCCGAAATGAAGCGCCTCGTTGCCGAAAACGAGCGCATGAAAAAGGAGCTGACCGAGGCGGAGAAGCAGGTTGCTACTCTGAAGGCTGATGTGACGCGCAAGGACCAGGAGATCGTCGCGCTGCGCGGCCAGCTCACCGGATTGCAGGGCCAGCTTGCCGAGCTGCGCAAGGAAAGCGGAGCTTATCAGACCCAGGTGGCCGAATTGACAAAACAGCTCAAGGAAGTGCAGTCCGGCATGGACGCCAAGATCGCCGCCACGCCCGAGCTCACGCAGGAGAACGAGCTGCTGCGCGCAATCATCATGCGCCAGCTCCGCACCCAACATCGCCAGCAGGCGGCGAAGGATCTCATGATCGCCGAGCTGCAGAAAATGGAGAACGCCTCGAACGACCTCGTCAAGCAGGTCGAGGAGCTGAAAAACGCGCGCATGATCCTCACTCCAGACGAGGAAAAACTATTCTCCGATCCCGTTGTTCGCGAATTGCTTGGCCCCAAGGGCGTGCAGGCCACGCTCATCGCCAATGCCTCGCCTGATAGTGACAAGAAGATGGCGCCTGCCGCGCCCGGCTCTGTCGAAAAGCTCATCACCCAGGCCAATGAGGCCTACATGAACAAGGACTTTGAAGACTCGGCGAATCTCTATCAGGACGCCCTGCGTGCCGAGCCGAAGAACGTCACTGCCCTCATCGGCCTGGGCATGGCGCGCCAGCGTGACAACAAGCACGCCGAAGCCGAGGTGGCGCTGCAAAAAGCCCTGGCCTATGACCCGGTGAACGAACCTGCATCCTTCGCGCTCGGTGTCACCTACTTCAAGCAGGAGCGCTGGAAGGACGCGATGACCTACTTTGAGAAAAGCCTCTCCAAACGTCCTGACAACGCCAGTGGCAGGCATTACCTCGGCATCATCGCCACGAAGCTGAGCCTGCTCGAACGCGCCGAGCGTGAGTTCAAGACCGCCCTGGCCATCGATCCCGCCTACGGCGAGGCGCACTTCAATCTGTCCGTGCTTTACGTCACCTGGGATCCGCCGCAATGGGACAAGGCCCGCGCCGAATACAGCGAGGCGATCAAAAAAGGAGTGAAGCCCGACTCGAACCTCGAGAAGCTGCTCGAAGGCGGCAAGGTCTCCCAGCGTTGATGCAAACCGCGATCAGGGCCGGATTTCCTCGCCCGTGGTCGCATTCGCAAGCGTGATCTGCTCACGGTGGAAGGCGGGATCACTGCGGAAGGTGAGGCGGGCCTGATACTTGCGTTCGAGATCCACGAGGTGCTCTCCATCCTCGGTCTTGAGGCGGTTGAGAACTTCCGGATGGACGATGACGATGAGGCTCTTCTGATCTTCCTTGGCACGGCCCAGGACGCTGATGAGACGGCGCTGGAGTTCAACACTCATGGTGAGCGGTGTTTTGACCTGTCCGTGGCCTTTGCAATATGGACAGTCTTCGTAAAGCGTGGTGCCGAGGCTTTCATTGAGACGCTGGCGGGTCATCTCCATGAGGCCGAATTGCGAAATGGGGAGCACCTGGGTCTTGGCCTTGTCACGCTTCAAATGGTCGAGCATGAGCTTGTACACGGCCTGCTGGTCGCGACGGTGCTTCATGTCGATGAAATCGACGACGATAAGGCCGCCCATGTTGCGGAGGCGAAGCTGGCGGGCGACTTCGGCGGCGGCTTCGAGGTTGGTTTCGAGCAGGAGCTTGTCCACGTCCTTGTGGCCTTTGTTGCGGCCGGTGTTGACGTCGATGGAGACGAGCGCCTCGGTCTGATCAATGACGATGTAGCCGCCGCAGGGCATCCACACCTGACGGTAGAAGGCGTTGTCGATCTGCTTCTGAATGCCGTAATGCTCAAAAATGGCGCTCTGGCCCTGATAGAGATTGATGCGGCGCTTTGCGCGGCCGGAGATATGCGCGGCCATGCGCTGCATGCGCTCGACGGTGGCCTGGTCATCGCAGGCGACCTCGTCGATGTCCTCGGTGAGGAAATCGCGAACAGTGCGCTCGACGAGATCGGGCTCCTGGAAGCAGCAGACGGGGGCGTTTTGACCATCGCGCTTGGCGACGATCTGATCCCATTCATCAAGGAGGATGTTCAAATCGCGCACAATGTGGCGCGCGCGCTTGCCGGAAGCTTCGGTGCGCAGAATGATGCCCATGCCTTCAGGCAGGCTGATTTTTTCGATGATCTTGCGCAGACGGGAGCGCTCCTTCGGGTCTTCGATCTTGCGCGAGATGCCGCAGGTGTCGTTGAGAGGCATCAACACGAGCAAGCGACCGGCGAGCGAAATGTTGGTGGTGACACGCGGGCCTTTGTTGCCCACAGGCCCTTTGGTGACCTGCACCATGATCTCAGAGCCGATAGGATAGAGCGTGGGAATGTCCTTGGCCTCGATGCGCTTCTTCTTTTTGCTGCCACCACGATTGATCTCTTCGAGACCGGCATCGAGCGCCGCAGGAATGGCGTCCCAGAAGTGCAGGAAGGCGTTCTTGTCGAAGCCGATGTCGATGAACATGGCCTTGAGGCCCTGCTCGATGTTGCGGATGCGGCCCTTGAAGACACTGCCGATGAGGCTGTTCGTGCCGACGCGCTCGATGTTGTATTCTTCAACGACGCCCTTGTCGAGAAGGGCAACGCGGTTCTCCAGCTTCTCGCAGTTGATGACGAGGCGCACGCCGCTTTTGATGTCGCGTTTGCCGGTGAGCAGTTCTTTGATTCTTTGAACGAAGGTCAATGCCATGATGTGTTGTCTCCCTGAAATGATGCAATCTTCAACGGTTGAAGAATTTGCGGAAAAAACCGCCTGGGGCGGGTTCGGATGGTTTGGTTTCCTGGGAGCCTCCCCGGTTGAAGATACCTACCCTGCGCACTGGCACGGCTTTGGGCACATTCTGTCCGGAGCTGCTTCCCGCCGATCCCGCTGAATCGGCTTTCCGTTTGATGTTGGGCGTCGCATTCACACGCGGAGCCGCGTCATCCACCGGTTCTGACGTGGACGCACCCGCGCCCACGTCGCCGTCCTCATCCGCGCCGGGTGCTTCGGGCACCGCGGCGTCAGCATATTGGACCATGGAAATATGATTGAAATGACCTTCCGCCGCCGGCAGGGCCTCAATGGCAACCTGATAGCCATTTTCCAAAGCCAGGCATTGTTCCAGCACGCGCCGAGCGACCGGTGCGGCGCAACCGCCGCCGGACTTGCCATTCTGAACGAGCACGCAGACTGCGAATTTAGGATTCTGATAGGGGGCAAAACTGATGAACCAAGTGTGGTTGTCATCCAGCTTCACGCCACGCTGATCACGCCGCCAGTTCTGCGCGGTGCCGGTCTTGCCAGCGACTTCGACGCCGGTGATGCGAGCGGACTTGCCAGTGCCACCGGGATCGTTGACGACCTTCCACATGCCTTTGCGAATGATCTCGATCTCGTCTGCCTTCACATTCTGCGAGAGGTCGCCACGGAGGCTGGGCGGATTTTCCAGCACCACCTGGTCACGATCCATCACGCGCTTCAGCAGATGAGGATTCCAAGATTTGCCGCCATTGGCGACGGTGGCAGTGACGGCGGCCATTTGCAGCGGCGAGGCAAGAACCATGCCCTGCCCGATGGAGGTGTTGGCGGTATAACCATCGCTCCAGCGCTCAGCCGGGCGGTGAGCACGCAGCCAGTCGGGATTGGGCAGGATGCCGGGATCTTCATCCTCAAGCTCGATGCCGGTTCTGTCGCCAACACCGAGAATCTTGCCCACTTTGGTGATGTTGGCGATGCCCGCCGCATTTCCATAACGGTAGAAGAAGCAGT
>CAMCWM010000013.1 GCA_945882215.1 Akkermansia muciniphila | reverse complement strand
GTTTGCACGTTGCCGCTGGAAACGGTGATGGAACCTGCGGTAAGGGCCGTGGTCTGCATCACAGCGATCAGGGAAAGGAGGGCAGATGGTGGTTTCATAAGAGTCTCTGTATTTCAACAATTCAGGCGGATGCTGTCAAAAAAACCGGGCAGGCGTCAATCCCGATGTCACCAAACATGCGAAATCATCAGCCCCAGGCCGGTGTTCAAAGCCTTGTAATCGAAGGCGTTGACGTCGGAATGGTTGAAGATGCCACTGACGAAGAACTGGGCCGTCAAATTCCGGGTGACCTGCCAGCCCAGCCCCATGAACAGCAGGTGGTTGAGATCGTTCCGGCTGACATCGGTGTAATCGAACCAGCCAAAACGATACAGTGTGGTGAACGTAAGCTTTGGCGTGATCTGCCATGCCGCCCCGGCCTGGGCGCTGTATTCGTGACGGCGAAATGCGGTCGGACCACCCTCAACGCTCATGGCAGCATTGCCTCCGAGCCAGATGCTGATGTCAGAGCCGAGCAGCCAGCCTTTGCGCAGACCGGCCTCCAGGAAATGGTTTTCATAGAGGCGGTTGCCCCAGTTCCACGGGGAGATGAGGCGCTGGTAGCGATACTGCGCCCAGGCGTTGAAACGCGAAACACCCCCCGGAAGCTGTCCGCGGCCGATATGATACTGCAGGCCCAACTGACCGCCGAAGTCATCGAAATCGAGCTGCTGCAAGTCGGCATAACGCCACAGCGAATAAGAGGACATGGCCAGCAGGTTGATCTTGTCGGTGAGCTGCGGAAACCACGCGCCACGGAGGCCGGGACGGCCCACCCAGTCCGATTGTTCCGGCCCGGGTGCCAACGCGGCATTGGAGGTGAAAAAACCGGTGGATTCGAGTGCCAGAAGGAACTGTTCCGGCTCCTGCCGCACCAGTCCGCTGATGCTTTGCAGACCGAACTCACGATCAAGCAGGTTGATCTCCTCCTGACTGGCAGGTGAGGCCGATGTCTGGGCGCGCGTGTCTCGTTTCGTGGTGCGCAAGGCTTCACGAATGGTCTGATCCATCACCGCCCGGTCCACCGCCGGGCTTTGAGCCCTGCACGGAAGTACCCCGCAAAGACTGCCAATGGCCACGAGAAACACGGTGAGGGACGATTTATTTTGAAACATGCGCGCGGGTTTTATGAGGCTGCGCCTGTTTCGTCAAGACATGAAACCGCCTTCTCTCGTGCTGCTTGCTCTTTCCGCCGCATCGGCGAGACTCCGCGCCCTTTTTCCGGCCAACCATGTCTTTTGAGCTTCTCGCCACCGATCCATCGTCCCAAGCCCGTCGCGGGCGGCTGACGACGCCGCATGGGGTGGTGGAGACGCCGGTTTTCATGCCGGTTGGCACGCAGGGCACGGTGAAGGCGATGCACCCGGATGAGTTGCGGGCGCTGAACTCGCAGATCATCCTGGGGAACACCTACCACCTGTTTGTACGGCCTGGGATGGAGATCATGAAGGAGGCGGGCGGTCTGCATGCCTTCTCGAACTGGGACCGGCCGATTTTGACCGACAGCGGCGGCTTCCAGGTGTTCTCGCTGGCCAAGCTGCGCAAAATCAAAGAGGAGGGCTGCCACTTTCAAAATCACCTCGACGGCACGCCGATGTTCATCGGACCGGAGACGTCGATGGAGATCCAGGCGACGCTCGGGTCGGACATCGCGATGCTTTTCGATGAATGCACGCCCTACCCCTGCGAGGCCAAAGAAGCCGGAAAAAGCCTCGATTTGACCCTGCGCTGGGCGAAACGCTGCCGGACGTGGATTGATGAAAATAAGCCGCAAACAGGCGGCGGGGCGCAGCAGCACTTCGGCATCGTGCAGGGCAGCGTGTATGAGGATTTGCGCAAAAAATCGGCCCGGGAACTCGTGGCGATGGGTTTTGACGGCTACGCCATCGGCGGGTTGAGCGTCGGAGAGCCCGAAGAGGACATGATGCGCATCGCTGAGTGGGTGACGCCGCTTCTTCCCGCGAACCAGGCCCGCTACGCGATGGGACTGGGCACGCCGCCACAGGTGATCGAGCTGATCGCGCGTGGCATCGACATGTTTGACTGCGTTTTGCCCACGCGGCTGGCGCGGAACGGCACGGCCTTTACCCACAAGGGCATGATGAACCTGCGCAATGCCTGCTACGCGAAGGATTTCCGCGATCTCGCCGAGGACACGCATCCGCTCTGCCGGGGCTTTTCACGGGCGTACATCCGCCATCTGGTGCAGGCCCAGGAGATTCTGGGTTTGCGGTTGATTTCTCTGCATAACCTGCATTTCTACGCGTCCCTCACGTCCAGGGCACGTCAAGCGATCGAACAGGGTTGTTTCGCCGAGTTCCGGGCTGAGGTCGTCGCGAAATACAAGCCCACCACCGCAGCCTCCGAATCATGATCCACACATTCCTCGAAAACTCCCTCCTTCTGGCCCAAGCCGCACCCGCCGGAGGCCAGGGTGGCATCCTTGGCAGTCCCATGATGCTGCCGATCCTCATGATCGTGGTGATGTATTTCGTCATCTTCCGCCCGCAGCAGAAGCGCATGAAGGAGCACCAGAAACTGATCGCCGGAGTCAAAGTGGGCGACCATGTCATCATGGAAAGCGGCGTGCACGGCATCATCACCAGCGTCAAAGACCGCACCGCCATGGTCAAGATCGCCGACAACGTCAAAGTCGAGTTCGAGCGCACCAAGATCGCCGCCGTGACGAAAAAATCCGAGGTCGTCGAAGCCACCGAGGCTTGAATGACCCCCGCCTGATTTCCCCAACCTCCTGCCAACCTGTCCATGAATCCCTTCGCCACCTTCCTCGTCGGTGCCTCCATCCTGTTGATGCTGCTCGTCTATATCGGCACTGCCGTACATAAGACCAAGCGCTGGGTCGGCACGATCCTCGTCGCGCTCACCGCCTTCTCGGCCATTTACACCGCGAAGACGATGGGCCTCCAGCTTGGCATCGACCTTCGAGGCGGCAGCGAGTTCATCGTGCAGCTTCAGCCCGGCAAGAATGACGACGGCACGGCCAAAGCAGTCACCAAAAGCGATGTGCAGCAGGCCATCGCAATTCTCGAGAAGCGCCTGAACCCCAAGGGTGAGAAAGATCTCACGCTTCAACCGGAAGGCACCGACCGCGTGGTGATCCAGATGCCCGGCATCACCGACGAGGAGATCGCCAGTGTGCGCACAACCATTCAAACCGTCGCACATCTCGAATTCCGCCGTGTACACCCTGACAGCGCGTCAAAGCTGGAACAGATCAAGGCCCGCGGCGGCATCAAGGAGCCCGGCTGGGCAGAGATGAAATACCGTGAGCCGCAGCTCAACCGTGATGGCAGCATTGGTGCCACTTCCGAACTGGTGCGTGATACGGCGGAGATCGAGGGCAAATACGTTTCCAGCGCCTTCCGCACCGTGGATGCCGAGGGCAACAAGGTGGCGCTCGAATTCAACAGCGAGGGTGCCAAGCTCTTTGACGAACTGGCGGCGGTTCACTTCGAGCGCAGCATGGCCATCATCGTGGACGGCGAGATCCATTCCGCGCCGAGGTTGCTGCGCAAGCAATATGGCGGCAGGGCGGAAATCTCCGGCGGCAGCGGCAGTGGTTTCAGCGAGCAGGAGGCCGAGACGCTGGCCACCCTGCTGAGCAATCCGTTGCAGAACCCGATGAAGATTCTCTCCGAAAGCTCCGTGTCCTCCGCCTACGGCCAGTCTTCGATCGAGCAGGGCAAGTGGATCGGCATCGCGGCTCTTGGCATCACCACGCTGTTCATGCTGTTCATCTACCGTCTCGCCGGCATCGTGGCGATCGTCGGCCTGATCATCAACATTTCCATTCTCTTCGGCTCCATGGCCTTGTTTGGCTTCACGCTCACCATGCCGGGGATCGCCGGTGTTGTGCTGACCATCGGCATGGCCGTGGATGCGAACGTGCTCATCTATGAACGATTGCGCGAGGAAATGGAGGCGGGCAAGACGCTCGTCGGAGCGCTGGAAGCCGCGTATGAGAAGGCATTCTCCGCCATCGCTGACTCGAACATCACCACGCTCATCTCGGCCGTGATTCTCTTCGTCATCGCCGGCGGCCTGGTCAAGGGCTTCGCCGTCACTCTGATGATCGGTATTCTTTCGTCGATGATCGGCGCCCTGATCGTGACCCGTGTGATTTTCATGTGGGTGGTGGACAAGAATCTCCTGACGCACATTCACACCACGCGCATCATCCCGGACAAGGTCTTCGACATCCTCTCCTCCGCCCCGAAGTTCATCATCGCATCGCTCATCGTCACAGCGGTCTCCTTCGGTACCATCGCCTACAAGGGCAGCCAGAGCTTCGGCATCGACTTCCGCGGCGGCGGTCGTGTGGACGTGGCGCTCAAGGAGGGCAAGAACATCCCGGATGCCGAGTTTGAAGCCTTGTTCAAAACGCTCAAGCAGCCAGGAGGCAAGGATCTCGGCACCACCTACATCCAGCGCAAGAACGACCCCACCACGGGCATTCTCAACGTCAGCATCCGCTGCGAGGAGTTGAGCGGGCCGGTCATCCAGTCCGCCATCAACGGCAAATGGAACAGTGAGACCCTCGCAGGCACCAGCATTGCCACGGTCGGTTCCGTCATTGGCGATGAGCTGGCAAAGACATCGTTGTGGGCCATGGGCATCGCCCTGCTGGCGATTTTCGCCTACCTGATGATGCGCTTCGAATTCGCCTTCGCCCTGGGTGCGATTGTTGCGCTGGCTCATGACGTGCTCATGGTGCCCGGCCTGTGCGTACTCTTTGGCCAGGAACTCAGTGTCATCCACGTCGGCGCTCTGCTCACCATCGCCGGTTACTCGATCAACGACACCATCGTCGTCTTCGACCGCATTCGCGAAACGATCCAGCGCGGCACCGGCGGCAGCATGCGTGACATGATGAACGAGGCCATCTGCAAAACACTCTCCCGCACGCTCCTCACCGGACCCACCGCCCTCGCACCGATGGTCGTGCTGCTGTTCCTCGGGAATCCAGCCATGCTCGAGTTCGCCATGCCGATCACCATCGGCGTGCTGCTCGGCACCTACTCCTCCATCTTCATCGCCTCCCCGCTCGTGCTGTGGTATGCGAAGAAGACCGGCACCAGCCTCAAGCGCCAGGTGCTCGACGCGCAGGTCGAGCAGCTCAAAGCCCAGCAGGCGGTCGCTGCTGCGGCCGTCGCTGGCGGCACCAAGCTGTAAACACAAGCATTCCTTCGACCTCATCGGCGGGGTGGGGCTGTTCTCCTTCAACATTGGACGACCTCAATGCCCCGCCATTGAGGCAGGTGGTCAAGTTATCGGTTCACTTGCACGTCGGCGGCGGCATTTCTCTCAGGGCGGGAGGTGCCTTGCCAGGCAAATAAAAAGGCGGGCATTGCTGCCCGCCTTCCGGTGACGACTCGATGAATCTGTGTTCGTTACTGTGCCGTTCCTGGTGCGGGAGCAGGTGGCGGATTTGCTGGCACCGCCGGTTTCACTTCTTCAGGAGGCGTGGCGGGGGCCGGTGTTGGTGCGGGTGCTGGCGTAGTGGCAGGAGTGCCGGGGGCCGGTGCAGGAGTGGTGCCATTGGTCGGCGTTGGGTTGGGTCCGTTGGGATCATCCGGGGCTAGCGCCGTGGCGGCGGCAGCCGCCGCGGTCGCATCATCCAGCTTTTTCTTGGCCGAGGCATACTTGGCGGCGTTGGCTTTGGCCTTGGCGGCGGACTGCGCCAGATACGTTTTGTAATCCGGCCCGCTGCCCGTTATCGTCACCGGAGTGCCAATGGAAGTGTGGGCATACAGGATGGGAGCCATCTTCGACGGCAGGCGGATGCAGCCATGCGATGCACGACGGCCGGGCTTTGAAATCAAACCGATGTGCATGCCCACGCCATCGCCTGTCAGGCGCATGAAGTATTTCATCGGCGCGGCGACAAATTTTCCGCCTGGGGGAATCACGTCGCGTCCCTGCTTGAAGTCAGAGTTCACCAGCTTGCCGCTAGCATCGTAGCCCTTGCCATAAAGATTGGAAACCTTGTCCACCACCTTTTCCAAGACTTTGAATTCGCCGATGGGTGTGGGGAAACTCGTGATGCCACTGGCCACGTAGGTCCAGCCGACGACTTCGCCACCGCTGTAGAGCGTGGCCCGTTGCGTGTCCACATTGATGGCGATGCGAGTGATGGGCTTGTCACCACCGGTCCACTCACCGGGATACTTCCATTCTGCTTTCACCGGTTCTGGCGGCGGCGGAGGCGGCTTTTTTTTGAAAAGCTGGCAGGAGGCCAGGAACACCGTGCCGATCACAAGACCGGCACGCAGAATAGCAAGGGAGGATTTGGGTTTCACAGCGTGCCGATTCTAAGTGCCGTGTTTACGCTGCTCAAGTCGCGCGTGGGACAATATTTTCAGCAAAGATCGAACAATTCCTGCGCACGTGTGATGAGCACGTCCGCGCCGCACTCGATCAGCTCCGCCTCGCCGCGAAACCCCCAGCGCACACCGACAGCCCGCATGCCGCTGCTCTTCGCAAACTGCATGTCGATGCCCGAATCGCCCACATAGGCCATTTCGGCAGTCTCCACGCCCAGAAACGCCGCCATCTCGTGCGCACCCGCAGCGTCCGGCTTGCGGGGCACCTCCGCACGCTGGCCCAGGATGTGGTCAAACACTCCCATGCCGAAAAAATGTTCCGTCATCGGCACTGTGAAGCGATGCGCCTTGTTCGAGATCACGCCAAGTTTCACTCCCCTGCTCTTCAACTCCGCCAGCATCTCCACGATGCCCGGATACGGCCGCGTCTGCGCCTGCCAGAGCTTGTCATAGTGCGCCCGGTACTCCCCCACGCAGGTCAGAATGAGATCCTGCTGCCGCGCATGCTCCGGCAGCGCCCGCTCGACAAGTTTCTCCATCCCATCCCCCACCATCTGCTTGAACACCTCCTGCTCGCAGCGCGGATAGCCCCGCGCATCCAGCATCCGGTTGATCGACTCCGCGATGTCCGCGAGCGAGTCGATCAAGGTGCCGTCGAGGTCGAAGATGAAGGCTTTGAGCGTGGGCATGCATCCTCCATGCCGCTAATTGCAGCGTGATCAACTTGCCAGAGCCACCAATGCAGCGAAAAAGCCCCATGCTCACCGACTATCACACGCACACACCGCTCTGCCTGCACGCGGAGGGGAATCCGGTCGATTATGCGCGGCATGCGCAGAAGATCGGCCTCGCGGAGATCGGCTTGTCGGACCACAACCCGATGCCGGAGCACTTTGACGACTGGCGCATGCCGCTCTCCGATCTGCCGCGCTACTTTGAACTCGTGCAGGAAGCGCGTGAAGCGCTGCCAGACTTCCCCATCCGACTCGCGCTTGAATGCGACCACCTCGAAGGCCGCGAGAAGTGGATCGACGAGACGGCCGACATGGCGGAGTGGGATTACCTCATCGGCAGTGTGCATTACATCCATGATGGCATCGCGGTGGATGATCCGAAGCACGTCTCCCGCTGGAAGTCGGCGGCAGACATCGAGCACATGTGGGGCATGTATTGGAAGCTCTACGAGCAGATGATCCGCACGAAGCAATTCGACTTCCACGCGCATCCCGATCTCGCCAAACGTTTCGGCCTGCGGCCTGGGGGTGATCTGCGCCACTACTACGCGCCAGTGATCCAGGCGCTTGTCGATACCAACGGCATCCTCGAAGTCAGCACCGCCGGCCTGCGCAAGGACGTGCGTGAGATCTACCCCGCGCGCGAAATGCTGGAGATGGCCTTCAGCGCACAGGTGCCCATTGTGATCAATTCAGATGCCCATGTGCCCACGGACGTGGGTGCAGACTTCGCCAAGGCCCTCGAACTCGTGCGCAGCGTCGGCTACACGACCACGGTTCGGTTTGAAAAACGTCAGCGCATAGTCGTGCCATTGCCGGAAAGGTGGCCCGCATCATGATCTGGCGCGCCCGACAGCACTGCATCGAATTCCCCCGCCGACCGCTGGTCATGGGGATCGTGAACATCAACGACGACTCGTTCTGTGGCGACGGCACCCTCGATCCGGCTGCCGCACTGGCGCAGGCGAGAGCGCAGCTTCAGGACGGCGCGGACATCATCGACATCGGCGCGGAAAGCGCGCGCACCAACCGCGAACCAATCAGCGTGCCGGAGGAGATCGACCGCCTGCTGCCCTTCCTCGAAAAGTGGCCGGAACTCAGCTCCCGCTTCAACGCACCGCTGCTGTCCATCAACACCTGGCGCAGCGATGTCATCGCCGGGGTGCTGCCGCATGGCGGAGATCTCATCAATGACATCAGTGGCCTGCCGGACGCGTTTAACGCGAAACTTTGTGCCGAGCACAACGCCGGGCTGCTCATCATGCACAGCGTGGGCCAGCCGAAGGTGCCGCACACGCATGTGAAGTATGACAGCATCATGGAAACGCTGGACCGCTTCTTCGAGCAGCGCCTCGTGCTGGCGGAAAGCGTGGGCCTGCCGCGTGAGAACATCCTTCTGGACCCCGGCATCGACTTCGCCAAGCAACAGGATGACAATCTGACGATCTATCGCGATCTGGAACGCCTGCATCGCTTCGAGCGCCCGATTCTGCTTCCCGTTTCACGCAAAACGGTGATCGGCGATGTGCTGGGCGTTCCAGCGCTGGAACGTGATCCAGGAACCGTCGCCTGCATCTCCGCCGGCATGACACGCGGCGCGCACCTCTTCCGTGTTCACAATGTCAAAGCCGCCGTGCAGGCGGTGAAGGTGCTGTGGGCCGTCGACGACGTCCGCTAAAATCAGGAGCGGAGCTGTGTGGGAATCAGCCGGCGGCTTTTTCGGCCGCAGGTTCTTCCACCGAGGATTCTGCCAGCGCGACTTCAGCCTGCTCTGCCATCTCTGCTTCCGCCATAGACTCTTCCACCGGGGGCTCTTGCAGCCCGTGTTCGGCTTCCACTTGCTCTGCTTCAGCAACCGATTCGGCCGGTTCTTCCGCAGCAGGAGCGACTTCAGCAGGCTGCCTGGCAGCGGGAGCATCCTTCTTGGCGGCAGGTTCGCCCTGGACGCCGAGGAAGACCATGCCGTCGCTGTATTCGATGACGTAACCTTCGTTGGCGAGCCAGCGGATGTCCTTGATGACGGCGATCTGCTCCTCGGTGGGATGCTTCGGCGCGTTCGGATCGGTTCCTTCCGGCAATGCGGGTGATGGAACGATCGCTTCCACGAGCTTCTGCATCGGCATGCCATGATTGGCTTTGAGCAGCTCCACGATCTGCGCCAGACGGTCCGAGAACACCATGCCAGCCTCGATGGCACGCGGCTTCACACGGCAGACGAACTGCTTGCCCGCGCGCCGCTTGAAGAGCTTCATGCCTCGGCGCTCCAGGCCGGCGCCGAGCTTCTGCGAAAGCTCAAAAAGATGCTTCCGCGCCGCATCCACCGACTGGCGCAGCATGATGAAGAGCACATGCGAGAGCTTCTGCTTGTCGATGTTGCCATGAACCGTGGCATCACGCACCTCGATGACGGCGTCGTTTCCAAACGTGCGGCGGAAATGCGCCTCCATGTCACCACGGGAGTTGAGCGCGAGCGGTTCGCCACCTTCCGGCACCTCGCCCTTCAGGCACACCCAGCGGCGGCCTTTGCTCATGTTTTCCTTCCACTTCGCGACGAGTTCAGGATTCGACTCCACACGGATGCGGCGTTTGAAATCCTCGATCGGCATGTTGGAAAAACGCTCGCGATGCAGGCGGATGACGCCGGTTTGATAGCTGTGATGGCTCGGCGGGGCGATGAGCTCGCCGCTCATGCCGCACACGGCCACGGAAGCAAATTCACCTTTCGGCGCTTCGAGCTCGATCTCCTCGACGCGATAAAACTCCTCCTGCGCCGAACTGTGCAGCACATGCACGAGCGCTTCATCACGCGACAGGAAGAGGCTGCCGTCCGCAGGCACATGGTAGAAGCCCGCGGCACGTTCTTCCGCGCAGCGGAAGCGCACCATGAAGCGGTCTCCGCCCGCCAGCACGAGGCGCGCGGCGTCAAACATGCTGAACGCGTGGCCGGTCTGGCGCACATGCGCCGCGAGAGCGTCCACGGCCTTGTCGTCCGGGAAGATCGTGATTTGCACGTCCTTCGGCATCTCCACCCACTCACGCTGCGGAGGTCCGCCACGGTCACGATCACCAAAACGACGCGGCGGACCACGACGGTCATCGCCATCACGACGAGGTGGGCCGCCATCGCCACGCGGGCGGAATCCACCAGGGCCATCGCGGCGCGGCGGAGCACCACCGCCAGGGCCATCACGACGCGGCGGAGGCCCGCCACTGCGTCCACGATCTCCGAAACCACCGCCACGGCGGTCATCACGACCGCCACGCTGCGGGCGGTCATCGCCAGAGTCGGCGTAGCGCTTTTTGATCTTCTCCTCCTTGCCGAACTCACCCACCCACGCAGGCATCAATTTCAAATCGGAAAGGTCCACCAGTCCGCTGGACTGCTGCGGCTGGTTCTCGGTGCTGGCTTCGGGTTCGGTCATACGCTCGGTCTGGAAAGGGGCCGCGACTATGCCTCGAAACGCCGTTGTCGCCAGCTTTGTTCGTGTGGCGTTTTCTTGGCGTGACGCTATGTGAATAACCACCATGCCCGCCGAACCCATCACCTTTTTCAACCGCCTGACCCAGCGCATCGAGACCGAGGCGGTCTATGGCGAGGGATTTCTACGCTTCACGTATGAGAGCACGCCCGGCCGGCTGCCGCTGCATGCGCTGGTGAAACGCGCCGCCTTTTCACACTGGTATGGCCGCCGCATGGACGCTCCGGCCAGCAGGGCCAAGATCGCTCCGTTTCTCGCCACGTATGGTGTGGACACCGCCGAATTCGCCGACGCTCCCAGCTCGTTTCGCACCTTCAACGAGTTCTTCTACCGCAAACTCAACCCCCAGGCGCGGCCGATTGCCGCAGGCGAAAACGAAATCGTCTTTCCCGCCGATGGCAGGCATCTCGTCCTCCCCGACATCGCCGCCTGTGACGATTTCTTCATCAAAGGCACCCGCTTTGGCCTCACCACCTTGCTGCGCAACACCTCGCTCGCCGGACGCTTCGCCCATGGCAGCATGCTGATCTCCCGCTTGTGCCCGGTGGACTACCACCGCTTCCACTTTCCCTGCTCTGGCACGCCTGCGGTCTCACACCCGATCAACGGCCCGCTTTACTCCGTGAATCCCATCGCCCTGCGCAAGCGCCCCTCGATCCTCTGGGAAAACAAACGTGCGATCACCCCGCTGCACACACCGAACCTCGGCGAAGTGCTGCTGCTCGAAGTCGGTGCCACCTGCGTCGGTTCCATCGTGCAAACCTACAAGCCGGGCGATGAGATCGCGAAAGGCGCTGAGAAAGGCTATTTCCGCTTCGGCGGCTCCTGCGTCATCACGATCTTCGAGCCGGGCCGCATCCGTTTCGCCGATGATTTGATCGAGCACAGCAAGGCGGGCCGCGAAGTCTATGCCCGCATGGGCGATGTGGCGGCCTACGCCCTCGGATGAAATCGCCGGTGTACGTCCTTCAGCCTCGCCTGATCGACGTGCGTGTAAATCTGTGTCGTCGAGATGTCCGCATGGCCGAGCATCTCCTGGATCACCCGCAGGTCCGCGCCGTTGTTCAGCAGATGCGTGGCAAAACTGTGCCGCAGCAAATGCGGATGCATGCGGGCCGGATCGATGCCGCACAACGCCGCACGCTCTTTGACGATCTGCTGGATGCGCGAGGTGGCGAGCTTGGTGCCGAGTTTGGAAATGAAGATGTGACTCTGCGTTTTTTTTGGCTTCACCAGCGCCGGACGTCCGTGTTCGAGCCATGCGGCAATGGCTTCACGCGCCGCGACACCCACGGGTGCGAGACGCGTCTTTGACCCCTTCCCTGTCACTCGAATCCAGCCCTCTTCGAGACTCAGGTTCTCCAGCTTGGCATTCATCAGTTCCGACAAGCGCACGCCGCTGGCATAAAACAGCTCCAGGATCGCCCGGTCGCGGCGGTCCAGCGGCTTCGTGCCGTTCACGGACTCGATCAGCTTACGGACATCGTTTTCGTTCAACGAATCCGGCAGGTGCTTCTCCTGCCGCGGCGGCAAGATCGGGTCCGCTGGGTCGGCGGCGATGTGTTTCCTGGCCGTGAGCCAGCGAAAGAAGATTTTCAGCGCGATGAGTTCGATCCGCGCCGATGATGCCGCAATGCCGTCCTTCTTCCTTTGGGACAGGTAACCGCCCAGATGCTCCGTCGTCACCGCCGCCACGCTCTCTGAGTGGTGCTTCATCTTGAACCACGACGCGAAAGCCTCCAGAAACCGGCGCACGAGGATCTGGTAGTTCGCGGACAGGCCGCGCTCCGTGGCGAGGTGTTGAATGAAGCCATCGATGAGTTCCAGCACACGCCAGCATGCCACGGCATCGGTTGATGACAAAAAATCATTGCCCTCCGGCATGGCGGGCGGCAAAGATGCCTCATTATGGCCTCCTACAACAAAGTCATGCTCATCGGCAACCTCACCCGCGACCCGGAAGTGCGCTACACCCCCAAGGGCAGCGCCGTCTGCGACATCGGTCTCGCGGTAAATCGCGTGTACACTTCCGACAGTGGCGAGAAGGTGGAGGAAGTGACTTTTGTCGATGTCGTGCTGTGGTCAAAGATGGCCGAGCTCGCCGGCAAATACCTGCACAAAGGCCGCCCCGTCTTCATCGAAGGCCGCTTGCAGATGGATTCCTGGGAAGACAAACAGACCGGCCAGAAGCGCACACGCCTACGTGTCGTCGGCGAGCAGATGCAGTTCCTCGGCAGCCCGCAGGGTGGTGACCGCCCCGCTGGTGGCGGCGGTGGTGGTGAAGAAGAAGGTGGCTCCAGCGGTGGAGGTGGCGGCGGTTACAATCGTCCTGCGGCCCGTCCGGCACAGCGACCCGCTGCCGCGCAGCAGCGCCCGGCCCAGCGGCCCGCCCCTGCCCAGCAGAACGATGAATTCGGCGAAGGCCCGATCACCGAGGGCATGGAAGAAGACGACATTCCGTTTTGATCGAACGGGACAAGATCGTCAGCATTCGGGGCGTTAAAATTCGCCCCGACGTGCCCCTGAAAACCTCCATCTCCGCGATCTTCATCGCGCTGGCTGTCAGCGTTGTGCCGTCGCGTGCCGAGGTGTCGTTTCGCAACGACGTGATGGCCGCCATCTCGAAGGCGGGCTGCAATCTGGGCACCTGCCATGGCAATGCGACGGGCAAAGGCGGCTTCAAGCTCTCGCTGCGCGGTCAGGACGCTGATTTCGATTTCAAGGCGCTCGCCCGCGATGCCGCCGGACGTCGTGTGAATGCCTTCGCCGTTGAAAAAAGCCTGCTGCTGGTCAAAGGCACCAATCAACTCGCCCACGAAGGCGGCAAGCGCATCGACCCGAAAGGCTGGGAATACGCCGTGCTGCGCGATTGGATCGCCACCGGCATGCCGCGTGATGATGCGACCGCGCCGAAGGTCTCGAAGCTCACCGTCACGCCCACCGAGGCCGTTTTGGACGAACCGGCGAGCACTGTGCAAATCCAAGTGAAGGCCACCTTTGCCAACGGCACGCAGCGCGATGTCACCGAACGCTCCATTTACGAGCCGCTGCAAAACGGCCTCGTCGAAGTGAGCAAGAGCGGCCTCGTGAAGCGTCTGCAATTTGGCGAGCCGTCCATCCTGGTGCGTTTCTTGAACCAATCCGTGCCCGTTCGGCTCACGTTTGTGAAAGCGAACCCCGCCTTTGCCTGGAGCCAGCCACGCCGCAACAGCAAGATCGACGCGCACGTCTTCAACAAGCTCAAAACCCTGCGCATGAACCCCAGCGCTGTGTGTGGCGATGATGTCTTCATCCGCCGCGCCTGGCTTGATCTCTGCGGCATGATCCCGCCCGCCGATGCCGCTCGCGCCTTCGCGGCTGACAAGTCGCCGGACAAACGCGCTCGTCTCATCGACCAACTACTCGTGCGGCCTGAGTTCGCCGACTTTTGGGCACTGAAGTGGGCTGACGTGCTCAAGGTCGAAAGCCGCACGCTCGACAAAACCGGCATGCAGGCTTTCCACGACTGGATTCGTGACGCCATCGCGCAAAACCGGCCTGTGAACGAGCTCGTGCGCGACATGATCGCCTCGCGTGGCAGCACCTACCACGAGCCCGCGTCGAACTTCTACCGCGCCAACCGCACGCCCGAGGCCCGCGCTGTTGCCGCCGCTCAGGTCTTCCTCGGCACGCGTTTGCAGTGCGCCCAGTGCCACAACCATCCCTTCGACCGCTGGACACAGGACGACTACTACAACTGGTCCGCCGTCTTCGCCCGCGTGGACTACAAAATCATCGGCGACAACAAGCGCCGCGATAAGAGCGACAAGCACGAGTTCAACGGCGAGCAGATCGTGTTCTTGAACGACAAGCTCAACGTCGAAAACCCGCGCACGGGCGAGACCGCGAGGGCCAAATTCCTCGGCGGTGATCACGCCAAGCCTGCGGAGAAAGAAGACGAGCTGCAAGCCGCCGCAAACTGGCTCACCAGTGCCCAGCATCCGCTCTTCGCCAAATCGCAGGTGAACCGCATCTGGTATCACCTCATGGGCCGGGGCCTTGTCGATCCCGTCGATGACATGCGCCTCACCAATCCAGCCAGCCATCCGAAATTGCTCGAAGAACTCACGCAGGACTTCATCCGCAGCGGCTTCGACCTGCGCCATGTGATTCGCAGCATCATGCTGAGCAAAACGTATCAGCTTGAGGCCGCGCCAAACGACACCAATGCCGCTGACACGATCAACTACTCCCACCGCATCCCGCGCCGTCTCAGCGCCGAGCAATTGATCGACTCCCTGCACACCGCGCTGCGCGTGAACCCCAACTTTGAAGGCTGGACCCCCGGCACCCGTGCCAGCCAAATGCCCGGCCCCATGAACGGCCGCGGCAGCCCCAATCCGATGTCCCCCGAGGCCTTCCTCGTGCAGTTCGGCCGTCCCAAACGCGAACTTACCTGCGAGTGCGAACGCGGTAGCGACACCTCGCTCGGCCAGATCTTCCAGTTCATCGGCGGCCCCACCATCACCCGCGTCATCACCGACAAATACAACCGCCTCGCCTCCCTCGCGACGCAACCCGACCACGGCGCTGCCGTGCGTGACTTGTATTGGACCCTGCTCACCCGCGCTCCCACCCCTGACGAGGCAAAGGTGATGGAATCTCTACTCGCCAGCGCCAAAGACCGTCGCGTCGCCCTCGAAGACATCGCGTGGAGCTTGGTGAACGCGAAGGAGTTTTTGCTTTGCCGGTGAGTGCGTGGTGGTTAATTTTCCGTGTCCATGACTGACGAACACGAAGATCGTATTTATCAAGGAATCCGACGCATGGTCATCTGGGATGAGCCTCGTGCTGACGTCTTTCATCGGCTTGAGGTCAATGGCGCAGACCAGGCACAAGCACAGCAAATGTACGATAAAGCAAGAGCTGAGCGAATTACGATCATCAGGGCCGATGCAACGCGCAAGGCAATGGAAGGACTCGTACTGTTACTCACAGGTGCCGGTGTATTTCTCGGGTTTTGGAATGGCTTGGGAGGCATAACCCGACCGATTTTGGTCCTGTGCGCCTTGGCGACTGCATTCGGAACTTGGCGCTTCTTCAAAGGGTTGTTCGGCTTCTTTTTCGCTTCTACTAAAGAAGGATCTCTCGCCAACGAGGAGGAATGATTGCTCCTCGGATGGGATCTGAGCAATAATTGTGTCCAGTAACACCGTTATTTGCGCCCTCATGAAATCAGCCATCCTCCTCGCCTTCTTCGTCAGCGCTTCGCTGCTCGCTCAAACCGCCGCGCCCAAGGCTCCGGCCAAACCCAAAGGCCCGATGGTTCCTGCCGATGCGCAATGGCACGACGTGACGACCTGGGGTGTCGAAGGCCGTGGCTGGGGAGATCAGGAGCGGAAGCGCTGGTTTGATCGTTTTCCGGCAAAGGCGGAGAAGACGGTGACGCCCGCCGTTTGGAGCTTGAGCCGTGACAGCGCGGGCATGATGGTGCGCTTCAAGACAGACGCGAAGGCGATCTACTGCCGCTACGATCTCGCCAAGGCCAATCTGGCTTTGCCTGCGATGCCAGCGACCGGTGTGAGCGGTCTTGATCTGTATGCTCGCGATGACAAAGGCCAGTGGCGCTGGGTGGCGTGCCCGAAACCGGCGGCGCAGCATATCGAAGCTGTTTTGATCAGCGATCTGGCTCCGGGCGAGCATGAATTCGCCGCCTACCTGCCGCTCTACAACGGCATCGAGAAGCTGGAGATCGGCGTGCCGAAGGACGCGAAGTTTGAAGGCCAGACTCCGCGGGAGAAGCCCATTGTGTTTTACGGCACCTCCATCACCCATGGCGCGAACGCCTCGCGCCCTGGCATGGTTCACACGGCCATTTTGGGCCGTCGTTTGGATCGTCCCGTCATCAACATCGGTTTCTCCGGCAACGGCCGCATGGACGCCGCCGTGGGTGATCTCATCAACGAACTCGATGCCTCCGCCATCGTCATCGACTGCTCCCCGAACATGCAACCGGCCGACGTGACGGCCAAATGCGTGCCGCTGGTGAAGCAACTGCGCTCCAAGCATGCCAAGACGCCGATCATCCTCGTCGAAGACCGTCGCTTCACGAACTCCTGGATCACTCCGGCGAAGGCGAAGTTTCACGACGACAACCACGCCGCGCTCAAGGCCGCCTACGAGCAGCTCAAGGCCGAAAACGTGGCGAATCTCCACTACATCAGCGGAGACGCACTCTACGGCACCGACGCCGAAGGCGCGAACGATGCCTCCCACGCCACCGATCTCGGCTTCATGCGTCAGGCGGATGTGTTCGAGCCGGTGCTGCGCGCGGCACTGAAGTAATCGTGCTTCACTCTGCTCCCGGCGGTTCCAGAAGCCGCCGGGGGAGGTCGCGCACACCGTGAATCACGCGGAAGACGATCAGCGTGTCATCTTCAACACGGTAGAAAATGAGATGCTTCTCAAACGATCCCTCGATGCGATAAGAACGGAGTTGCGCAAGGCGGCGGTCACGAAACTTGCGGATGCGCCCGAGATCAGATTGGTGGCAGAGCAGCTCTTTGGTCTCGTGAAAAGCCCGCAAGTAGCGCTCGGCAACATCTTCATCTGCCTTGTCCGCATACCACTCGTATTGCAGATCAAGATCCCGCAGAGCCTCAGTCCCAATTTCGGACTTCAGCATGATTCACGGGCCGTCTTTTTATCACGCCAACGTTGGCGGATGCCTTCGTAAAGCTCATCCGTGATTGGCAGTCGCGGGCTGTCGAGAGCCTTGAGCATCTCGGCTTCGAGTTCAGGCGACTCGCAGCCATCGTTTTGCTCGCGCAGCACCTCCAGATGGCGCTCGCTCATCCAGCCGAGGAGTTCCAGGAATCTTTCGGGCGGAAGAGTTCGGATGGAGTCTTCAATTTGAGCCACTGTCGTCATGGCAAAAGAATATTCGTCGTTTTGAGTGACGCAAGCGCGGGGCTGGCTCTTTACTTCCCGATCTTGTACAGCGCCTTGTCCGTGCGGAGGAACAGGGCGCTGCCATCGGCGACGGGGCTGGCCATGAGGGAGCCGTCGAGGGTGTTTTGGGAGAGAATTTTGAATTCCTTGGCGGCGGCGATGACGGTGACGACGCCTTCGCGGCTGGCGAAGTAGAGTTTGCCGTCGGCGAGGATCGGCGAGGCGCTGAATTTGCCGCCGATGCGTTCGCGGTAAAAAGCTTCGCCGGTTTTCACGTCCACACAGCTCACGATGCCGCCGTCATCGACGTAGAAGAGCAGGCCGTTGTGCAGCACGGGCGAGCACATCTTCGGAGCGTTCTTGTTATTGCGCCAGGCGACTTCGGGCGTTTTCACTCCGGCGTGTTTGAGGGCGATCACGACTGATTTGCCGAAGGCGGTGCTGAAGTAGATCTGCTGATCATCGGCGACGGGTACGGTGGACATGGAGAAGCCGAGTTCGCCGTAGTGGATCTTCCACAGCTCTTTGCCGGTCTGGGGATCGTAGCCGTAGATGTTGTTGGCGGCGGAGCTGATGACTTGAGGCTGGCCGTTGATGCTGACGACGAGCGGCGTGCCGTAGGCCTTCTTTTGCTGCGGACGCGGGTCCATCTCGCCACTTCGAGGTGTCTTCCACGCGAGTTTGCCAGTGTTCTTGTCGAAGGCGGCGATGAACTGCTGATCGCTGCCGTCGAAATGCGCGATCAAACGATCGCCTTGCAGCACGGCGGTGGAGCCAGGGCCGTTTTCGTGCATGACATGCAGTTCTTCGTTTTTCCAGAGCACCTTCAGCGTTTTCGTATCGAGAGCGACGGTGCCGAAGGAGCCGAAGTGCGCGTAGAGGCGGCCTTCTTCGAGCACGGGTGTTGGGGAGGCATAGCTGTTGAGCTGATGCGCCCACTGCGGGTCTTTGACGTTCAGCAATTCAATGTCGTGGAGGATTTTGCCGCTGTTTCGATCCACGCAGACAGCACGCAGACTGACGGAGGAAAGGACGACGAGCGGTTGGTCGCCGGTGTTCGATTCGAGACGGCGTTTGGCTTCCTCAGGTGTCGCGGCTTTTTCAATCGCGGTGGTGAGCCAGATCTGATCACCCCACATCACGGGTGTGGAGTGGCCGCGACCGGGCAGAGGAGTCTTCCACGCGACATTGCTCGTTTCGCTCCACGTTTCAGGCAGGCCTGAAGCATTGGCCTGGCCTTGGGCCGAGGGGCCGCGCCATTCAGGCCAGTTGCCGGCGTTGGAGACGGAGGTCAGAACAAGAAGCGGGAGAAGAATGCGGTGGATCATGAGCGAGAAAAAACGTGACAAGCGGCGGCGAACTGTCTTTCACTGCGAATCACCATGCGCACGCTGTTTTTTCACCTGTTTCTGGCCACCACGCTTCACGCGCAGACGCCCGCGCTTGAGCAGCTCATCGAGGTGCGCCCTGGCACGCTGCCGATCATCCTCACCGTGCCCCACGGCGGCACCTTGAAGCCGGATAACGTGCTGGCGCGGCGCTACGGCGTCACGGGCATGGATGCCAACACCGCGCCGCTGTCCGAGATGATCATTGAGGAGCTGGAGTCACGTTACGGCGGCAAACCGCATGCGATTTTCGCCCGCCTGCACCGCTCGATGCTCGATCCCAACCGCGAGCTCAAAGAGGCGGCGCAGGGCGAGCCGACGGCGGAGGCGGCGTGGCACCGCTTTCATGATGGTGCCAAGAAAGCCTGCGAAACGGTGATGAAGAAGCACGGGATGGGTTTGCTGCTGGACATCCACGGCCACCGTCACATCGACCAGCGGGTGGAGCTGGGTTATTTGATCAAGGGCGAGCAACTCAAGGCCAGCGATACCGAATTGAATGCGAATGCCGCGCTGATCGCCAGCACGAGCATCCGCGACCTGGACAAGCGCTCACCGCAGAGCTTTGCGGAGCTGGTGCGCGGCCCGCAGAGCCTCGGCGGATTGCTGGAGTCTCGCGGTTTTCGCTGCCTGCCGAGTCCGACGAAGTCATATCCCGGCGTTCTGGCAGGCTACTTCAGCGGCGTCTATGACATCGCCGCTCATGGCTCCCGCGATGGAGGCACGGTGAGCGCGATCCAGGTGGAATGCCCATGGAACAATGTGCGCGACCGGCCAGAAAACCAACGCCGCTTCGCGCAGGCGCTGGCAGACTCACTCGGCGTTTACTTTGAGGCCCACTTTGGCCGGAAGCTGAGGTGAGGATCCGACGTCCCGCCGCGCCAGGAAGGCACCTGTCTCAGCAGGTGTGGTGGCGGTCCAATCAAGGGGGACGCGCTCGTCGCGCAGACCTTTGCGATGAAGCCAGCCAAAAAAGGCGATGCTGCCGAGCAGCGCGAGATTGAAAGGCAGCCAAAGCGGGAGGAGGCCGAGGCGCAGTAGCGCCTCACTGAGCGGCGTGTGCAAGATCGCGAGAGCCGTCGTGACGAGCAGCGTCCAGGTGAGGGTTTTGGCGCTCAGTCGTAGATAATGGCCACCAAGAGCCAGAAAGATGACAATGGCGTTCATGGCGAATGCCGGATCGCCAAAGCTGGGCAGCCAGAATGAACCGCCGAGGCACAAGGCCACGGCGGCCAGCGCCATGAACGCCGAAGTCCGCGAGTGCCCGAGCACGCCGATGAAGAACCACATCCAGCACAGCAACATGCGTGAAGAGGTGAATTGAGCGCCGGAGCTGACGTTTTGCGCCAGCACCCGGCTCCAGGATGTGGCGAGGCTCTTCGAACGACCCTCCGGCAGCGTGGCGGCGAGACCGGTGAAGGCATCTGCAAACAACGGGGCGCACAAGGCCGCCGCGGTGAAATGACGGCGGGCTTCTTCGGTGTTGCCGGCCTGCATCGCGCACCAGCCGAGGCCATCCCACGAATCCGCGAAGAAGGAATCGAGCGCGACGGCCCGCTGAAAGGCCAGGCGCGCGTCCTCGTGCCGCCCCTGACGAAAGCGGCTCCAGCCGAGACCATCGTAAGCGTCAGCAACTCCGGTTTTGAGCGAGAGCACCCGTGAGAAGGCGGTCTGCGCGCCGGCTTGATCGCCACGCCGGTACAAACTCCAACCCAGGCCGGCACAGCGGTAGGCCTCGGCCATGTCGGTGCTGACCTCGGTGTTGAGGAAGTGTTTCTCAGCCTTCTCAAAACGATTCGCCAGCAGCGCACGCCAGCCGCGCGTGAGTTCGGCGTCATGGACGCCAAAAAAGATCAGCGCGAGCAGCGCGGCCCACGCGGCGGCGACATACGGCAGGCTGAAGAGCACGTATGGAGATCGCCGCGCATGCATGCGCTCCACGACGGGCACGAAGAAGAACGCCATCGCCGCGCAACCAAGCGCGGTGGCGACGATCTGCGCCCACAGCGGCACCTGCGGAAACAGCAGCCACAACGCGCCAAGCAAAGCACCATTCACGCTGAACAGGCCGGTTTTGAGCACCGTGTCATCGTGTGCACGCCATTTGGCGAGCGCAGAGACCAGCAGCGCGCCACCAAGGCTCATCAGGGCGGATTCGATGGAGAGACAAAAAAGACCGATGAGCACACACGCTCCGGTAAAGCGGTCATTGGCCACGAGCATCTGGCCGAAACCGCGGAGCGTGTGGTCAAAAAGGGATTTCATGCGGCGGGCGGCAGGTCGGAGATCACGAACGGCACTCTAGGCGATCCTGCGTGCGCGGCAATCTTTGAGACGGCACGCCCTGAACATGCTCCAGTCGCATGGCTCGACGAATTGAGTAAGTGCGGCATGGGAGCGGTCAGCGCGGACGCGGAGGTGGTCCTCCGGGTCCGCCAGGGCCACCCTGAGGCGGGGCGTGGGTGACGGCAAATCCGTCGCGCACGAGATAGCCGTCAGGATTGATCTGCATGAGTTTCTCAAACGTGGGCGCGGCGAGCTTGGGCTGCCCCGCACCGATCTGGCTCCAGCCGAGCCAGCTCATGGCGATGGGATCTTCCGGTTGGAGATGATGCGCACGATCGAAGTAGGTCTCGGCCTTCCGATAATCACCTTGATTGAAGAGCAACTCACCGGCGATGAGCAGCAGCTTGAAATGGTACTGGTCGATGTTGAGGCCGTTACGGGCGGCGGCCAGCGCCTCCTTGGGCTTCTGCTGCGCCAGAAACGTGTAGGTGAGGCCGAGATGCGGCGTGATGGCGCGTGGCTCCTGCTTGGCGGCGGCAGTGTAGAACTGGACGGCCTTGTCGTAGTCTTTGGCGAGATAGGAGAGCCATGCGGCGCGAATCGTGGCGAGGTAGGTCTCACCACCGGCGGCTTTGAAGTCGAACACGTTTTTGAGCGCGGCGGCGTAGTCCTGGTTGGATTCGTCGGTGAGCGACTGCTGCCAGAGTTCGGCGGCTTTTTGCGGATCAGCCGCGCGCAGGAACGACACGGAGAGCAGGAGGATGGCGATGGTTGTCTTCATGGTGGGAGGAGTTATTCGGCGGTGCCGTCGGGCAGTGTCGGGGTGAATGAGGTTTGCGTGAAGGTGAGGGTGTGATTTTGAAAGCGTGCGATGAGGCTGGTGAGGCCAAGAACTGGTTCGAGGGTGAGCTCGAACTCCTGCGGGAGATCAGCCGGAGCATCCGGCAGCGTGGTGATGAGCTGGAGGCGCCCTCGGGTGGGATGCAGCGCGTGGCGCGTGATGACGCGCTGGGTCTTGTGCCCGAGGTAGGGTGCAAAAGCGCCCGCCAATGCCCGACCGTGCTGCTTTGCGTGCAAAGCGACACAATCCTCCCAGTTCATGCCGCTTTGATAAGCGAAGGGCACGGTGGGCATGGCGAACGAAAGAAGACGCAGGAGCTGCGAAGCGCCGCTAAGGCGGCTTTGTGTGATTTGGAACGCGTGCAGGCCGAGGACGGCGGTGAGGCTGTCTGGGCCGCTTTGGAAGATGTAGCGACCGGATTCATCAAGCGTGATGCGGAGATCCGTGCGGTCTGCCTGATCCGACCGATAGCTGGCCGTTCCCGGCGCAAAATGGGCCAGCGTGCCCAGCACGGTGCTGGAGACCGTCGCGGGTGCGATGCGGGCTCCAACTTTGGGCACGCTGGCAAAGTTCCACTGCAAACCGGTTTCGGTGCGCGTGAAGAAGTTCGCGAGGCAGAAGGGCAAGGTGGGCGCGCCGGTCTCAGCGCTGGCCTGCGTGTGCAGATGGATATGCGGCACCGGTGAACGACCCGAATTGCCGCAGTAGCCGAGCAGATCGCCGGCGGTGACGCGCTGGCCGGCTTTGACGGCGATGCCGTTCTTCATGAAGTGCGCGAGCTTGATGATGCCGCCGTAGTCGAGACGGAGAATGAGATGGTTGCCCCAGTTGTGGGCGAAGTTGCAGCCGCCGGGCGCGTTGTCGGCCACGCTGTCGATGACGCGGATGATCTCACCGCTGCCTGGAGCGCGGACTTCGAGGCCCTGCGTGTAGTAGCGGCTCAAATCGTCGTCGCAGCCGGTCGGGCAGGCGTTGTCGGCGGCATCGTGGACTTCAAAGTCGAGTGCGTGCTGCCAGTCACCGCGATGGCTAAGCTTGTCGTCGAATCCCTGAGTGACGATGACTTCGCGTGAGGTCGGAAGCAGGACGTGTGTTTCGTTGCGATGCGGAAAGCGTGCGTTGGCGAGGGCGATGGAAGCTGCGGCGGCTTCGGGATTGTCAAACGTGCCGGTGGTGGGCAGCAGGGAACCGGATTTTTCGCGCAGTCGCAGGCAGCAGAGCATGCTCCAAATGGTGAGCAGATATGGCAGCGGCAAATACTCCCAGCCTGAGCCGCGCAGGAAGTGCTGCACGGCGGCGACATGCAGCGCGGCCACTGATCCGCCGACAAAGGCGAGCGCGAGGCTGCTCCACGAAGGCACGAAATACACCGCGCCGAGCGCCATGCCGGCGAGGAGGTAATTGTGGCCCGCAAACCAGCCAAACCACTGCAAGCCGCAGGCTTCGAGCAGTTTCACGATGACGATGCCGCCCGCGTAACCAGCGACGGCATTGATCATCGCCACGCGTGACCACACGAGGATCGCAAGCGTGACAGCGAGGCCGGCCCACACGTTTGGCAGGAATAAAATCGTGCCCATGCTGCGCAGAAACGCGGCGACTATAAACGGCAGCGCCGGTTCCGCCGGAAGCGCGAACGGCAGCATGGCGGAGGCAGCGGCGGCGAGAGGGAAGAAGGTCAGCAGCGTGCCGAACGTGATGACGAAGGCCGCGCTGAGCGGCGGCAGGCCTGCACGCAGCGGAAACCAGTGCCATAATGCCGCAGAGAGAAGCAGCGTGTAAACAGTGACGATGACGAGCATGCCGTAAATCGCGACCGGCGGCAGCGTGGTGTTCCGCGTGATCCAGGCGACGGCAAGAGCGCCGAGGAAGACGTTGTAGAGCAGCGTTCCGTCCTTCCGCATCGCGGCGGGCAGATGCATCAGCTTCGCCAAACCGCTGCCGAGCAACGTGGCGATGATGGCGAAGACGAAGTAGCGTGGCTCCAGCAGCAGCGAAGTGCAAAGCAGGGCTCCGGCCTTCCAGCTTCCGCAAAGGAAGATGGAACTGGCGGCACGAGCGACATCGAGAAAAGGAGACGCAAGCTTTTGTAGGAGTGGACGCAGCGAGATCAACTGCGCTTTGAGACGCCCCAGCACGCTGCTGGATGGCGGGGCTTCCGTGAAGTCCATCAGGGAGGTTGATGGGATTGGGTTCATGGCTTTGGGGTTGAAAAGGATTCAGCGATGCTGCGGAACGGATTGATCGAGGACGAGGACGATTTATAGACGCGTTGTTGCGAGCAGATGATCCGGCACGCGTTCGAGGCGCTGGACGTAATCGAGGTCTTCGCGTTCGCGGATGACATCGACGCGACCATCAAGGCCAATCATGACGACGGCGGGGCGGTAGGTGATGAACTGCATGCTCTGGGTGATGTTGTAGGCACCGACGGGATGCATGACGAGGTGATCGCCGGTGGTCATGGCGGGCAGGGAGACCTGCTCGCGGATGACGTCGATGTTCATGCAGAGGCAGCCGTAGAGTTTGACGGGTTGCGGCGCGGCTTCGCGGATGGCCTTGGCCGGTTTGACATCGAAGCGATACCAATTGCCGCTGTAGAGCAGGTTGATGCCCGCATCGACGACGTAGGCGGTTCCGGCGGTTTCATGCACATAAGCGGGGCCTTTGTTGGCTTTGCCAGAGAGCGTGATCGGACCTGATGCGGTGGTTTGTTTCACGGCGACGACGCTGGTGATGAGATAACCGGCTTCATCGACGAGGGCGCGGCCGCTTTCGAGGTAGAGACGCGGGCGTCGGTCGCGAGGAAGCGTGTTCAGCACGCTGGTGATGGCTTCGGCGTATTTTTCGATGGGAGGGACGATCTGCTCAGCGGGCTGATACGAATAATGCAGCGTGCTGAGTGATGGGAAGCCGCCGCCGAGATTGAGATAGCGTAAATTCCAGCCGTAGCTCTCGCGGCAGCGCTCCATGAGCGTGACGAGCTTCTCAGCGGCGACCTTGTAGGCGTTTGGTTCGAGAATGTAAGTGCCGATGTGCGTGTGCAGGCCTTGCAGGCGGAGGCGGCCTTTGCTTTCGGCGATGCGACGGATGGCTCGCCAGGCCTCACCGTTTTCGACACCAAAGCCGAACTTGCTCCACACGGGCTGGATGCCCGCATCTAGCCAGCAGCGGATGGCGATGTCGATGCTGCGGTTTTGTTCTTTGGCGATGGTGTCGAGCAGCAGGAGTTCGTCCCAGTTATCGACCTGGATCATTGCGCCTTCGGTTACAGCGAGTTCGAGGCCGGCGCGGGATTTGTGCGGGCCGTTGAAGATGATGTCGCGTCCGGCGATGCCGTTGCGGCGTGCTTTTTCATACTCAAACTCGCTCACGACCTCGGCGATGCTGCCTTCGCTGTGGAAGACGCGACAGATGGCGTTGAGGTAGTTTGTTTTATAGCTCCACGCGAAGCGCGTGTTCGGATAACGGCTCTCGAAGGCCTCACGAGCGCGGCGAATTTTATCACGCAGCGTGCGTTCGGAAAACACGAAGAGCGGCGAGCCGAAACGAGCGGCCAGATCGGCGACGGGCACGCCGTCGATGCGCTCGCACACGTTCGTGCGACCGCCATGGGCGTTGCGATTGCGGTTCGTGGCACTTTGCGAGCCATGGAGGTGGCGCGTGATGGTGGGAGGCGAGTATTGAAGAAGCGTGCTCATGGGAGGATGAGGCGAAGGGTTAGGCGTTAAGAGTTATGAGTGAGGGCAGCGTGTGCGATGGGTTCACTGGGCTGGCGGATGAGCTGGCCGGTGGTGGTCAAGGCGGCGAGGTCGCGGATGTCGCCGGTCATGTCGATGGCGTGACGGATGAAGAACTTGCCGGGAGTCGCGCGACGCAGCGGTTCGCGCGGCTGCCAGCCGAGGGCGAGTTCGAGAGCGGCAGCGGGCAGGTTGCAGTTCAGCGTGGAGGGAAAATCGCACCAGGCGGGGAAGCGTGGATTGATCTCGATGAGGCTGTAGTCACTGCGTGGGCCGTCGGGTTTGACGAATTCGAGTTCAAACGGGCCGTTCCACCGCAGTTCCGCGATGAGGGATTGCGCGATGGCATCAAGTTGCGGATCGCGCACGACCATGCCGCCGAAACCTTTGCCGCTGGCGGTGCGCAGCATCTTGCGCATGGAGCAGGAGCCGAGGATGTGGCCGCGACCGTCGCCAAGGCCGATGACGTTGTATTCCTCGCCTTCGATGCGCTCCTGCACGAGCACCGGAGCGCCCCATTGCTCGATCATGTGCCAGTAAGCGGCTTCGCGTGCGGCGGGCGTCGAAGCGAGCTGTGCTTCGTAGTAGCGGCCTTTGACGAAGACACTACCACCGAACGTCGCCGCGGCCTGATGCAGCGAGTTCACGTCGTTCACAGCGATGGTCTGCGGCGTGCGACAGTGCGTGCGCTCGCACAGCTCGGTGAGCTTGGATTTGTCGCGAGCTTGAAAGCTCTGCCAGGACGGCAAACAGGCGTGAATGCCGCGTTCGCGTAGTTTTTCGGGTGATTCGACCAGCGGAGCCATTTCAGCATCGAGGCAGGGAATCAGCACGTCAAAACACTCGGTCTCGCGAATCGCATCGAGACGATTCCAGAAGGCGTCGATGCCTGCGGAGGGATAGGGAAGCGTGAAAGCGGCATCTGGCGCGTCTTCCTCGCTAAAGAGGCCGCTTTCGAGCGAATCATAGACGAGTCCGATGATGCGCAGCTCCGGATAAACGCGGCGCAGGCTGCGGATGACCGCGGAGCCGGGCTGGGGATTTTCACCGCGATGGAGGCCGGTGACGGCGATGACTGGGGAGGAATTCATGGGAGGAGGAAGCAAGTTCGCGGTTCGCGGTTCTCAGTTGGCGGTGTCGTCGAGGCCGAGGTGCGCGAGTTCGGCCAGGAAAGACTCGAGATCGCGTTCGGCGGTGCTTCGAGTGACTTCGAAGGTCGCGGTGATGCGGTCGAGGATCTGCTGGCGATGGAGCTTCTCGCTCAGCGACTGCATGACGAGCAATGCCGTGGGGCTGGCGGTGAAGAACTCGCCGGTGGTGGCATCAAAGCCGAAACCGTCGGCCTGCCAGGTGATGGTGTGAAAATCAAACGCCAAACTCTGGGCGGCAGGTGCGGCGGGCTGAACGACAGGAATGTCGCGATTCTGCTGGTGGCCGTTGTGACAAAGCAGGACGGGAGGAAGGGCGAGTTTCATGGCTGGGTGTAATTGGATTACACCTGCATGGAAACCCGGCCGGTTAACGCCACCGTGGGGGCAAAGATGAATTCCCGTTTATTTTTGGCCACCTACCTGCGGAGACCGGGGCAAGGAGGGGCTGTC
This sequence comes from Akkermansia muciniphila, assembly GCA_945882215.1. GTDB lineage: Bacteria > Verrucomicrobiota > Verrucomicrobiia > Verrucomicrobiales > Verrucomicrobiaceae > Prosthecobacter. Next base: position 25,852 of record CAMCWM010000013.1, on the reverse strand, counting down.
CGGGAGAGAACCCCGTCCGTCCAGCGTCGGCAAGCCATGCTCCATCAGTATCTGATTCGCCTGACGCCTCTGATCATGCCAGAGGCTGTCAGGATCGGTCTGGCCGTTCCAGGAGGTGCGTTTGATGATGGGCAAAACCTCAAGGGAACCTGCTGCCTGTCTCCTGCGAAGCTCCTCCTGCTTTTGCCTTAACTCCGCCAACTGCCGTTTGATCACATCGAGCCTGGGATTGCCGGGAAGCGAGCCATCTTTGTTTTCGCCCTTCTCCACCGACTGGCGGGACTTTTCCAGCTCCGTCAGCCGCTTGCTGATATCGTCGGAGCTCTTTTTCCATTCAGCGAACACGTCTTTCATCTGTCGCTGCTGATGCTGCTGGAGCCATTGCGCTATCCGGTGCTTCTCTTCAGCATGCTTTCGCTCGACCTTGATCCGGGCCTCATCTGCTTCCTTGGCAGCCTGATAACGCCAGCTTCCCCACCATGACAAAGCGGGCACGACGATCGCGGCGAGGATCATGAATCCTCTGGGAATTTTCGAGGATGTCTTCATGGCGGGAATTGAAGCCACTTTGCCAGAATCCGGCAAGCCCGTTTTGCCATGCATACACTCAGCCCTCCCCACCTTCGACGGGGAGGAACGAGCCGCCTTCTCCCAGAGATGTGTGTTTATTTGTCGAGCGCAGGGAGGTCGTGGCGGAGCAGCAGTTCGCTCGCGCGCTGCCGCTGCTGATGCCAGACGTGGTCGGGATCGGTGGGATCTTTCCACGGGTCGTGCGGCCGCTGTAGTTTGCGAACGAACTCGATGGAACTTTCGGAGGGAACCAGCGGCTTTAAGGGTGTTTCCGGCCTGTAGAGTTCTCTCTTCAGCTCTGCGATGACTTTATCAGATACCGGATCGGTCTCCGGCCGCTTGCTTGCCCGCCATGCTTGCGAGAGAACCAGCAGGCTGACCGCGATGATCACCCCCCTGGTCAAATGTGAGGATGTCGTTTTCATGGGGAAAATGAATCTGTATTTCCGAGGGTGGCAAGCCTGCGTTTGGCGATGAAACGGCACCTTTTATGCTGCTCATCAAGTCACGACGAGCTGCGGTCTCGGCAGCTTTTCCACGGATAAAATGCGCATGGAAAGTGTGCGGCCCTGAACCTGAAGGCTGAGCGTCTGGCCATGGCGGTGGCGCAGAAGGGCACGCCCCAGCGGCGCTTCTTCGGAAATGAAACCGTTGTCGGCATCGGCCTCATAGGCAGGCACGACCTGAAGGGTCATGTCGGGCTCATGCAACGCGCCCAGCTCGTTCAAAGGACGCAAGGTGACGCGATCATAATGTGTGATGGAAAAAGAGTTCATAAAAATCGATGTGTGAATTGGGATTAAAGTGCTGCCGCGCAGGCATGCGGAAGCGGCTCCTGCCGTGGGTGGCAGGAGCCTCATCCAAGTGGACACCTCTGCGGACTCAGGGAGCCTTAGCGCCGTGATTGGCGCGTGGACTGGATGGACTCGATGACGTCACGTGGCCGGGACTGCAGCACGTAGGAGCGCACGGCGTCCCGTGCCTCATCCTCGCTGTGCGCGGCCACTTCATAGCCGGCCTCGGTTGAAACAACGCCGAAGGGCTCCCGCCGCCTGATCACGCAGGTGACAAGCCACGAGGGCCGTTCGAAACGCAGGGCGCTGCCCACATGGACGGGGCGGTCTTCACGATGCAAAAGTTGGTCTAACATTTTCATAACTATCAATAAGTGGGTGTTCAGTGTCTGGGTTGTAAGCAAAACAGGTCCGTCCCGCGCGTTTGCACATGCGGGCACACAGCGCCTCGACACGTCAGCCCATGAGGACGAGGATGTAGAGGCACCGGGGTGGTGTTGAAGCCAGAGCAAAGCCTCACGCATCATGGCGTTGGCCTGGGTTGAAAGCAGGGGCTCTGGTTTCCTGCTTGGGTAGGCGGACAGTCCCCAATCAACAGGGCTGTCCGCTTAAGCTCGGCTGGCGGCCAGTCGGTGGCACACCGGCTTGGTCACACAGCTTTCAACCAGGACGGCGAAAGTTTTTGGATGGCGCGACTTAGGCTTCACATGCGCAGAGTAGCTCTCCCGTGAGAAATGGCAAGCCTTGTGTGGGCAAAGAAGGCTCCATTTGAGATCGCGAATGTTGACGGCATCGCACACGAGGCGTAGCCATCGCCCCCATGAGCACCACACGCGCGCAGGGCATCTCGCTGATCACGGCCACGGCGGTGGTGGTGGCAAACATGATCGGCACCGGGGTGTTCACCTCGCTGGGATTTCAGGTCGGCGATCTGCCCTCCGGCTTCACGATCATGATGCTGTGGCTGGTCGGCGGCGTGTGCGCATTCTGCGGCGCGGTGTGCTATGGGGAGCTGGCGGCGGCGCTGCCGCGCTCCGGTGGCGAGTATCATTTCCTCTCGCGCATTTTTCATCCGGCGGTCGGGTTTCTCTCCGGGTGGCTGTCGATCACGGTGGGTTTTGCCGCGCCCATCGCGCTGGCGGCGATGGCCTTCGGCAAATACTTCTCCACCATCTTTCCCCACGCGCCGGCGACGACGTGGTCGCTCGTCATGGTGTGGATCATCACGCTGGTGCATGTGGGAGGCGTGCATGTGGCCGCCCGCTTTCAAAATTTGGCCACCTGGCTCAAGGTGACGCTCATCTGCGTGTTCATCGGCGCGGGATACTGGCTGGCGACGGGGCAGCCGGTGCGATTCACGCCTGCGGAGGAGGATGTGAAGCTCATCTCCAGCAGGCCCTTCGCGGTAAGTCTGGTCTATGTCATGTACTCGTATGCCGGCTGGAACGCGGCCACCTACATCGTCGGCGAGATCCGCAATCCGCAGCGCAACGTGCCGAAGGCCATCGCGCTGGGCACGCTGCTCGTCACCGTGCTTTACCTCGCGCTGAATGCGACGTTCCTGAATGCCGCGCCGATGAGCGAACTGGCCGGCAAGCTGGATGTGGGCCATGTCGCCGCCGAGCACATCTTTGGCATCACCGGCGGCAAGATCATGTCCGGTCTCATCTGTCTGGGCCTCGCCTCCAGCATCAGCGCGATGACGTGGCTGGGACCGCGCGTGCTGCACACGATGGGTGAGGACATGAAAATTCTCGCGCCCTTGGCGGCATGCGATGAGCGCGGCGTGCCTGTCACCGGCTTGTTTGTGCAGCTTGCCATCGTCATCACGCTGCTGCTCACCGCCAGCTTCAACACGGTGCTCACGGCGGTGCAGTTCAGCATTCAGCTCGGTTCGTTTGCCACCGTGGTCGGCCTCATCGTGCTGCGCATCAAGCAGCCCGATCTGCCGCGCCCGTATCGCTGCTGGGGCTATCCGTTCACGCCGCTGCTGTTCCTGGCGATCAGCCTGTGGATGATGGTGTTCCTCATGCTCGACACCGTGACGCGCGAGGCCTCGCTCTACGGTCTGGCATTGATTTTGCTCGGCTGGATCATTTACCTCGTCTCACCGCGTACTCCACGTGCCGCATGAAAAAATCCCTCGTTGCACTGCTCGTTCTCGTTCAAACCGCCTTCGCGGAGCCGCCCACGCCGAATGATCAGGCACGCTTCCTCGCCGGACTGCCGCAGGAAGGCTCGCCGCTCGCAAAACTGGCCATACGGGGCGAGTTCAACTCACACGCGAAAGAACTCGACGCCGCCTGGGCCGATGCGGAAGAGCGCCAGCTCCGGCCGATTCGCGAGTGGGCGTCACTAGGCCTCCCGGAAGCCGCTAGCGACACCGCACCGCTGCTCTATGTCTTCAGCGGGCCGGACTTCCTACACGCGCACACGTTCTTCCCGAATGCCTCCACCTACGTGCTGGCTGCGGTGGAACCCGTGGGGCTACCGCCTGACGTGACGAAGCTCAGCGAGGGCGAACTCGGTGCATCGCTGCGCAATCTGCGCAACACGCTCAACGCCTCGCTCAGCTTCAGCTTCTTCATCACTGCCGACATGAAGAGAGATCTGCAGGCCACTAAACTCACCGGCACGCTGCCGGTGCTCTACGTCTTCCTCGCCCGCTGCGGCTGCCACATTCAGAGCGTCGAAAACGTGTGGCTCGATGCCGAGGGCAAGGTGCTGACCGACAAGGAAACCAAAACACCCGGCGCGCGCATCACCTTCCTTGGCACCAAGGGCCAGCCGCAGACGCTCTACTACTTCGCCGCCAACATCGCGAGCTGGGCGCTCAAGCAGGACGCCTCCTTCCTGCGCTTTTGCGACTCGCTCGGCATGATGAACGGCTTCACCAAGTCCGCCTCGTATCTCATGCATCTTAGCGAGTTCACCACGATTCGCGATTACCTCCTCACGCACTGCCACACGATGACGCAGGACGATTCCGGCATCCCCTGGCGCGATTTCCCGCGCGACACCTGGGACGTGCGCGCCTTCGGCTGGTATCCGGGGCCGATCTCGCTCTTCAAGCAGCACTACCAGCCCGACCTCGCCGAGTACTATCGCCACAACGAAGTACCCATGATCCCCTTCGGCATCGGCTACCAATGGCGGCCGAAGCAAAGCACGCTGATCTACGGCGTCTCAAAGATGATCGTGAGAAAGGCGATTCCAGTGGTGGAGGAAGCGCCAGCTCAGCGCTAAACTTCTTCGATTTAACCATCTCGCTTGGTTCTTTCTTCTAGTTCAGCGACCCTTTTACCTCAAACTGAGACCCCGATTTTTGCCAATTGAGCACGTACTTCATCAGTTATTTTTATTCGGGCGAGCCACTTTGATCGCAGTTGTTCCCACGCCTCCTGATGCCCACCTATGATTTTAGAACAGCCTCTTTGTGGGATGTAATCCTCATACCCAAATTCAACCAGACAGGATGAACACACATCTCTCGATTCAGACCCGGTTTCGTCGTAAGGCTGTCCACAGAGCGAAAATCCGCAAATTGGACACGCCCATGTATTCTCATCAAGTTGCACAATATCAGCGTGATCATTGTCCGAAAAAATGACGTGTAATTTCCTTGGGTAAATCGAAGTCATTTACGGAATCAGTTTGGTGCGTTTGCAAACAACAATCTCAGCATTTGCGCGTCATTCGGCTTTGAGTCCTTCGCTAAGCGCACGATGACGAGTTTCTGCGACGGCACGAGGTAGAGGCGCTGGCCGTAGGAGCCGATGCAGGCGATCAAATCAGCGGGAGCGGCACGGCAGAGGCAGGCGTTGCGCCAGGATTGGGCGGACCATTTCTTGTCGAGCATCGACTCCACATCGACTTCGCGGGCGGATTTTCTTTCGGCGGCGTGGTTGTTCCAGAAGCCGAAGGCGAAGGCGGCGTTGGTACCGCTGCCTTGGAGAGCGCGTTGGATCTCCTGGTGCTTGAGCAGCCAGGTGCCGAGCTCGGACCACTGGCGGGCGGTCTGCATGAAGCCGGAAGCGAGCAGGGGTGCGCCGTGCTGATCCGGCAGGCAGCGCTGCGCGCCGAGATCGAGCGGACCGAGCACCTTGCGCTCCAGATAGCGGGTGGGTGTCTGCTTTTTATCCTTCAGCTTCCGGGAGAGCAGCTCGTGATACACCTGCAAGGCCGCCGGGCCGTAGATGAAGGACTTGCCGTTCGTGCCGACGAGCGAAGCTTTCAGCGCCGAGGCGGTGCGGTCCTTGTAGTCGTTCTCATGCAAGCCGAACAACGGCTCCATGCCGCTGCTGAAGTCGAGAAGCTGCCGCACGGTGATCTTGCTGCGGCGCTTGTCGCCCTGCCACTCGGTGATCGTGTCGGCCACGCGTTCATCGAGCTTCAACATCTCGTCTTTCTCCGCCGCGAAGGCCGTGAGGCACCAGAAGGCCTTCGTGCCGCTGTAGATGCGATGGGTCTCACTCCTGGTGTGACCATTGGTGTAGGACTCGTGCAGGATTTTGCCATTCTGTTTGATCAGCAGCGCATGGCCGCCATGCGCCGCCGAATAGGCAGCGGCAGCCTGGATGCGCTCCGCAGGCAGCGTTGCTGCCGAGGGAGAGGCCTTGAAGAAAAACAAAACTGCCAGCAGAGGCGTCATTTGGAAAACATAGACCAGTACGCACGTCTTGGCATCTCCGGCCTTGTTATCTTGAGGCCAGTCCCTCACCTGACGTACTGGCTGACATGTGGCAGTGGACAATCCCCCTTTGCATCCCCATCATCCGCCGCATGCGCATCCTTCTCGTCGAAGACCAGGCCAAACTGCTGTCCTTTGCCAAAAAAGGACTGGAGGAGCAGGGCATCCAGGTGGACGCGGTGAGCGACGGCGATGAGGCCTGGGAAATGGCCACCACGGTGCCGTATGACGCGCTGGTGCTGGACATCATGGTGCCGGGCCGCGACGGCCTGAGCATCCTGCGCGGCCTGCGTGAAAAGCGCAACACGGTGCCGGTGATCCTGCTGACCGCACGCACGACGCTGCCGGAAAAAATCGAGGGCCTGAACCTCGGCGCGGATGATTACATGACGAAGCCTTTCTTCGTGGAGGAACTGGCCGCGCGCCTGCGCACCGTCGTGCGCCGCCAGGCGGGCGATGCGAGCCACCTGCTGCGCGTGGAGGATCTCTGCATGAACCTGCTGGAGCGCAAAGTCAGCCGCAATGGCTCGGACGTCGAGCTGAGCACGCGCGAGTTTGAGCTGCTGGAGCACCTGATGCGCAGCCCTGGCCGCGTGTTTGGCCGCATGCAGATCTATGAGCACGTCTGGGGCTACAACATGGACCCTGAAACGAACCTCGTGGAGGTGTACATCCAGCGCCTGCGCTCAAAAATCGACAAGGACCACGACAAGAAGCTCATCCGCACCGTGCGCGGCGTGGGTTATGCGCTGGGCGGAGCGTGAGAGTTCTTCAACGCTCGTAGAGGCGTGCGGCCGTGGTGAAACCTGCCACCTCATCGCCACGTTTGCCGGGGAATGCCTCGAACTTCAGTTTTCGATCCGGCAGCACCTGACAGAGCACGGTGCCCTGCACTTGGTCGCCGTCCTGCCGCATTTGAACCTGACCTGAGCTGCCGAGCTGGCCGTGGATGAGCTCGTATTTCACGATGCCGTCCTTCTCACCGATGGTCGCGGGGTCGGGCTGGTTGCCTTTGACCCAGAATTGCTGAGCGCGTCCATCATAGCTGCCGATGGAGACAACCACGATCTTCGGATCGAGATGATGATAGACGAGGGAGAGATGGCCGACCCAGTAGTCGATGCGGCGGTTGAGGCCGGCGTAGCCGCCGGTGCCTTGCTCATACCAGTTGCCGATGAGTTTGCCATCGATGTCATAGTCGATGCGGCCACCGAACGGCGGCACTTTGCGGGCGCATTTGGCAATCAATGGAGCGCGCACCGATTCGTCGAGATAATCGAAGGGATCCACGACGTGGGGCTTCTGCGGATCACGCAACAGGAACCGCTCGGGCTTCACAAAGCCTTTGCGCGTGGTGCTGGTGTCGATCAGCGCGAAGTCGAACGTCTGGTTGCCTATTTTACCGATGACCTGGCCCGCTTTGACCGGAATGCGCACGTTCACGGGCCGTCCTGGTTGCACACCACCAGGGACGTCCTTCATGATGGCGGGATCGACCTCGATGAGATGATCGACGTAGCTCCGCACATGCGCGGAGTGCTCGATGAACACTTTCAGATCGACTTCACGATCAAACACACTGGGATCATACTTCGCCTGACCACCTTGCGGATTCGGCCGCCATTGCAGCATGACCACAAACCCATCGGCGACAGCGACCACATCATAGAGCTGGCTGAAGTCGCGATCGTCCATGCGCGGGCCGTTTCGCTGGTTGTTGGGGCGATTGGCGGCTCCCTTTGGCACGAGATACAGATGATCGCTCGGCGTGGTGTGCCCGCTCTGCATGTTGCCCAGCGGGATGATGTAACCAATGTCATCGAGCCGCAGCGGGAAGCTTGTCAGCCTCACCGGTCCCTCACCTTTGGCCTGAACCCGGCTCCACATCTGATTGATCTTCTCTGCGGTGGTGCTAGCTGCCTCGTCCGGGCTTGGTCGCTCGAAAAATCGTACCTCCTCGGCCCAATCGAACAGCCAGCGGTCTTCGGGGGCAAATGACGGCTGCTGATTTCGTGGCGGACCGGTGACAGCGACGATCCAGCCACCATCTTTGGCCGCCACTGCACCTGGATCGGCCCCCATGATGCGGAAGGTGTCGCCGAGCTGCCAGTTCGCGCCATCGCTGCTCGTGACGGTGAAAACGCCTTCGCCCGTGCCGAAGAACGTGATCTTTTTGCCATCCGACTGCGCATTGCCGAGCCAGCGGCGGCGGCCTTCGACCTTCACATCGTCTGCGCGAGTGAAGTTGAGACCGTCCGTGCTCGTGGCGTGGTAGCCGATGCCGTCGGTCGGCTGCATCTGCGGGCCGTTGTTAGGGCGCTGGCCGGGCTCGGGCTGTTTGCCGTTGTCAGGCGAGTAGAGATGAAATACACCCTGATGCAACGCGACAGCGCAGTCGATCACCGAGCGGCCTTCGATGGTGAAGCGCACACCTGGCTCGTAGGTGTACTCGATGCCATCAGTCGAGATGGCTGAGTGAATGCGCGGCAGGTCTTCGTCGAACTGGCGGCCGCGCAACGATGTGAAATACATCCGCACGCGACCATCTGGCAATGTTACAAGCGTGGGATCGAACGGGAAGCGCATGCCTTCGGGCAGGCCGTTCAATTTCATCACAACGGCATCCGTCCACGTCTTGCCCTCATCGGAGGAGAAATGAACCGCCACCTTGTCGAAGGACGCAGGATCATTCTCCGGGAAGTGCTGATGCGCGGCAATGAGGCGGCCATCCGGCATGCGGTTGATCGTGGGAACGCCAGCACGCTCAAATTTGGCCAGTTGTTCGATGCTGCCGTCTGCTTTCGCGTGATACACGATCACATCGTTGTTCCAGGGGCCGTTTTGCGACTGCATGCCGGGCTGCGGCTGATTCAGCGGCGGGAACGGCACGAGCGGATTGAACAGCTCTGAGAAAAAATCCTGCGCGGATGCGGACGCGAGGCCGCACAGCGCGAACAGCAGGGAACGCGTGGCATTCATGGGAACGGGAGGTGAATGGTCGCGGGCACTCACCCGCCGGGTGCCTAACGCCACCCAGGCATGATTATGTGTGAGAGCCCTCAACGCATCGGCATGGACAGCGGCCCAACGCCGGGCATCTCGGGACGCGGATCACGAATGCTGTCCGGAACCTTGCCGGCGCGGGCCTCCGCCTCGATTTCCTGCGGCGTCTTGGGTGGTTCAGTGGCGCATCCTGAAAACGAGGCTGCGACGAGGGCTATCGAGAGGCCGGTAAACAATGTCTTCATGAGGAGGTGTGGTTGGGCGTGGTTCCTTTAATGCAAAAATCACTTCGGCAGCCTGGCGTTTAAATCATCGACATATTTGCGGTCGTCCTCGCTGAGCAGATCCATTGACACTTCGACGGGCTTCTTGTTCACCATCAGGCGCACCTTGCCCTCGCGGATGAGCGTGGGCTTGTCCGGCAGTTTGGCCGGCGGCGCTTTTTCCACCGCCTCACGGGCGGCAACGGGATTGGCGGCGTCGAATTCGATCACCGAATCCTCGAAGGCGATGATGGCTCCCAGCAGCGACCTGCCATCCTTGCTCTTCCATTGTCGCTGATCACCGAGGATGAAGTAGGAAGTGAGCTTGGTCTTGGTGGGAGGGGCGGGCTTCGTGGCGGCATTGATGCTGACCCCGCCGCTGCCACCGCTGCCGTTGAGGTCGCGCGTTTCAAATTTCTTGCCGGTGGTGGGATTGATCACCTGCCCACTGAGCGGCACCGCCACCGCGAACATGAAGAGGAACGCTTTCATGCCATGAGACTACCACGACTGCCCGGCAGGCTGCAATGGCGATCACGCATCCAGCAGGACGTAGTCGATGACCTTGAGCCGTGGCTGTTTCGCGCCCATGCGCGGGACGCAGGCGAGCAGCGCCTTCGTGTAGGGGTGCTGCGGATTGCGGAGGATTTCATCCACCGGGCCGGTTTCGACGATCTCGCCACGGAACATGACGGCGACGCGGTCCACCACGCTGCGGATGATGCCCAGATTGTGCGTGATGAGGATGATGCTCATGTCCAGATCGCGGCGGAGCTGGGCCAGCAGGTCCATGATCTGCTTTTGAATGGTGACATCGAGCGCGGTAGTCGGCTCGTCGGCGATGAGCAGCTTTGGCTGCGTGCAAAGGGCCATGGCAATCATGACGCGCTGCTGCATGCCGCCGCTGAGCTCGTGCGGATAAGCGTGGAGACGTTTGCGCGAATCGACGATGCCTACTTTGTCGAGCCACTTCACGATTTCGTCGTCACGCTCTGCTTTCGCGACATCAGGGCGATGCAAAGCCAGCGCCTCGCCGATCTGCGTGCGGATGGTGAGCACCGGATTGAGCGAGGTGCTCGGCTCCTGAAAGATGTAGGCGATCTCCTTGCCACGGATGCTCCGCAGCTCGCGCTCGTTCATCTTCAAAATCTCGTGACCATTCAATGTCATCTCCTTGGCGGAGATGCTGGCGGGCGGTTCGGGCAGCAGGCGCGCCAAAGCAAGCGCGGTGGCGCTTTTGCCGCTGCCGCTTTCACCGACGAGAGCGATGGATTCGCCCCGTTTCAATTCAAGGCTGAGGCATTTGACGGCTTTCACCGGCTCGGCGTCATGGCGGCCGAATTCGATCTGCAAATCGCGAATGCGCAGCAGCGGAACGTCTTTCTTGGAGATGGATGCGTCGGACATGAGGCTCAGGAGGGTCGAGGTTGAACGATGCGGCTGACTTGGATCAAACACAAGGCGGCAAGCGCGATGCCGCCGCCGGCTTGAAGCAATGCGGTAGGATCAGTGAGGATGAGCGAGGTGTCCTGCGATGAATCGACCGCCAGGGGCTCGAACCACGCCGCCACCGGCGCGGCCAGTTCCTGCACCAGACTCTGCTGCACGGCGCAGGCAGCGGCGATCCACAGCAGCGTCTGCGCAAAGACGGTGCATATCCATGCCGCGAGCATGCGGAGCTGCACCACCGCGATGTGTGCTCGCCATATCCAGCCCTCCGAGGCACCGAGGGAGAGCGAGGCCTCCAGCGGCAACTGTTTCTCGACGCTGGTCCAGGCATGGTGCCATGCCGCGCTGCCAAACATCAGCACCGCGAACCAGAGCACGAGCCACGGCGACGAAGAAACTGGCTGCAGCGCCATCAGCCCCAGCGCCCAGAGCGCCCAAGGATGCCACGCGAGCGCGGTCAGACGGTTGCGGGACGACCGCAGCTTTCCACGCAGCAGATTCAGGCTCCCGCACAATAGCGCCATCATCGCGCCTCCAGTGATGAAACCGAGCGCGATGCCGTTCACATCCCCGGAACGAATGGAACGCGCCAGCCAGCCGCCCCAGCCCATGAAACGCAGCACGTCCTCGATGATGATCAGATAAACCGGTGCCACGAGGCAGAGTAACTGCATGCGCACGCGCAGCAGCGGCAGCAACTGGCGCAGATGATGCCGCCAGAGCCGCGAACCGGCCGGCACACCGCGCACACGCAGTGCAAAATCAAGATCCACCGTCGCCCTAGCATCGGTGACGACCGAATGCACGATTTCACCGGTCAGCGGCACTGCGAGAAGAAGCACTGGAGCCAGAAACTCCCACAGCAGACGGGCCGCCGTGATCTGCCACATGCTTTGCACCAGGGGCAGTTCCGCCGGCATCAGGGTTTCGACCGGCAGGCCGAACCTGCCGGTCCAGATGCCTACAAAACCCCAGGCCAGAGCCACCACCGGCAGGCAGGCAAGCACACGGCCCAAAAACGCGGCACACACCTCGACACGCGAGCCCATGCGCCGTGCGAGCAGCCCGATCGCAAGACCGAGGCTCATCGCCAGCAGCAAGGCGAAGACGAGTACGATCAAGCTGGAGCCGCAGCGCATCCACAAACCCGGCGCGGGCGCCTCAAACACCAGCAAACTTTCCAGCGAACGATTTTGCACCATCAGCAGCACCACGGCGGCCAGCACGCTGCCGCCAAACAAACGAAGCGGCAGCCAGCGTGGCGGTTGGGAGAGGTCTGGCGCGCTCGTCATTCGGCGATGCGTGGTTTGAGTTGGAGGACCGGGGCTGGCGCGGCAAGGGTGCGCAGCGTCCAGCCCGGCACGGCCGCGCTCTCACTGCCCGGCAAACCGGGAACGGCTGCAGCCTCGTCGTGGGTGGTGAAAAGCGTGAGCAGAGGATGCAGCGGCAGCAGCTTTGCTTCCAGCTCACGCACGCGTGCCGGCACATGCACGGGATCAAACTCGCCGGCCAGCGCCTCAAGCTGGAGATCGATCTGCGGATCGGTGATGCCGCAGAAGTTCGTGCCGCCGGGGCTGGCCTGGGAAGAATGCCACCACGGCAGTTGATCCCATGAAACTTCGAAGCGCTGGTCCACCAGCACCGCATCGAAGCGATGCTCTCGCAGACGTTGCGCGAGTGTCTGCTCCTCGCTGATGGATTCCAGAGTCACCTGCGCGCCGAGTTTGCGCCATTGCTCCACCAGAAGCTCCGCCGCCCGCCGGTGCAGCGCGTCTCCAGCCGGTGTGAGCAGCGTGAATCGAAAGGAACGATCCGCCCTGCGTGCGAGGCCTTCCACATCTCGCGGCCAGCCTTCATCAGCGAGAATCGTTCGTGCCTTTTCGAGATCAAATGGCAGCCGCTCCGCTCGTGTGCTGAACCACAGACCCGGCGCGAACAGGCTCGCATCCGCGTGGCCGAGACGTCCGGGAAGCGCGCGGATGAGAGAGCTCGTGTCTGTGGCCAGACCCAGCGCCTCCCGGAACCGCGTATTTTGCAAGATCTCATGCCGCGTGTTCCAGAGCACGACGAGGCGCTGGCGTGGAGGTGTGAAGCGCATCTGCGTGAAATGCGCGCGATCCGCCGCCGCAGCAGGCCAAATGAGATCCACCGTGCGCGTGCGCATGCCGATCTGCGTCATCAGTGGTGACACGGAGAAGTTGAAGAGAAAGCGTGGTGCCTCCTGTTCGTGCCTCCCAGGCATCAGAATGAGCGAGCGGGCATTCCGGGTGGCGATGCGGTGGCGTCCCGCGCCTGGCGGTGATTCCCGGCTGAAATCAGCCTTCGACGCAGCGGGATGACGATGCCACCACGCGGCGGGCAGCATGGGCAGACCGGCAAACGAGGCCAGGGCCGGGCCGTATCGCTTGCGGAAGGTCACATGAAGGCGTGAGCCGTCATTTTGCACCTGCATAAACTGGATATGCCACAACGCGTCGCGATTGGGCAGCGGCCAGTCGCTTGTGCGCAAAAATTCGAGCGTGGCACGCGCATCTTCGGCGGTCACAGGTTTGCCGTCATGCCAGAAGCGACCGGCACGGATGTCGAGATCGAGCACCGGCTCGACCAGCGCGCCCATCTCTCCCAGCAACGTGAGCGAGCATGGCTGCTGCGGGCCGGAATCAAGCGCGACACGCAATTCATCCAGCAAACGCTGTGCCGGGCCGCTCACGACGAACTCGCACGCATTCGTGCCATCAAACCACACGCGCTGAATTTGTCCGATCAATGTCGAGGTGGCGGTGAAGCGGTCCCAGTCCTCCCGCAACGGTGTTTGACGTTCGATGCGCCAGAACGCCGCAGGCTGCGGTTGCAGGTCCGCGATGACCTCCAGCGCCTGCTGAACACCGGTGATGGCAGTCTCGCCAAAGCTCAGCAGCAGCGCGTTCCCCTTCACACGTGCCGAAGCGAGGTGCCCTTGCGCCTGGAGACGCACCAGCGCGCGTTTCGCCGTCGCTTCATCAGTGAACCAGCAGGTCACGTCCTGGCTCCATCTCCACGAGTCTGCCAGCCCCGGTTGCAAAGTACCCTCCGCGCCGATGCGAAGCAGCGGCTCATGCACGAGGTCGGAAATCTGGCGCTCAACCTCAGTGTCCGGTAGAAACGGGTTCAATGCGGGAGCGTTCTGCGGCAGCATGACGACGATGCCGTCCTTGCCCTGCACATGGCTGCGTCTGGAGGTCTCCGCCGACCACCACGCCAGCGCCGCGATGAGCAGAGGGAAGCCAAGGATGAGCGTGCGGGCCAGGATCATGCGCACAGGAGGTTAGAGCGTGCGCATGGCGGGGGCAAGACATCGCTAGATGCCGCTCATGATGCCTTCGTCCGTGACCTGGATGCGTTCGGCGGCGGGTACCTTCGGCAGCGCGGGCATGCGCATCATCGTGCCGGTCAAAGCGACGAGGAAACCAGCGCCGTTGGCGATTTCAAAGTCGCGCACCGTGATGGTGAAACCACGCGGGCGACCGCGCTTCTTCGCATCGTCGGAGAGCGAATCCTGCGTCTTGGCCATGCAGAGTGGCAGTTTGTCGAATCCGCTGCGGGCAAAGAGCGCGAGCCTGGCTTTCGCTTCTTCGGTGAGCTGCACACCGTCAGCGCCATAAATCTTCGTGGCGATGGCGGTGAGCTTTGTTTCGACGCTGTCGTCAGGTTGATAGAGGAAGGGCAGCGGCACGGACTCTTGGGGCAATGCCGCGAGCACTTTTTCCGCGAGCTGCATGGCTCCGTCACCGCCATGGGAGAACACATCGGCGGTGGCGCTGGGCACACCGCGAGCGGCACAGAACTCATGCACAAGGGCGAGTTCTTCCTCAGAATCGTTGGTGAAACGATTGACCGCCACGATGACCGGACGCTGGAACTGCGCGGCGCTGTCGAGATGCGCGGCGAGATTGTCCAGACCACGCTGAAGCGCGGCGGAGTCCGGCTGCGTGAGTGTGTCGAGCGCGGCCCCGCCATGCATTTTCAAAGCGCGAATGGTTGCCACAATGACGATCGCCGCAGGTGCGAGACCGGCCTGGCGGCATTTGATGTGCATGAACTTCTCGCCGCCGAGATCGAAGGCGAAACCGGCCTCTGTCACGGCAAAATCGGCATAGGCGAGCGCCATGCGCGTCGCCAGCACCGAGTTGCAGCCATGCGCGATGTTCGCAAACGGCCCCCCGTGCAGGAAGGCGGGCACACCTTCCATGCTCTGCACGAGATTCGGCATCAGCGCCTCACGCAGCAGGGCCATCATGGCGCCGGTGACACGGAATTCTTTGGCGAAGACCGGCTCGCCCTCCGGTGTGAAGCCGACGACGATGCGTTCGAGACGCTTTCGCAGATCCGGCAACGATTCGGACAGGCAGAGGATCGCCATGATCTCGGAAGCCGCGGTGATGTCGAAACCTGTGACGCGCTCGGTCGGTTTGCCCACGGCGGTGCGCACGATGCGCAGAGCACGGTCATTCATGTCCATCACGCGTTTCCACAGCACGTGCTCCGGCCTCAAAGGCGCGTCGCCGAGGAAGAGATGGTTGTCGATGACGGCGGAAAGCAGGTTGTGCGCGCAGGTGATGGCGTGGAAATCGCCGGTGAAGTGCAGATTGATCGCATGCGCGGGCCGCACGCTGCTTTTACCACCACCAGTGGCACCGCCTTTACGGCCAAAAACCGGTCCCATCGACGGCTGACGCAATGCGAGCGCGACGCTCTGCCCGATCTTTTTCAAACCCTGCGCCAGACCGATGGAGACGGTCGTTTTGCCCTCGCCCGCCGGTGTCGGCGTGATGGCGGAGACGAGGATCAGCTTCCCTCGCGTCGGTTTTTCCTGGAGGGCTTTGAGACTGATTTTGGCCATGTCCCGCCCATGAAGAATGAGGTGCTCGGGCGAGATGCCGAGGCCGGCGGCAATGGGGGAGATCTCCGGGTGCATGGGCGATGGAAGCGCGCATGATGGCAAGGCATGCTGCGAAGCAAAGGCTTTTCAGAGGTCAAATCTCCCCGGTCATAAACATGAGGCAGCTCGCCATTCGTCGGCGGCGGACAAGTTCGTCCACCTGAGGACGTTTCCGTTTCCATGACACGGTTGGCAACTTCTGCGGTGCTCGCTCTATTCACACTTCAGTCCTTCTCACAGGAGTCTTTTCGGCATGACTCGCGTCGTCTCTCGCAGGTCAGGCAGGCCGTGACGATCACGGATTTGTCGAAGATGGAGCCCGCAGCAGCGCTGATCACGGGCAAACGGCAAAAGGGGAAGTGGAAGATGATCCCGTTTGAGACGGCGGAGATGAAAGGCACGGCACTTTCGATCTACAGCGCCACGAATCCGCCCATGCTGAAGCTGCCACTGACGCAGCGTGGCTGGCATGGCGTGTATGTGGGACTCTCGACGACTTCGGGTGGATTCAACATCGGCGGGAACGGCATCAAGGCGAAGTTGAGCGATGAGCCGGTCTTCCGGCGCATGGCGAATAATCTCGCGTTGCTGGAAAACCGGCGTGCGGTGATTCAAGAGTGCTTTGTCACCGTGGCGGAGCTGAAAGGGCAGTCGCTGGAGATCGCGCCGATGCCAGGTCTGCCGGCAACGGTTTGTTATGTGAAGCTGGTGCCGATGACGAGCGCGGAAGTGACCGCGAGCCAGGCGAAATCGAAGCATCGCACGTCCATTGCCACGTTTGACGGGCATAGCTGGATCTGGCCGTTCAAACCGACGACGGCGGAGGAACTGGCGGAGGAGTTTCGCGGCTTTGAGGGCACGGACATCGGCAAGTGGTGGTTCCAGGTCACGGGCAGCGATCTGGTGTGTTATCCGAGCAAGGTGGGCACCTATCCCGGCGAAGGCACCGTTGATTTTCCCACTGGCGCGTATGCCGCTTACACGCGCTCGCTGGAGACGCTGTTCAAGAAGGGCGTCAACCCGCTCAAGGTCGCACGCGATGCAGCGAAGGCGCAAGGCGCGGAGTTTCACGTCATGCTGCGGCCTGCGGGCTGGGTGGGCTCCATGCCGTATGAGGAGACCTTCAACAGCCAGTTCTTCTACGACCATCCCGAGTGGCGCTGCTATGACCGCGACGGCACGCCGACGTTATACATGAGCTATGCCAATCCCGAAGTGCGGAAGCAGTTGCTCGAGATCTTTCGCGAGACGCTGGAGCTGCAGCCCGAGGGCGTGGGCTTCGTCTTCAATCGCGGCATGCCGCTGATGCTGTGGGAGGATGCCTTCTGCGAGCGCTTCAAACAGATGCACAACGCCGATGCCAAATCAGTCGAGGACGATGATCCCCGCATCCATGCCACGCGCGCCGCCATCATGACGGACTTCATGCTGGAGGTGCGAGCCCTCTTGGATGAAACCGCCGCCATACAAGGCCGCAAAGAGCGCTACAAGATCTCGCTGGGCACCTTCGCCAAAGAAGCGGACAACCAAAAGTGGGGCCTCGACCTACCGAACTGGATCCAGCGCGGCCTCGTGGATGATCTCGCGACGACATGGTTCGCCTACCACACCTCTTTCACCAAGACTCCAGGCCAAGTGGACATGGACTACTACCGCCGCATTACGAAAGGCACGAACACGAAGGCCTATCCGATGGTCATCGCCTGGAAGACCGGCAAGCCGGCGGAACTCTGCAAAAACGTCGCCGCCAATCTCCTTAAAGGAGACCCCGGCGTCGCCATCTGGGACCCGCAGGTGATGAAAGGCTGGCCCGACAACTCTCCCGGCAACGTTTTCGATGTGCTTGGCCATCTCGGCCACAAAGACGACCTGCTGCGCTGGGCCAAAAGCGGCGTGCCGACACCGCTGACGATCCCGCTCACGCGACTCGATGAAAACCACTTCAGCCGTTGGTTTCCGAACACGGGGTTTTAAAACGACGCTTGTTCGAGCGCGTCCGCTCATTGTAGGCTGGTCGCAATGTCTCCCTCCCGCCGCTCCTTCCTCAAGCACGCCAGCCTCGCCTCGTTCAGCCTGTGCATTCCGAAAATCCATGCCGGGGCGGCGGCCAACGTCAGGCTTGCGCGCGGCCTGCCGGAGGCGGAGGGCGTGTCGGTGCAGGGCATCCTCGATTTCCTCGACGCGGTGGAGCGGGAGAAGTTCGAGCTGCACAGCCTCATGGTGCTGCGGCATGGCAAAGTCATCGCGGAAGGCTGGTGGGAGCCGTACGGGCCGGAGTTCGTCCACACGATGTACTCGATGAGCAAGAGCTTCACCTCGACCGCGGTCGGTTTCGCCGTGGCGGAAGGAAAGATGAGCGTGGAGGACAAAGTGGTGTCGTTTTTCCCGGACGAACTGCCTGTAAAGATCAGTGACAACCTCGCGGCCATGCGCGTGAAGGACCTGCTCACCATGTCCACCGGCAATGAGAAGGAGCCGACTCAGACCGTGGTGAAGGAGGAGAACTGGGTGCGCACCTTCCTCGCACAGAACATCGCGCACCCGCCGGGCACGCAGTTCATGTACAACAGCGCCGCCACCTACATGTGCTCCGCCATCGTGCAAAAGGTCACGGGGCAGACGGTGCTCGATTATCTCACCCCGCGTTTGTTTGAGCCACTTGGCATTTCCGGCATGCGGTGGGAATCCTGCCCGCGCGGCATCAGCACCGGCGGCTGGGGCCTGAGCATCCAGACGGAGGCCATGGCGAAATTCGGCCAGTTCCTGCTGCAAAAGGGGAAATGGAACGGTAAGCAGCTTCTCCCCGCCGCGTGGATCGAGGAGGCGACGCGGTTCCACATCCAGCAGCCCGGCGGCGACAAACCGGACCGTCCGAAGGCGAAGAACGACTGGCTGCAAGGCTACGGCTACCAGTTCTGGCGCTGCCAGGGCACCGCGTATCGCGGCGATGGCGCGTTCGGCCAGTTCACGATCGTTTTGCCGGATCAGGACGCCGTGATCGTGATGACGAGCGAGAACAAAAACATGCAGGGGCAGATTGATCTCGTGTGGAAGCATATGCTGCCCGCTTTTGGAGAAACACCACCCCGGCCAAAGTTGGGGGGTACAGACTTCACCCCAGCATACCCCGGTGATCCGATCTTGGAGCTTCAACAGCGCCTTAAAGACCTGAAGCTTTCGCCGCCTTCCGGCTCCAAGACATCACCGCTGGCGAAAAACCGCCGCTACAAGCTGGCCGGGAACGATCTCGGCCTCGCCGAGGTCGGTTTCGAGTTCGCGGGTGACACCTGCACGTTCGTCGCAGACGCTCATCGCATCATTTGCGGCCTTTCCGGCTGGAATCGGACCGCGGCCACCTTCCCAGGCACACCGCCACGTCTCATCTCCGGCGGCAAGCCGAAGAGCGCCGTGCTTTCCAAAATCGCCGCCAGCGCGACGTGGATGGATGACAGCACGCTCGTGATGACCTGGCGCTACTACGAAACGCCGCACAGCGACACGCTGACCTGCAAGTTCGACGGTGAGCAAGTCACGATCAGCTTCCTCAACAGCATCACCGCGATGAATCCGAAAGCGAAGGATGCGCGTGTGCCGTTGAAGGGACGAATTGCCTGACGAGAAGTCATTGTCTCCTTCTTCCGATGGTCTGAACAGTCCCCGCCGGTGTTGGAGGATCAGGGCGGTTCTGGCTTGTTGTGTGCTGCAACAAAGGGCTGTTTCCCTTCGTTTTTTCACCCCCAAATTCCCTCATGAATCGTCGTCGCTTCCTCCTCAGTTCTCTCGGCTCCACCCTCGCGCTGCCGGGAATGTCCTCGCTCATGGCCAAGACCGTGGGCGGCTCCGTCCAGGCGGCAAAAGGTGCGGGCATGGGCGCACGGCGCTTTGTGGCGATTGGGAACCTGCTCGGCTACCAGACGAAGAGCCTTTTCCCCACGACTCAGGGCCGGAATTACGAGAAGACCACGCTGCTGGAGCCGATTTGGGACGTTCGCGACAAGATGACTATTTTGCGCGGTCTCGATCACGGCGTGAAGGGCGGGCACTTTGCGGTGCATTCGTTCCTCTCGGGCGTGCTGAACTCCGAGGCGCAAAATCGGCCGGATGGCAATGTGACCATTGATCAGTTCCTCGCGGACGAGGTGGGCTTTGAGACGCGGTTTCCATCGCTCACGGTGGGCTCGGAAGGTGGCATTCATGGTGGCTGCCAGATTGCTTGGACAAAGTCGGGCGTGCGTGTGCCGCCAGTCACGAATCCAGCGGAGTTGTTTGAAAAACTCTTCGTGACCGACTCGAAGGAGCGCCAGGCACGTCGAGCGCAGGAAAACCAGGTGCAGGCCTCCATCCTCGATTCCGTTTTGGACGAAGCGAACCGCCTCTCGAAGCAGGTCAACAAGGAGGACAAGGACAAGCTCGACGAATACCTGACCTCCGTGCGCGATGTGGAAAAGCGCCTGGAACTGCGCCAGCGCTGGACGAACCAGCCGAAGCCGAAAGCACCCTTTGAAAAGCCTGCGAACCGCAACGCCGTGGAAGATCTGCCGCTGCTGTATGAGATGATCGCGCTCGCCTTGCAGTCGGACAGCACCCGCATCGCCACGCTGGAGATCGGCGGCGACTTCATGCCGCAGCATCTCGGCATCAAGAAGGACTGGCACGGCCTCTCTCATCACGGCAACGACCCCGAGTCCATCGCCAGCCTCATCGCGCTGGAGAAGTATCAGATCGAGCACTTCGGCAAGTTCGTGGCCCGTCTCGCGAAGATGAACGACGGCGAGCGCACGCTGCTCGACTCCACCACCGTGATGTTTGGCAGCGGCATGGGCGATGGCAATTCCCACAAAAACTCCGACCTGCCCATCCTCCTCGCCGGCGGCGGCTACAAGCACGGCGAATTCCGCGAAGTGCCGCGCGAAGGCATCAACAAGGTGCCGCTGTGCAATCTCTTCGTCGATATCGCCCAGAAGATGGGTGTGGAGACGGATTCGTTTGGCAGCAGCACGGGACGGTTTGCTTGATGTCGAGCAGCCTCGACTGTGCGCCAGCAAAGTAGCCATCTTGCTCCGCAAGATGAGCATAACGCTCTCGCCAACACCTCACGTTTTCTCCGTTCGATGACGAAATCTCCTCTCAACGTCCCACGCTCCTCTCGCGGAGCGAGAGGGCTACTTTGCTTCGCCTTTGCGGCCACGTTTTCCCACGCCGCCGACGACGCCCCGAAGGTCGTGCAGCAGTTCCTCGGCAAATACTGCCTGGAGTGCCATGACGCGGATGTGCAGAAGGGTGACCGGGCGTTTGAGAGATTCGCACTGCCGTTGAAGTCCGTCGCCGATCTCATAGACGCTCGTGACATCATCGATCAGCTCACTCTGAAGGAGATGCCGCCGAAGAAAGCGGAGCAGCCGAAGGACGACGAGCGGATCGCGATGATCCGGGCGCTGCGTGATGGCACGGTGGCCGCGCAGGCGAGTTTTCAGAGCAGCGGCAGCCGCACGGTGATGCGCCGCCTTTCCAGCCGCGAGTATGAAAACACGCTCGCGGTGCTGTTTGGCCGGCGCGTGGACACGCTGGGCCTCACGGCGGATTTTCCGAAGGAGAAAACGAGCCAGCACATGGACACCATCGGCAAGTCGCTCGTGACCTCCGGCTTCCTCGTCGATCAATACTTCCAGTCCGCGAATCGCCTCGTCGAGACGCGGCTCGGCAAACCGGCGGTGGGGCCGAAGGATTGGAAGTTTAACAGCCACTTCGTGCAATACGAGGAGCTCAGCGGCTCGCACAAAAGCGCCTTCAACTACCGCTACCTCAATCTCTACGAGCAGCCGAACACCGACACGCGCCAGGGCGGCTACGGCCACATCGAGGACTTCAAGCAAGGCGTGCCCGTCTCCGGCCTCTACGACATCGAGGTCGAGGCCACGGCGCTGCATCGCGACACGCATTACGATCCCGCCATCTTCGGCATCGACTTCTCCGAGCCCTTCATCCTCGGCGTCGTGCCGGGCGATGTCACGAAAGGCCACATCCATTACCCGCAGTCCATCGAGCCGTTGCTCGCCAGCGCCGTCGTGCCGGACAACACGCCCACTTGGTTCAAATTCCGTGTGTGGCTCGAAGCGGGGCAAACACCGCGATTCATCTTCCCGAACGGCCCCTTTGAATCCCGCGCCTCCGTCGTCACGATCAATAAAAAGTACAAAGACGAGTTCAAAGGCGATGTCGGCTCCTCCGGCGTTGGTCGTGCGCACATTTTGAAGGATGGCAAACTCCCGCACATCCGCATCAGCGAGATCAAGATCCACGGCCCCGTGCCCGAAAAGCCCAGTGCCGAAGAAGTGGCCGTGTTCGGCAAAGACGGCTTCCAAGAGGCCAAAGCGCTCGATCAACTGAATGCCTTCGCCGAGAAAGCCTATCGCCGTCCGCTCACCGACGCGGATCGTCAGCCCATCCGCGCGCTTTATGACAAACGTCTCACTGAAAAAGCCACGCCGCGACAGGCTGCGCTCGATGCGGTGAAGCTGATCCTTTGCTCGCCGAGCTTCCTTTACCTCAGCGAGATCACCGACGAGTCCGCAAAGGCCCTGAAGCCCCACGACCTCGCCACACGCCTCTCCTTTGCCCTTTGGGCCACACCGCCCGATGAAGCGCTGCTCGCCTCCGCGAAGTCCGGCAAACTCACGCAGGACGCCGAGCTGAAAAAGCACATCGAACGCATGCTCAGCGATGAACGCATCAGCGGCTTCGTGAATGGCTTCCTCGATAGCTGGCTGAACCTCCGCGACCTCGGCGGCATGCCCCCGCCGCGTGAAAACTACCGCGCCTACTACGCCGAGGACCTGCCCACCTCGATGAAGACCGAGGCGCGGCTCTTTTTCCGCGATCTGCTCAAGAACAACGGCTCCGTCGCGCAGTTCATCGACGCCGAGCACACCTTCGTGGACAAGAAACTCGCCAGACTCTACGAACTACCAGAAGCGAAGACCCTGCGCCTCGCCGATGGCTTCAAGAAAGTAAGCCTCAAAGGCAACACGCATCGCGGTGGCCTGCTCGGCATGGCCGCCGTGCTCACCGTCAGCGCGAACGGCGTCGAGACCTCACCCGTCACGCGCGGCGTGTGGGTCAGTGAAAACATCCTCGGCATACCGCCGCCACCGCCGCCGGATGTCGTGCCCGCGATTGATCCCGATGTCAGCGGCGCCACCACCATCCGCGACCGCCTCGCCAAACACCGCGCCGACGCCGCCTGCGCCGAGTGTCATCGAAAGATTGACCCGCTCGGCTTCAGCTTGGAGACCTTCGACCCCATCGGTCGCTGGCGCAGCACCTATCCGAAGCCCAAGAACAGCAAAACGTCCGCGCCGAAGATAGATTCCACCGGCGAATTCACCTCCGGCGAGACCTATCAAGACTTCGCCGGCTTCAAAAAAATTATTCACGATACTCGCGCCGATCATTTCACTCGCCACCTCATCCGCCAGCTCCTCACCTACACCACCGGCCGCCACATGGAACTCGCCGACGACTTCGTCATCGACCGCCTCCAGGAAAAAGTGAAGAAGCAGGGCCTCGGGCTCAAGACGCTGATGGTCGAGTGTTTGATGAGCGAGGTGTTTCGGTCGAGGTGAAGTGTCCGCTACAAAATCAAAACGCGGCCAACGCCACACAGCGGCACGCTGCGCCGTTGAAAGGACGCGCAATCGCATGACATTGCGGTGAAACGCGGCGAGAGGAAGATGGCTTTGTTCCTGCTACATCTTCTTCATGCAACGATTCACCTGTGACTGTGGCAATGTGCTTTTCTTCGGCAGTTCCAAATGCCTGAAGTGCGGTGGAGATGTGGGGTATGATCCCGTGCAGGGTTTGATGGTGCGGCTGCGTCCCGGCGGCAAGATGAAGCGCTGCGCCAATGGCGTGAAGCATGGCGTGTGCAACTGGACGCTGCCTGCGGATGCCAAGGGGACGCTGTGTGTCGCTTGCAGCATGAACCGCACAATCCCGGACCTGAACATGGGACGAAATCTGACGCTGTGGGGACGCATGGAGATGGCAAAGCGCCGGCTCATTTACACCATGCTGCGTCTGGGCATCACGCTGCCGTCAAAATCGGTGAACGCGCAGGCGGGCCTGGCGTTTGACATTGTGAGCACGCTCTCGAACCCCACGGTGACGACGGGACATCTCAATGGAGTGATCACAGTGAATCTGGAGGAGGCGGACGACACGTACCGGCAGATCAACCGGCAGCAACTGGGCGAAAGCAGCCGCACCTTGCTGGGGCATTTCCGCCATGAGAGCGCGCATTATCTCTGGCAGCGCTGTTTGTCGGACCTCAACTGGGATAACCCTCTGCGACTGGCATTTCGAGAGCGTTTTGGCGATGAATGGCTGGACTACTCCACGGCACTCAACACGCACTACCAGCGCGGCGTTCAAGCAGGTTGGGAGCAGAGCTTCATCACCGGCTACGCGGCGTCACATCCGTGGGAGGACTGGGCGGAGACGTGGGCACACTATTTGCAGATCGTGGATGGTCTGGAGACCTGCGAAAGCCTGGGCATTCATGTGAAACACATCGCGCTACCGCTGGTGATGCTGCCAGGCGAGGCAGGCACACTGCCCGCAATGCTGCCTCAAAACGGGATCGTGGACGGGGAGTTCCTGGCGTGGCTGCAGCGCTGGATGTGTCTTTCCACGGTGCTGAATGAGATTTCCCACAGCATCGGCGAAGCGCCGTTGTATCCGTTTGTCATCTCGGTGCGTGTGGCGCAGAAGCTGCGTCTGGCGCATCATTTCGCGCAGGTTTGGGCACTCAGGACTTCCTGAGCGCCTTCACCGACGCTGATCGTGGATGCTTAAAATGAGCGGTATGACGTCCTCGTTGAACCGTAAGGGCTGACTTCAATCCGTTGCTGGCTATGGTCATGACCGTCGCCCGGATAGTGCGCGTGGGTGCCGCCGTAATAGTACTGTCCGTTGTGTTGGTAACGGTTGGTGTAGGTTCTGCCTTGGTAGCTGTACCTGCCGGTTTGATAATTTCCGCCGGAGTAGTAGCGGCCTCCAGTATAATAGGCGGACCCAGAGTAGTTGGGGGGCAGTGTCGAGTAAGTGTTGTAACCGCTGCGGTAGCTGGGACCGTAGCTAGGACCGCGGGATGAGTAGCCGCCGCCAGCATAACCGGGGTCGACGACACAGGAGGTGATGGACAGAGCGGCAAGAATCGAGAGGAGGAGCAAGGAATGAGCGAGTTTCATGGGTTTGAGGGGTTTAGGTGAGGATTGGGCGGACGACTGGCCGCGAAATAGAAAAGAGGGGAGGCTAAATCCTCCCAGTGGCGAGCAGCACGATGAGAATGATGACAATGAGGCCGGCCGCGCCACCCAGGTAGTGATTGCCAGAACGGAAGCCGTAACCGCCGCCGCCGAGCAGCAGCAGGATAAGCAAGATGACGATGATGTTCATGAATGTCTGAGTGTTGGGTTGTTGGCCGACCGGTTAACGAGGTGCCATGTTCAAGCCGCCTTCTTATGGGTCTTCATGGGCTGAGCATAGGCCCGAGCACCTCCCGAGTGCCATGGGGTGTTCACCCCAAAGCAGGAAGAGATGCTATGCGTGGGCAGAACACCCCATGGTTTCAACAGCGTTTCCGCGCCTATAATCCGGTATCGAGATGCCGCTTGGCCACCGCAATAGATGGCGCAACCACACGTGGCTTCGTGCAGGCACAAGATAGCAACTTTATGAAACTAAAATCACTACTGACCACCATCGCCCTCGCCGCCACATCTTTCTCCCTGCAAGCTCGGGGGCCTGCACCAGCCAACGTGGATGTCTTCCGCGCCACCGAGGATGTCACCGAACTCATCGGTCTGGAAGTCTGGAACCTTCAGAATGTCAGGCTGGGCAAAATCAAATTCATCACCGCTGACCTGCTCAATGCGCGCCTGGTTGAGGTGGTCGTGACCACAAGCGGTGGTTTTTTGGGTTTTGGCGGAAAGACAACGTCCGTGCCACCCCGTGCCCTCATTCTGGATAAAAACGCGCAGGTGGCACGACTGGACATGAGCAAGGAAAAATTCAATGCCGCTCCCAAGTTCAACACTTCCAATGTGGCGGCTTATTCCGACCGCGGGCGTCTGGCCACGATGATGCG
The DNA here is from genome assembly GCA_945882215.1 of Akkermansia muciniphila. Taxonomy (GTDB): domain Bacteria; phylum Verrucomicrobiota; class Verrucomicrobiia; order Verrucomicrobiales; family Verrucomicrobiaceae; genus Prosthecobacter. The sequence continues at coordinate 18 of CAMCWM010000013.1, read as the reverse complement.
CTATTATGGCCTGGAACC
>CAMCWM010000012.1 GCA_945882215.1 Akkermansia muciniphila | reverse complement strand
TTCACGATCGACGATGCCGTCGAACTTGGCGTTGAGCTTCACCTGGACGGTGCCGGTTTGAGGGAAGGGGACGATTTCATCAGAGATCCATTTGTCACCGGGGCGCACAGGGATTTTTGGCAGTCCCATTTCGAGAGAGCGGCGGTATAGCGTGGCAAGCTGGCGGGCGTTGGCGATGGAGGTCAGATCAGGCTCCACACCGCCGGTGACCATGGAGGCGGTGTCTTTGGCATCGAGGAAAGCCCCTTTCTCATCATAGACGAGGGTGAAGCTTTTGCCCGCAGAGCCGCCGAGGATCTGCTGGAGCGCCGGATGGGATGCGCCAGGATTCTTCGAGTCGAACACGTGACTTTTGCCCTCATAGGTCATTTCACCGAGCAAGGATTCGATCATCACCTTGGCCTCGGTCTGGCCTTGGGGCGTCTTTTGTACTGTGATGCTCGTGGTCTGGTGCATCCGCAGCTTCTGGTCGCTGGTCTTGCCGAGGGCAGTCAGGAAATTTGTCGTGTCGGTGTCTGATTCCTGCACGTAGGTCTGGCCCGGTTCCCAGTGCAGCTTCAATTCCACCGGTGAGTCCTGGGCCAGGGCGGAGGAAAAAAGGCAGAGAAGCGTTGAGGCCAGGAGGGCGGCGGGGCGGAACATGGGCCGAGGTAAGCCACCGGGCGGTGGTTTGCAACGCGGCTCTCCCCGGCGGACAGGGTTTTTGTTCCCTAATGGAAATCGAGAGAAGAGTTGGCACGCTTCCGGCTTTATTTCCTTTTTGCAAAAGGTTGGGCCAGGAAAATGACTTCCCACGGTTCTGATCGTTGCAATTCGTGAACCACACTACTAATTGCTGTTAACCATGAAAAAAGTCGAAGCGATCATCAAACCGTTCAAACTCGAGGATGTGAAAGAAGCCCTCTCCGAAGTAGGAGTCGAAGGCATGACCGTCGTGGAGGTCAAAGGATTTGGCCGCCAGAAGGGCCATACCGAGATCTACCGCGGCAGTGAATACACCGTCGATTTCCTCCCGAAAGTGAAGATTGAAGTCGTCGTGGACGACAGCCGTGCCGACACCGTGGTTGACGCCATCGTGAAAGCCGCCAACACCGGCAAGATCGGTGACGGCAAGGTGTTCGTGAGCCCAGTGCTCGACGCCATCCGCATCCGCACTGGCGAGCGCGGTTCCGATGCTGTGGCCAGCAGCTAAATTTTCTTCCAGAACCTTCCCGCATCTTTGATGCCCGTCCTTGGCTCAGCTAGGGACGGGCATCGTTTTTTGGGTGGGGCTGGCTTTGTGACGAATTCGTCACAATAGAAATCTCGTTAGGTGACGAATTTGTAACATTGGGTGGCTTTGAGCTGTGGAAGTGCCTTCCTGCCCTCAATTCACCTCATGACACGCCCTTGTTCTTCCGTCCCTCGCATCACCATCCTGGTGGTCCTTGCAGTCTTGCATGCACCATGTCTGGCCGCCACCCTTGACACGCGGGCCGCCAACGACGCTCTCGCGGCGGCACCCCCGTCACGCTCGGCGAGCAACTCGAGAACCTCGGGCGCGTGTATCAGGATAAGAACAACCCTGTCGTGCAGGAATTCTGGCTCTTGGGCCGCTATCACGCCCAGCAGCACTGGATTGATGGCAGCAACGGCCGGTATGAGGAGAGTCTCGAAAACCGCCGCCTGCGGATGGGATTCCAGGGCAAATTCTTCAACAAGTTGACGCTGCACGCCCAGATGGTCAGCGGCACCGACCTTGAGCCCTTTTACAACGGCTTCACAGAGTTGTGGGCGCAGTGGTCCTTCAGCGATGCGCTCAATCTGACCATCGGTCAACAAAAGCACCGCTTTACCCACGACCGCAACGTCTCCAGCCGCTACATCAACTATCTGGAGCGCGGCATGCTCACGAACATGTTCGGGCTGGACTACACGCCTGCGGTCACGCTGAGCGGCAAAGGCGGACGTTTTAGCTACTATACAGGCCTGTTCTCCAACGCGACCGGCCCGAGCATGGGCAATTCGTTCACGAAGCTCAATTCTGGCTGGAGCTACCTCGCCTCGCTCACCTATGAGCTCGGGCACCCTGCTGGCCTCGATGCTGCGCACTTGAACGTGTGCTACCTCTACAGTGACTTCAATGCTCGTGCCACGAACCTCAATCGCTTCTACAACGGCTTTTCGACCGCGCTCATCCTCACCGAAGGCCCCATGTCCCTCGTCACTGAGGTCACCTCTGGATTGGGCGGAACTCGCGGCGCGGCGCACGGCGTCAATTTCCAGCCCGGTATCTTCCTCACCGACAAGCTCCAGCTCGTTGGTCGCTATCAGTTCGCCTTTTCCGAGCGCGAAACCGGTCTGAGCGCCCAGCGCCGCTACGAACGCAATGTCGGCCTCAATACCGGCGACCGCTACCATGCCGGCTATTTAGGTCTCAATTACCACATCGCCCGCCATCGCCTCAAGGTCATGACCGGCGCCGAATACGCCAAAATGAACGGCCAGGACAGTTGGATGGGCATGGTGGCCCTCCGTTTCTTCTTTGGCCCGCACTCCAAAGGCCCGTTCCCCATGGCACAGACGCTTGACGGTGTCTGGTGAGCAAAAATACTCCTATATGCCGCCTTGAAACGAATCCGTCACAAAACCATTCGGGACCTGTCTTGACAGCCCGCAGCCCCTTCGCTCTATCTGCTAAGCACGTCTCTCTCATGATCTCCTTCCAAAAAATCTTCGGCAAAACCGACATCTTCTACGACCTGCTCGAAGCCAGCGCAGCGCAGGCCAAGCAGAGCATCCAGGCACTGCAAAAGCTGCTGAGCCTGCCCATTGATCCCACGCAGAACCTCGACGCGCTCATCGCCTCCCGCCGTGAGGACAAAAAAATCACCCAGCAGATCGACGAGGCGCTGTGCCGCACTTTTGTGACGGAACTGGAACGCGAGGACATCGAGGCGCTGGCCAACGTGCTCTATAAGATCCCCAAAACCGTCGAAAAGATCGCTGAGCGTGTGTTGATCTGCCGTACCCGCCTGGGGCCAGTGGATTTCTCCAAACAGATGCAGATGAAGCAAGAGGCCATCGAGATCGTGGTGACCATGGTCGGCGAACTGCGCAAAAAGCTGCATCTGGAGCGCATCAAGGAGCTCAACGCCAGGCTCCAGAAGGTCGAGGGTGATGCCGACAAGCTGATGCTGGAGTGTCTGCGCGAGCTTTACACCACCGAGAAGGATGCGGTGGTGGTCATCATACTGAAAGACCTCTACGATTTGATGGAGAAGGTCGTGGACCGCTGCCGTGACGCGGGGAACGTCATTGCCCACATCGTTTTGAAAAATTCCTGATCCGTAGCAGACCGCGATTCCATGACTACCGCGCTGTTCCTGCTCCTTGTCGTTCTGCTCGTGGTGTATGCCTTCGAGTACATCAACGGCTTTCACGACACGGCCAACGCCATCGCCACCGTGGTCTCCACCAAGGTGCTCACGCCACGCCAGGCGCTGCTGCTGGCAGCCGGGATGAATCTGGTCGGGGCCTTCTTCGGCCAGGCCGTGGCCAAGACCATCCACAGCGGCATCGTCGATGACAAGGTCGTCGCAGTGACGACGCTGACGGTGTTTTGCGCGATGCTTGCCGGCATCATCTGGAATCTGATCACCTGGTGGTTTGGCATGCCCTCAAGCTCCACCCATGCGCTCGTGGGCGGGCTGATCGGCGCGAGCTTGGGAGCTGCGGGGGGCAACTGGAATGTGCTCATCTGGTCGCGGGTGAAGATCGACAAAGTGACGGGCAAGGAGAGCATGGAGGGCATTTATCACAAAGTCGTGGTGCCGATGATCACCTCACCGCTGCTGGGACTGGTGGTGGGTTTTCTGTTCATGGGCTTCCTGTTCTGGCTCATCCGCAACTGGCGGCCGCACAAGGTAAACTCGGTGTTTGGTCGGCTCCAGGTTGTCAGCGCCGGCTACATGGGATTCGGCCACGGCATGGCGGATGCGCAGAAGACGATGGGCGTGATCATGCTGACGCTGTTTGCCGCCACGCAGGCCGGCGAGCTCAATGGACTGCCGGAGTGGCTGAGTTTTTTGAGAATTCCTGACAAGTCGGCCTCAATCCCCATCTGGATCGTCATGTCCTGTGCCATCACGATGGCGGCCGGCACCTACGCGGGCGGCTGGCGCATCATCAAGACCCTGGGGCACAAGATGGTCAAAATGAAGCCCGTGCATGGTTTCGCGGCAGAAACGACCGCCGCCACCATCCTCGCGGCCACCGGTTACATGGGTATGCCGGTGAGCACCACGCACACGATCACCACGTCGATCATGGGTGTCGGTGCCGCGAAACGCTGGGGCTCCATGCGCTGGCCGCTCATCGAAAGCATTGTCTGGGCCTGGGTGATGACCATCCCCGCCACCGCCCTGCTCGGCTATGTGTTCCACAGGCTCATCACAGCGGCGCAGTAACTTCAGCCACTGCGGTCCGTAGCGCGGCCACCAAGCGCTCGATTTCTTCGAGTGTGATGCACAACGGTGGCATCAGCACGAGCGTGTTGCCGATGGGACGTGTGAGCAGGCCGTGTTTGCGTGCGGCGAGGCAGACTTTCGTGCCCATGGTCAAATCGGGCGAATCCACCGTCATCGCCGCGATCATGCCGCAGTGGCGGAAAGCGGGCATGTCGCCCATCAGCTCGCTCAAGCGCGCGATTTTGGCCGGAAGCTGTTCCAGCACGCGTTCGTCGCGGAAAACTCGCAAACTGGCCAGTGCCGCGGCACAGCCGAGCTGGCTGCCGGCGTAGCTGTGGCCGTAGAAAAACGTGCGGCCCTCGTGCGGCTCGCCGAGGAAGCCTTCAAACACGCGTTCCGAGGTCAAGGTGGCCGCCAGCGGCAGGTAACCGCCCGTCAGACCCTTAGCGAGGCAGAGAAAGTCGGGAACGACGCCTTCATGCTCGCAGGCAAACATTTTGCCCGTGCGGCCAAAGCCGGTCATGACCTCGTCGAGGATCAAAAACACGTCTTCGGACTGACACCACGCGTCCAGCGCCTTCAGCATGCCTTGCGGCCACAGGCGCATCCCGGCGGCACCCTGGATCAGCGGCTCGATGACCACGGCGGCGATGCGGTTACGCTCGTCAACGGTCAAGAGGTCAAGGGCGTCAAGACTTGGGACCGTGAGGACGCGGTAGCCGAAGTCGTTGCCGCTGCCTTTGAAGAGCGGAATGCCGCCGAGACTGGCCGCGCCGAGCGTGTCGCCATGGTAGGCGCGGTCAAAGGCCACCAGTGTGTCACGCTGGGGCCTGCCGTTCTGCTTCCAATACTGCAAAGCCATCCGCACCGCCGATTCGATGGCGGTGGAGCCGTTGTCGGTGAAAAAGGCCCGTGTGAGCTTCTTTCCCGGCAATAGATCGACGAGTTCTTTCGCCAGCCGGATCGCCGGTTCGTGGGTGAACCCGAGAAACGAGGTGTGCGCCACCTTGCCGAGCTGTTCTGTGATCGCCGCATTGATGGCAGGATGATTGTGACCGTGGATGTTCGTCCAGATGGAGGCGTTGCCGTCGAGATACTGGTTGCCGAACTGATCCCGCAGTGTGCAGCCGTGTCCTTCCACCAGCATCAACGGGACGTGATCCGCCGCACACCATGGCTGCATCGGCGTGAAAGGGTGCCAGAGGTGGCGTTTGTCGAGATCGATCAAATCACTCAAGGGTTGGCTGGGGATTAGCTGCTTGCGTTCTATTTACAAATCTTGTTTTCTCCAAGTCCTGCCTATGGAGTAGTTTCAAAGTCTTTCAGCTTTAGGAACGTAATCGTCTCATGAACGACGGAACCATCGCGCTCACAGCCTCTCAGCCAGCCGCCAATAGCGGGCTGTTTCCGGCGACGATGTGGTCGATGATCTAGGCGGCGCGGCAGGATGAGCAGGCGTTGACGGGGCTGGAGCGGCTGGGCCGGGCCTACTGGCGGCCTTTGTATGTGTTTGTACGACAGAGGAGCTTGGATCACGACGCGGCGTCGGACGCGGTGCAGGGTTTCTTTGAGCATCTGCTGTCGCAGGAGATGCTGCGGAATGTTCAGCGCGGCGAGGTGCGGTTCCGTAGTTTTCTGCTGCGTTGCTTCACGAACTGGCTGGCCAATGAGTTCAAAAAGGCGCGGGCGGAGAAACGCGGCGGAGATGCGCCGATGTTGGCGATGGATGAATTCGGCTCCCGTATCGATGAACCGGCGCTGATCGAGGGCGAATCACCCGACCGGGCCTATGATCGCGGCTGGGCACGGGCGATGGTGGACCAGGCCATGATGCGGTTGGAGGAAGAGCTGGCACAACGTGAGCGCAGTGAGTTTTTGCAGGAACTACGGCAGCGCACCTTTGCCACCGACGGCCAGAACCCGGACTGGGAGGAGCTGGCGGGGCGTTTTGACATGAACCACGGCGCGGTGCGGAAGGCGGCCGCAGATTTGCGGCGGCGTTTCGGCGTGCTGCTGCGCGAGGAGGTGAGAAACGTCGTTTCGAGCGACGATGCGGTGGATGAAGAGCTGCGTTACCTCGTGGGGCTGCTGTCTGCGGGCTGATATTTCGTCCCACGCATGAACGCCGCCGCCCAAGTGAAGAAAACGTGCCCTGTCTGCTCCGCCAGGCTGGAAGACGATGGCGTCTGTCTGGCGTGCCTTCTCAATGAGGGCATTCTTGCAGAACAAGCATCCCCGGCGGAAGCAAAGCCGCCTTCGGCGAGGGCGTTGGCCCTTCCGTGCGAATTTGCCGGTTATCGGCTGGTGCGGGAGATCGCCAGTGGCGGCATGGGCATCGTTTATGAGGCTGAGGACCGGAAGCTCAAGCGCGTCGTGGCCCTGAAGGTGATCCGCAACGCGATTTTCGCGACCCGTGAGGAAGTGGCCCGCTTCAGGGCGGAGACCGAGGCCATTGCCCAGCTTGATCACCCGGACATCGTGCCTATTTACGAGAGCGGGGAGGAGGAAGGAATGCCGTATTACACCATGCGGCTGGCGGAGGGCGGATCGCTGGCCGACCGCATCAAAAAACGCGGAGTTTTGCCGGACCGCGAGGCGGCCATGCTGATGAGCCGGATTGCGCGTGCCGTGCAGCATGCGCACGATCACGGGGTGCTGCATCGTGACCTGAAACCAGCGAACATCCTGCTGGATGTGGCCGGAAAGCCGATGCTGTCGGATTTTGGGCTGGCGAAGCTGCTGGACGCGGAGTTTCAGCTCACACGCACCCAGGCGCATGTGGGAACGCCGCATTACATGAGCCCGGAGCAGGCGGCGGGGCGGGCGAAGGAGGTCACGACGGCGAGTGATGTATGGGCATTGGGGGTGATGCTCTATCAACTGCTGACGGACAAACTGCCGTTCCAAGGCGGCAGCGCGGTGGAGGTGATGCGGCGTATCACCCAAGAAGAGCCTGAGATCAGTTCCACCGGTAAGTTGATCTCACGTTCGAGCGCGAAGTCGGCCGATACGAAGCCGGGGGCACCTTCGATGAGCCAGATCTCTCAAATTCAACGAGATCTGGCCACCCTGATCCTGCGCTGCCTGGAAAAGCAGCCTGCGCGGCGGTTGCCGAGCGCCGGGTTCCTGGCGGATGAGCTCGAGCGCTTTCTCTGCGGGAAGCCTGTTCAATCCCGACCCGTGGGATCATTCGAGCGGCTGTGGAAGCTGGCGCTGCGCAACAAGGCGGCCGCGTTTGCCATCCTCGGCATGTCGCTGTCACTGGTCGTGGGTACCGTGGTATCTGTCTGGCAGGCGGTGAAGGCCACGGAGGCTGGAAAAGAAGCGCTCAGGCAAAAAGCGGAGGCGGAGGCCATCAGCCAGCTTGTGCTCAATACCGTGAACGAGATGCTGCCGAGCAGCGGCTCCCGTGTGAAGGACGTTCAGAACCTGCGCCAGATGCTGACGGACCGCATCATCGCCTACAAAGGCAGCCCGGAACACAAGGCGCAGCTCCTCAGCGGGCTGTCATTGCAGGCAGGCAAGGAGGCGGAGCAGGTCTTCGAGGAAGTGCTGGCGGAGTTGAAACAGCAACTGCCAGCGGATGACAAGACCCTGTGGCGGCTGCGTGCGAACCTGGCACTGTGGCGTGTGAGCACGGGTTCCATGCCCCGCCCCGCGATCATCGCCGAGCTGCGTGCTATTCGGGCCTGGCAGCGCGAGCATCTGCCGGAAAGAGATTTCGACAGGATCAGCGTGCAGCTTTACCTCGCGGACAAGCTCTCTGTTGGTGAGGACAAGGCTGAGCAGCAGGAGGCGGTGACGCTGCTGGAGGAGACTTTGCGGCTGGGACGGGATCACCCAGGGCTCGATCCTGGCTATGTGGTGCGTTTTCGCTTCGACTATGCCATGGCCCTGTTTCGTGCGGGCAGGCGGGAAGACGCGCTGAAGCAGGGACGCGAGAACGGTCGTCTGGCAGTGGCGGAACTGGGCAGGGATCATCTGCGCACGGCCTACACTTTTGCCCGTCATGCGCGGAACTGCCGGGACGCAGGGTTGCTGGATGAGGCACTGGAAACCGGCAGGCAGGCGCTGGAGAGCTACTGGGCCTCCGTCGGTCCCGGGCATACGGACGCGGAGGCATTTTTGGCCAGGCAGGTGGAGACCCTGCGGGAGAAAGGAGACACCGCCGGGCTGCTGCGCCTGCGACGTGAGGTGCTGCGTGAGTGCGACCACCAACTCGGCTCCGCGCATGTGTCCACACTGAGACGGGCGACGGACCTGCTGGCGACGCTTGAGGCGCAAAACCAGCTCTCGCAGGCGGTGGCGGAGGGGGCGGTGTGGTTGGAGCGTGCGCGGGACCATGGTGGCACACTGCCTGCCGAAGCGATCGTGCTCTTGCGGCGTCACTCGCTGAACCTGCGCCTGTACGGATGGCATCTGGAGGCTGAAAAGGCGCAGCGGGAGCTTTTAACGCTCATGCAACAGCACGACCCAGAGAGTTTGCAGCGTTTTGCCGACATGTCCGACCTGGCGGAGACGCTGCTGGACCAGAAACGGCCTGTCGAGGCCGTTCCAGTGCTCAAACCAGTGATACAGACCTTTGAACAGCGGGGCGCGGAAAAACCCAGGCTGGCAGAGATCGAGCTGCCGCTGGCGAAAAAGCGGCTGGAACGCGCACAAATCATGCTGGCAAGCTCAATGGCAGAGAAATGAGCCGTCTGCCTTCTTTGACTGAACGGATGAACACTGACTTCCAAAAGACGAAAACGTGTCCTGTCTGCTCCGCCAAGTTGGAAAACGACGGCGTCTGCCTGGCGTGCCTGCTCAACGAGGGGCTGGAAGCCGCGCCATCAGCACAGGAGAACGCGCCGCCAGCACGGACACTGAGCTTGCCATGTGAATTTGCGGGTTATCGGCTGGTGCGGGAGATCGCCAGCGGCGGCATGGGCATTGTTTATGAGGCGGAGGATGTGAAATTGAAGCGTGTGGTGGCCTTGAAGGTCATCCGCAACGCCCAATTTGCCACACGGGAGGAGGCGGCCCGCTTTCGGGCGGAGACGCAGGCCATCGCGCAGCTCGACCACCCGGACATCATCCCGATCTATGATTCTGGAGAAGAAGACGGGATGCCGTATTACACCATGCGGCTGGCAGAGGGCGGATCGCTGGCGGGCCGCATCAAAAAACGCGGGGTGCTGCCTGACCGCGAGGCGGCCATGCTGATGAGCCGCATCGCCCGGGCAGTGCAGCATGCGCATGACCACGGCGTGCTGCATCGGGATCTGAAACCGGCGAACATCCTGCTGGACGTGGCCGGGAAGCCGATGCTGTCAGATTTTGGCCTGGCGAAGCTGCTGGACGCGGAGTTTCAGCTCACGCGTACGCAGGCGCATGTGGGGACGCCGCATTACATGAGCCCGGAGCAGGCGGCGGGGAAGGCGAGGGAGGTCACGACGGCCAGCGACGTGTGGGCGCTGGGGGTGATGCTTTACCAGATGCTGACGGACAAGCTGCCGTTCCAGGGAGGCAGCGCGGTGGAGGTGATGCGGCGGATCACGCAGGAGGAGCCGGAGATCAGCTCCACCGGGAAGCTGATCTCACGTTCGAGCGCGAAGCTGGCCGAGACGAAGCCGGTGGCACCATCAATGAGCCAGATCTCTCAAATTCAACGAGATCTGGCCACCTTGATCCTGCGTTGCCTGGAAAAACAGCCTTCCCGGCGGCTGCCGAGCGCCGGGTTCCTGGCGGATGAATTGGAGCGCTTTCTGAGCGGGAAACCGATTCAATCCCGTTCGGTGGGATCGTTCGAGCGGCTAGGGAAGCTGGCATTGCGGCACAAGGCGGCGACGTTGGCGATCTTGGGCACGTCGGTGTCGCTGGTCGTTGGAGCGGCGGTTTCCGTGTGGCAGGCGGTGAAGGCGCGGGAAGCTGAAAAGGCCGCGCTCAGGGAAAAAGCGGACTCGGACGAGATCTCGGCGATCATTTTGGACACCGCCAAGGGCTTGGACGAGCATCTGGCGGGCCGGGAGGTGGATGCGGACCAGTTTCGTACAGAGCTGCTGCGCCGCATCAGCGAGTTTGAAGGAGATCCGCAGCGGAAGGCCACCATTCTGGTGAATTTGGCCACGATGCTCAAAAAACCGACGGATCTGAGGCTGTTCCGGGGCGTGCTGGCGCAGGTGGAGCCGCAACTGGACGCGGATGATCCGCTGCTTTGGAGCATGCGTTATCGCCTGGCATTGAAGGCGATGCAGTTCGCCGACGAAGACGACATGTCGGCCTCTGAGGCGCGTGACGAGCTGCGCAGGGTGCTCTCCTGGCAGACGGGCCATCTCGACTCGGGGGATGCCGCGATTTACAAGACGAAGTATGCGCTGGCGGACGGGCTGATCCGGGAGGTGAAAAGCCAGAAGGCGCTGGCGGAGGCGGAGGGGCTGCTGCGCTCCTGTCTCGCTCATTATCAGTCAAATAACGACCGGTTTGACCTCGTCATCGGCCGCATTGAGCTGATGACGGCGGTGTTCGGGCAGGGGCGGCATGAGGAGGCGCTGGAGCTGGGGCGCGAGACTAGTGGGCAGGCGCTTCGGGAGTTCGGGGAAGGGCACTCCCTCACTGCACGGATTGAAGGCCGCCTGGCGAAGCATTGTCGCGAGGCGGGACTGATCGATGAATCCATCACGAGAGCGCGCCGCGCCCTGGCCATTTACTGGCGCACGGTGGGGCCCGGTTATGTGAAGGCCAACGCTACCTTGGATGCGCTGGCTGCAACCTTGGAGAAAATGGGTGATCGTGAAGGCGTGCTGAAGCTGCGCCAAGACGCGCTGCGCACCTGTGACCAGCAGCTTGGCCCGCTGGACCCGATCACCCACCGGCAGGCGGCCAGGGTGATCGACGCCCTGCGGGTGCTGGGCCGGTTCGAGGAGGCGCGGGCGCTGGCGGAACTGTGGCTGGACCGTGTGCGCAGGGAGGACCGCCTGCCTTCTTCCGCCGCCCCGATTGTTTATGGCCATTTTCAGACACTGTCAGACCTGGGCCGGAAAGAGCAGGGCGAGGCTGCATTGCGGCAGATTCCCGGCCTGATGGACGCCCAGGCGGGTGATGATCCTGCCGTCTGCCGTGACTGGTTCAATCTGGCTGACAAGCTGTACCGTGCTGGAAGACCGGCGGAATGTGTTTTGATCATGCAGCGCCTGATCGATCTGCTGGATTCAGCCGAGGTCATCCGGCGTGACGTGGCCCGTGAGCTGCCGCGCTGCCAGAAGCTGCTCAAAGAGGCCCAGGCGGCGAAAAACCCCCAGGAAACCGCCCAAACCATCGGGCGCTGAATTTTTTTCAGCCGTGAGGTAACATGCGGAACGGGAAGTTGTGGATGCCGGATGCACGAACCTGTGCATCCCATGAAAACACAACATCCAACACTCCGAAAACTGCCCCAAGCGGCACTCGCGGCGATTCTATCGCTGACAATGGTATTAAGGCCCGCCTACGCGGTGGACCCCACCGCCAACATCGTCATGAACGGCGTCTTCTCTCTCAATGGAGGAGGAACCATCATCAATGGCGGCAGCGGCAACGGCTACTTCCTCCAGTCAGGCAGTCTGACCCTCAATGATGTGACCCTGCAGAACTTCTCCGTCAAAGGCGGGGACGGCAGCGGCGGTGGCGGCGGAGTTGGCGGCGCGTTGTTCATCAACTCCGGCACGACAGTCACGCTGAACCACGTGAATTTCCTCTCCAACAACGCCCGTGGCGGTGACGGTGGCGTCGGAAACTACGGCGGATCGCTCAACGGTTTGTTCACCTCCGGCGGCGCGGCACCCGCAGGCCTCGACGGTCGCACATCCAGCCACAACATGCTCGCTGACGTCAACGGGGCGAGCGGCACGAAGGGCAGCAACGGCAGCAGCAGTTCCACCGCGTTTGGCGGCAGTGGCGGCGACGGCAGCAGCGGCACCAGCGGGGGCAGCAGCAATCCATTGCTGGTGGCGGCGGCGGCCGCGGCGGTCCTCGATCTGGCCGCAGGGCTTGGAGAGGCCTCGGCGGACGCGGCCAATCCATTGACTGGCAATGTGGCGGCGGGGAAAGGCCTCGACATTGGAATCAAGGTGCTGACCCTGGCCACCGCTCTCGCGGATGTCATCAGCTTTGATGTGGCACTCGCCGACGGCCAGATCGGCGTGGGCGGTGGTGGTGGCAATGGCGGGGACGGCGGCAACAGCGGCTTTGGCTTCGGCGGCGCTCCCGGCGGGAACGGTGGCAATGGCGGTGACGGCGGACAGCCGCTTCCTCCCTCCCTCCTGGCGGGCATTGGCGGCGCCCCCGGTGGTGATGCCGGTTCGGGCGGGATGGGCGGGATGGGCGGCTTCGGTGCCGGTGGTGGCAATGGCGGCAACGGTGGCACGGGTGGCGATGGTGCCAGTTGGGGCGTGCCGTTTGCTCCGGCACCCGTGACGGCGGTGGCCGGCTCGGTGACCACCACCCCCGGCTACTATGACCAGGTAACACGTCTTCCTGGTCAGGATGACAACGGCAACCCGGTGCAAAACATCAATCCGCTACTCCCGACCTTCAGCAACAACCCGACGCATTACACGACACGGGATGTCAATGGCACCTATCACCCTCCAGTAATAACGGTGGTCGAGCCGGTGGCTGGTTTCGATGGCTTTGCCGGGGCACTCTCCGGCAATCGTCCAGACGGTCTCGACGGCAGCGGCGGTGCAGGCGGCAACGGCGGCTTTGGTGGCGGCGCAGGTGCGACAGGGAGCGGTGCCTACAGCACCCTGGCAGGCGGCGGTGCAGGCGGCAACGGCTACGGTGGCGCCATCTTTGTGCGCTCGGGAGCCACCCTCAGAATCACGGGCAACGCCCTCTTTGACGGCAATGGCATCCGTGGCGGTGACGGGCAGGCGGCAGATGCCACCCACATCGCAGGCGCCAGCGGCATCGGTGCCGGCTCCAACCTGTTCATGATGAAAGGATCCACGGTGATCCTCGATCCGGGTGCAGGGAACACGATCACCTTCAACAGTGACGCTTATGGCACCGGCATCTCCGATGACAGCGCGGCGTCCATCATTCCGTCCGGCGGTTTCGCACCGGTCAAATCCGGTGCCGGAGCAGATATTCACATCGCCAGCGGACTGGTGCAGTTCAATGGCGGCAACCTCTACTCCGGCCAGACCATCATCGAAGGCGGTACGCTCCAGGCGCAGGACGGTGACGGCATTTACTGGGACAGCAACATCAACTTTGCCGGGACACTGACTTCGGACGCGGTGTTGATGGGCAACGGCGATTTCACCCGCTACGTCGGCCAGCAGAGCAATCGTGTCCAGTGGTCGGGCAGCGGCGGTTTTGCTGCTTTCGGTGGTGAACTCAATGTGAAGCTCAGCAACGGCCAGACCATGATCTGGGGCAGCGGCAGCAGCAACTTTGTGCAAACGGGCAACGCCTTGGTGTTTGGCTCCATCTACGCTACCGACAAGGTCAATTTTGAGAACGACATCAACCTCAACGGCGGCAACCGCACCATCCTGGTGGAGGCCAACGAGGCCGATCCCGACAACAATGTGGACGAAAACGTCGATTGGGCCGTGTTCAACGGCGTCATCTCGAACGGCTCTCTGACCGTCAACGACGCCGAGCATGACGGCAAAGTGGTGCTCGCAGGTGAAAACACCTACACTGGCAGCACCACCATCAACGCAGGCACGGTCGAAATCACCGGCAGCGTGAAAAGCACGGCGGTCAGTGTGGCCAGCGGTGCCACCCTGGACAGCCCCAATGGCGGTCTTGACGCCACCACGGCAGTGACGAACGCCGGCACGCTCAATCTGGGCGCGACCAACGACACCATCGCCTCCCTGACCAACACCGGCACCCTCAACGGCACCGGCACGCTCACTGCGACGACTTACAACCTGAACGACGGCTCCGTGCTCAACGCCAATCTCGGCACCGGCACGCTCAACACCGCTGGCAACGTCACGCTCAACGGCACCGTCGGTGCCAGCGCGGTGAATGTCGCCGCAGGCAGCACGCTTGATCTGGCGGCCCCCGAACTCATCCTCGACAGCGCCACAGTGACCGTGGACGGCATTCTCAACCTCAACGGCGGCAACGAGACCTTCCAGACCCTCCTCGGCTCCGGCACCGTGAACACCAACGCCAACATGCTCAGCGTGAGCAATGCCGGCGGCTTCACCGGCACGCTCAATGCCCCGAACACGGCGGTCACTGGCGACGACATCACCGTCGGCGGCGGCACCACCACCACGGACAGTACCACGGTTGATAACAACCTCACCGTCACTGGCGGCGGCACGCTGGACAGCAACACGATCACCGTGAACAACACCGGCACGCTCGACATCACCAACGGCACCATCGTCTATGACACTCTCAACGGCGTCGGTCCCGTCGGTGGCACGGTGAATACGGGTGGCGCTGCCTTCACCAATCCTGGCGGTTCCACGGTGAAGGGATACCTCACCTTCACGGGTGACTTCACCAACAACGGCGTGCTCGCCCCCGGCGCATCGCCCGGTCTCACCATCGTCGGCGGAGCCTTCACCAATGTCGGCACGCTCGATGCTGAAATCGGCGGCCTGGGGCCTGCGGGGTTCGATCCCACCGGCTTTGACCAGGTGCAGGTCGGTGGCATCGCCACTGCGGGCGGTACTTTGAATGTACAAGGCTTCGGCGGCTTCCTGCCAGCACAGGGCAACAGCTTCCAGATCATCTCCAACGCGGTCGGCGGCCCGATCGCGGTCGTCGGCACTTTCGCTGCCGTCACCTTCGATGCCGATGGCGTTGCCGGTGCCGGACTGCCGGTGACGAACGCCGCCTTTGTCTTCGATCGCGCCACTGGTGCCATCACCGCCACCGGTCTCAACGGTCCCACCAGCACTTTTGCTGGACTCGGTTCCAACACAAACCAGAGCGGCGCGGCCACGGCCATCTTCAACTCCGCCAATGTCGGCCCCACCGCCACGGCGAATCAGATCGACAGCTCCACCATCGCCGGTGCGCTCGCCCTCCAGATCACCGATGCCACCAGCAACTCCACCGCTGATCTCGCCAAATACGTGCCGGACTACTACGGCTCCATCGCTGACTACGCCTTCATGGGCAATCAGGTGCTCGCGCAGGCCATCCAGGATCGGGTTTCGCCGATGAACTACATGCCTGCCCAGCCCGGTGAGGACAGCTTCACCGACGTGCCGGAGCACATGTCCCTGTTCTTTGGCTACACCAACAGCAGCATGAGCACGGCCGACAACGCCGACGTCAGCCGCAACGACTACTATGCGGGCCTCAATCTGCTCGCTTCCGAAGATTACACCGTCGGCATCGCCGGCAGCATGAGCGAGGGCAGCATCAGCGCCCCGCTCGGCAGCGCGGAGTCCGAAGGCTTCGGTGCCATGCTCTTCGGCCGCGTCACCGTGGCGAAGAGCTTCACCTTCTTCGGCAGCCTCGGCTACACGCAGCAGGACTTTGATCTCCGCCGCCAGACGGTCAACGGCCTGGCCACCGGCTCCACCGACTCCAGCAGCTACGTCGGTTTCCTCGGCGTGCAGTACAAAGGCTGGCGTGTGGGCAATGTCTCCATCGCCCCGCGTTTGTCGCTCACCTACTCGAACACCAAGGTGGGTGGATTCACCGAAACCGGCACCATCGACGCGCTCAACGTCGGCGGTTACACCGACTCGCGCTTCATCGCCGAGGCCGGTCTCTCCGCCCTGTGGAGCACGGAGCTGGCAGGCAGGCCGTTCAATCTGGAAGTCGGCCTCTCGGTGCAGCAGGCGCTGCAAAACGACAAGAGCCAGATGGCGGTGAACCTCGTCAACGTCCCCACCGCCAGCTACCCGGTGAACTTTGCCGGCAGCGACGACACCCAGGTCGTCACGCGGGTGAACGCCAGCTACGCCATCGCGAAGGCTGTCACCGCCTACGCCGGCTATGAAGGCCACTTCGGCGGCGAATCCAGCCACCACCTCAAGGCAGGCTTCCGCATCAACTTCTAAGCGGTCTCGAATGCTCCCTGGTGTCGCGGTCCGGCACACCGCCAACCGCCGGACGGCGCATCAGGGAGCACTTCGGATCACTTGGCCATAACCACGCAGGCGCGATCTTTTCATGGGGGTCGCGCCTGCTTCTTTTTTGCTGGCCATGCTTGGAGTACGTTGTTCACGCTTTAGCGTGGGAAAGCCCTCGGCACGCTAAAGCGTGAACAACGTACCTCCCAGTTGTCATGACGCCATTCAGTCGTCTTTCGGTGTGCCAATCGCAGCTTTCAGCAGCCACGTGGACGCGCCGGCGAGCATGATGAAGAAGATCGGAACGAGCACCTCAAAGATCTTCGGCGGAGCGCCTGATCCGGTGGGCAGCATCTGAATCAGCGGACGCAGCAGCATCGCGACAAACCAGAGCGCGAGATTCACGGCGATGATTTTTTTGGCCTGGGCCTGGGTCATGGTCCTCTCCTTGATTCGGTGTTGGTGATTCGATGACGCTGATGACAAAGCGCATGAGATTTCATGCGTAACGACCCCAAGCTCAGCGACTGCGGAGCAGTTCGCTGCAGCGCATGGTTAGGCCTTTTTGCGCTTTGCTCGTTTCTCGCTTCGGCTCTTAAACTCATTGTAACGCTCAGTGAGGTCGTAAATATATTCGATGATTGCATAAACGAATGTCTGAAGGTCTTCGGCATCTTCTCGGGGAATTGAAATCTCGTCCGGGTGTGCTGCGAGGTTGCGAAACGCGTGGAGTTGTTGGCTCCAATCGTAAAGCCGATCATCAATGATGTTCTTCTCTTTCAGTTTTCGGATGCCTTCGGCGAGCATGATCTTCTTCTTCGGCTTTTCCGGCTTGGTGACTGGTGGGGCCGGTGGAGCAGGCGGTGCGAAGGGATCTTCGGTGGGGCTTGGATCCAGAATGTCGCGGCAGACTGCTTCCAGCGCGCGTCCGAACATGACGACCGCGGCAATGTTCGCGTTCGCCTGCAACGATCGGTCGGCCTCGGCAAGAGACTCAGTCACGATTCGTGGAATGCGCTGGCTCCTGAACGTCCGGGCTGGCTTTGGGTGGACGCGAACGATGTCTGACCACACGTCCTCGTCTGAGTCGTAGTTCTCGAAGCCGATCTGAGTGGACTCACCAGCAAGCAGGGAAGAGCAACTTGGACATGATCCGACATATAGTCGGTAGCCGTTTGGCTCACCACAGTCGGGGTCGGAGTAGAACTGTTCTGCCCGGCCCTTCTCATTGGCAGCAACCTTTGCCTTGCAGTGAGGACAATCGATTATGAAGGTGGGCATGCTCATAGGCCTAACAGTGTGGATGGTTAACAGATTCGTGTGTTTGTCGGCAGCTTTATAGCCGACAGATTTGTTGCCTGAGTACAGGTTTCGTGGCTCATCGGTGTCGATTTACCCTCCTATGCCGTACTCGGGCAACAAAATTGTCGGTTTACGCGCTGTGGGCGGATATTGAAGGGCGAAAAATATCCACAAGAGGACGCCTCAGCTCAGCACCGCACCAAACAATACCCGAAGTCCATCTCCCAGCCGGTGGCGGTCTTCGTCACGGGGATGGCGGGAGCGAGGCGGTAGAGAAGGCGGCGACCGTCTTGCGGGTTCTCCGCCGTCACCACCAGACCGGCACCGCGCAAAGCGACGAGGTGCTTGAGCGTGGCGTCGAGACGTTTGCTGACGTTGCCCGCCAGCGTCGTGGCGGTGTGGGGTTGGCCGTGGGCGAGGATCTGGAGCAGCCGCCGACGGGTGGGATCGCCGAGGGCGGCATAGACGGTATCTGCCGGGATCACCTGTGGTGGCGGCGCGGGAAGGGTGGGAGGTGCGGCTGGCTGAGTCATGGAGTGATTGTGCCCGGGCCGAGCCTTTTGACAAGCCCCGCAGCTCCGCAATCAAGGTTCGGTCGGCTCCCGACAAGCCTGCGGACTCCGCGATTGAGACTCGGGAGACTCCCCACACGCTGGAGGACTCCGTAATCGGGGTTCAGGAGACGGCCAACCCGCCGGAAGACTCCGCAATCGGAGATCAGGAGAGTCCCAACAAGCAAGACGGCACCGCAATCGGGGGTGGGGAGACTGCCGACACGCCGCAGGACTCCGCAATCGAGGTAATCGAGACTCCTGACAAGCAGGACGACTCCGCAATCGGGTCACCGTAGCCTCCTGACAAGCGGGACGGCTCTGCAATTGGGCCTCGGGAGTCTCCTGACACGCCGGAAGACTCCGCAATCGAGCTTCGGCACCCACCTTCCTCCCTGCAAATCAGTGTCTTATGGCTTAGGGCACCAAGACCATCACTTCTCCAACAGCTTCTTCACCATCTCCGCGATCTTCTTGGCACCATCGGGTTCGTAGCCGGTTTTCACATAGGCCACCTTGCCATCAGGACCGATGATGACGGTATGGGGGATGCCTTCGACGCCGAAGGACTGGCCGATGCGTTGATTGGCATCGAGTGCGACTTCAAACTTCCAGCCGCGGGTTTCGAGGAAGGTTTTCACAGCTTCTTTGGCCTCGGCCTGATTGACGCCGATGAAGCGGACCTTTTTGGCATCGAAGGCGGACATCTGGTCGATCATGTCGGGCAGGGATTTGATGCAGGGGCCGCACCAGGTGGCCCAGAAGTCGAGGACGATGACTTTGCCCTTTTCCTGCACGAGATCGAAGTCGCCACCAGCGAGCAGCGGCAGTTTGAAGGGCTTGGCGTCCTTGTTGAGCAGCGGAGAACTCTGCCCGCCGGTCTCCGGCAGCACGGGTTCGGGGGCGAACTTCAATTTCCAGTCACGCAGGGCCAGCATGGCGGCGCTGTCCGGTGGTGTGGCGGTGCGGATGATGTGGATCTGCGGCAAGGGCACGCGGCAGTCGCCGAGCAGGGCGTTTTTGCCGACCACGGCATCGTTGGCGAAGCGTTCCACCTTCAAGCCGAGCCGGCCGCCGTTGTTCAGCAGCAGCCAATGTGTGATGGCGGGCGGATCACCCTCTTTCGCCCGTGCTTCGAAGGCGGCGCTGACGGCGTCTGCCGGTTTGACGAGCCACACGGCAGCCTTCACGCGGTCGCGTGGCACCTGGATGGTCTCCAAACCGGAGCGGATGGAAAAATGCTTCGCAGTGGCGGCTTCGATCACGCCGCGCAGCAGGTCGCCATTGGCGGCGAGCAGCGCGTGGCGCGGCGGATCTTCTTTGCGAAAGCGCGGCACGGTGAGCGCATGCTCCTTGGCCCTGAGATCGACGACCGGCACGGCCAGACGGCCCGGGGCGATGCGCGCGCTGAATGAGTTGATCTTCACATCGCGCTCACCATTCCCCCACAGGCTAAAGGGCTCGATGATGAGGCCGCTGCCAGAGAGCATCTTCGGGGTGAGCACGATCTTGCGCGCGGACACGCCGTTGAAGAAAACCTCGATGTTGTTTTCGCTGATGGCGATGCGCACTGGCATGGGGCCGGTGGTGCGCAGGCGGAACTGCCGGTCCATCTGGTCGCCGCTGGATTCGAGGCCGAAGCACACCTCGCTGCCCATGTGGCCGAACAGCAGGTTCGTGCTCGGCGCGGCGGGATTGACGCCGTCGCAGAACAACCGCACGCGCAGAGCGCTGAAGCCGTTGCTGAGCAGCGTGAAGCTGAGCTCGTTCACCTGCATGAAGGACGGATGCCCCCAGGAACCGCCGGGTTCGAAGTCAATTGCCGCCTTGCCGTTGCGCTTCACCAGTTTCTCATCACCGCGCACGCGCTGCCAGCCGGGGTCTTCGAAACCGTCGAGATTCAAGGGAGCGCCGCCGAACTGGATGGCCTGGAGCTTTTCAGCCGGCAGTTGCTTCACCGCGGCGAGGCTGGAATCCAGATCGACCAGCTTCGCATCGATGGCCCGCAGCGTTCCGGGCACCACGTCTCCGTTGCTCAGATAAAACAGGGCGTCGCTGCGGATGCCCTCCGGCTGCGCCGTGGCAGCCCGCGTGATCTCGAAGTTCGCGGGATTGATCATGGCGACGGAGCTCAAGCCGCCGACCACACGCCAGCGCGGCTGGGGCTCGCCCCCGGCATCGAGCGTGCCATGCAGCGGCTTTTTCTTGTCCATGACGAGCGTGTCCAGCGTGGCGAGATCGGGTGATTTGGGCCCAGGTTTGTTTTCGCGCAGGTCCAGGCGGCGGGCTTCGCCAAATTTGAAGGACACGGGATCTTTGCACCAGCCGGTCTTCATCGTCGCAACCTCGTTGCGCATGTGCAGGAGCAGGCCCGAGATCCACTCGCCATCCGCAAACCACAGCTCCGTGCCCGGTGAAAGCGCGCTGTAAAACGGCGAGGGCGGCTCCATCTCGATACCGAGAACCTTGTCCCACGTCAGGGTCGTTTCCTTGCCGCTGTCTTTGGCGCGCACGGTCAAACCAGCGGCATCGGCGCGCACGACGGAAGCCTTGAGATGATGACCGTCCGCCAGTTCCACGCGTGGACGCGCGTCGGTGATGTCGGTGGGCAGCGTGCCGTCCCAGGAGCGGATGCGCAGGCCTTCCAGCTTCAGATCGGGCCCTTTGTTCAGCAGCGTGAATCCCGCCGGTGTGTTGTCTGCTGTGCTGGAGGACACACGGACTTGTGCGCGAGCGGCATCGACCTGGGCCTGGGCCACGCCCTGCATCGCACCGATCAAAGCGCCAAACAGACCGCCGCCTGCCTTGTCCGCAGGTTTTCTCTCCGCAGCCTTCTCTTTTTCATCTTCCACCGGCGGCTTGCTCGTTTCCGCCAGCTTTTTGCCGTCCGCATTGTAAATGGCGCACAGGCCGGTCTTGCGATTCCAAAACAGCGTCATCGCCACGCGATGATCGGTGTCCTTGAGCGTCTTGAGGCTTTGAAACACGCGGCCTTGCAGCACGACATCATCCACCCAGGTTTCGATGGTCACCTTTTCCTGCGCGGAGACTTTGAGATCGAGCTTGAACTCCGGCCGCACTGTGGACGTGAGATTGAACTGCATCTCCACCTGCTCCGGCAGCTCCAAGGGCAGGGTCGCGCTGCGATTCCAGCCGTACTGCCGCAAGGAGGCTCCGGGAATCACCCGCCAGAGTTTTTGGTTGTTTTTGACATCGCTTTCGATCCACCCGTTCGTGCTCGTGGGTGCCGCGAACAGAATGCCCGCGCCGCTGAGACGCTTGATGCTCGCCACGGCACTGCGCTCGATTCGCATGGTGCCAAAGCGGGCGGACTTCAACGCGATCGTCGTCGCGCTTATGCCGACGACGTTGCCATAGAGCCGCGTGCCATCGGCCATGCGGATGCTGAAGGGCTCCTTTGTCGGCCGATCCTCCGGCAGTTTGCCCACACGTCGCAGCACGCTCAGGCTGACCTTGAGCGGCTCGGTGAATATTTCCGAGCGCCAGACGACATGATCGTCCGCGACCTCCATCAAATGCCCGCCGATCCATTCGCCGTTCTGCCAATGCAACTCGGAGGCGTGGCTCATGCCCGCCAGCGCCAGGAAAGTGATGAGGCGTTTAGCGTTCATAGATCGGCAGGAAGCGGTAGTTCAGCGCCATGGCCAGCAGGGACATGCCGGTGGCGTAGGCCTCGTTGTTGAAGCTGCCATCCGGAGCCTGGCTCTCACTGAGCACGCGGGCCGTCGCGGCGTTCCACTTCTGCCACGAGGCGTAGTCGCCCTGGAACAAGGCCTGCGCCATGTAGTAGCGGAAGTACTCCTTGTAGTTGCCCTCGTTGTGCTCCAGCCGCTCGGTGATGTGCTTCAGCGTGGCCTTGAACTCCTCGGAATCCTTGTGCTTCGACACGGCGGAGACGAGCGTGGCGATGGCGCTGCGGTTCATCGACTCGCCGAAGCCGCCAAAGCCACCGGCGTAGGCCACGCTGCCATCCTTGCCGGTGCTGCGGCGCATGTACTCCAGCGCGGCATTGATGACTTCATCCGAGACCTCCATGCCCGCGTTGCGCGCGGCCAGCAATCCCATCAGCACCGCGCCCGTCACCGAGGTGTCCGCGTCCGTCGAGTTCGGCATGTACCGCCAGCCACCCCAGCGATTCGCCTTTTGCGAGGTGCCGGCGCAGCGGATCGCGAGATCGAGCGCCTGCCCGATCGTGCGGACCGGCTTGCCGCCTTCCCACAGCAGCGATTCATCCACCGCTCCGTAGGCCTCGGAAAGTGCGAGCATGGCAAAACCGTGATGGTACATGCTGTTGGGCAGGTAACCGGTGCTCGCATCCTGGCTGCGGATGATGGCCCGCACCGCACGACGGATGTTCGCCGCGTAACGGCCGAAGTTCGGATCTTCACCGCTCGCCAGAAAGGCCATGAGGCAGATGCCATCCACACCGGCGCCATCGTTGCCGCCCTGCCAGTTGCCCTGCTCGCTCTGCTTTGATGCCAGCCAGGCAAGGCCGCGCTCGTACACGGTTTCAACTTCCTGCGGAATCGCGCCGCCGAAACGCAGTGCGGGATCTTGGGCGTGAAGGGCGAAGGGCGAAGGGCAAAGAGCAGCGCACAGGCCCAAGATCACGATGAGGCCGCTTCGCCGCATGTGCCAGGCTCCAGGCTCGCTTTGCATTCGCCAGGACCCTTTGCCCTTCGCCCTTGGCTCTTCGCGCATGTTCATGGGTCGAGGATGAGCCCTCCGTTGATGATGATCCGGTTGGCATTGCCGTTGGCGCCCTGCTTCACGCGGTTGTCGTGATTGTTTTTGATGCCCTCCCAGTACTGCATCGCGTCGGGCAGATCGCGTTCCTTGCACAGCTTCCACTGCTCCGGCGTCAGGATCGCCTGCAAATCCTTCTCCGCCACGCCGGCCAGCGGCACCAGCGCGTAGTAGTATTGCAGGAACCACTGGAAGGACATGTAGCGCTCGATGTCCGGCAGATACTCCGCCAGCACCTTGTGGACTGCTGTTTCGAGCTTCGCGCATTGGTCTGCCGTGAGCCGCCGGCGGCGGTCCAGTTCCGAGACTGTCATCGCCGCCATGGCCTTCAGGCGGTAATCACGCCGCGCTTCCACCACCTGCTGCAACTGCTTTTGCTGCGCTTCGTTCAATGTCGCGTTCAGCTCCGTCTTCCACAGCTCCGCATCCTGCGGTCCGCCCTCGTTGCGGCTGAAGCTCACGCGTTCCGTGCCTGCGAGCGCCTGCAGGATGTTCTTCGGCGTGGCGGTCTGCACGCTCTGCCGCACGTAGCGCTCGGTGTTTTGCCGCCAGGGTTCCAAATGCTTCTCCACCGCCCCCTTGGCCGCCGTGGTGAGCCGTGTGACCTCCGGTTCGGGCAGCGATAGAACACGCTTGGCGTCCTCGACCTGCGGCATCATCATCGCCAGCATCTTCTTGCGTTCTGCCACGAACATTTTGTACAGGTGCGCCGAGATCGCGATCTCCATGTCTATCACGGCGGGTCCGGTGGCGTTCACGTCCGGTGTGGCGGTGCGTGATGAACTGTTGTTCGACACGATCAGTTCCTTCCAGTTCTTCCACTGCACCTCATCGAGAATCGCGCGCACCGTTTCCTCCTTGGCCTTGCCCGCGTTTTGGAAGAGCTGGCTGGCATTGTAGCTCCAGTACTGCTGGCGGCGCTGCTCCAAAAGCGGCTGCATCAGATCCAGCAGCAGCGGCTCCAGTTTCATGCGCTGGTCCTGGTTCAACACCAGCGTTTTGTCCATCTCTGCCAGACAGGCGCGTGCGATCGCCGAGCTCGTGCGCTCCTCGCGCTGCTTGTTTTCGGCGGCCATGCGGGTGCGCTCCTCCTCGGAGAGGATCTTCTTCAAGCCATCCTTCCAAACCGGCAGCACCATGGCCTGCTGCTCCTCGTTGATGCCAAAATAGACATTGCCGCGGATGCGCTTGCGCTCCGTGGCCGAATAATTCTTCGCCTGCTGCAACCAGCCCTTCCGCGCCAGCTTCAGCGATTCTTGAATCGCCTCCTTCGACAGCTTCGACAGCGCCTGCTGCCGCTCCTTGTTCAAATTCAGCGCCACCACGATGCTGTCGATCTCCGCGCTCAGGGCCACCTCCATCTGCTGCTCCGCCTGCTGTTCGGAGGGTTTGATCATGTCGGCCAGCTCGGCGCCCTCCTTGCCGCGTTCCTCCTGCTCAGTCTTCTTCCACTGGGCGATCAACTCCGCCGGCAGCACTTTCGCCGCCGTCTCCTCCCACAGCTTGTCCCAAGCCTCGCCGCGCGGACGGTCGAAGCGGATGTAGTAATAACTGCGCTTCGTGATGCTCTGCCGCGCGGCGGGCGGCAAGGTGCGCAGCATGTCCGTCGCGCGTTTGCGCTCGGTGTCCACCAGCCGGTTCAGCAGGGCGTTTGCAGCATCGTTCAAGGCTTTCACGCGATCCTCGGGGAGATTCAATTTGGTCTTCATCAGCCCGATCTTTGCCTGCAAGTCCTCGTTCATCGGCCCGCGTGACTCACCGCCCCAGCGCGTGAGATGATCGGCGATCTCCTTCGCCGTTTGCTCCTTCAACTTCGCATCCGCGGCCTGCCACGTTTTGAATCGTTCTTCGCCGAGCGTCTGGCGCAGTGTGGCGAGCCAGTTGGCGGTCTCCTGCGGCGGTGTCCAGTTTTCCACCGGTTCATTCGGTCCCGCCACATCCGGCTTCCACATGCCAATGTGCCGGATCGCCGCCGTTTCCGACGTGCGTGACAGATAAGTGCGCATCATCACCACCGCCAGCGGCTGCCATGCCTTCACCGTCGCATCCACCGCCTTCTTCGACTCCTCCTGCAACGCCTTCTTCTCCTCCGCCGTGAGCTTCGCCACCGCATCGACGGCCTGGATCACTTCCTCCATGTGGGCCGTCATTTGCTTGTGCTTCTCCGGCACACAACGCTCCACCAGCTCAGCCAGCGTCTTCTCCACCGCCTCGGAAAGCGGCTTCTTCAACTCCGTGCGCGAGTAATAGGTCGTCTGGGCCTTCGCGGTGACAACACCCAGAATCAGAACCGTCAGCAGAACTCGTGTCATTTCACCGTGCCTCCAGCCTCCAGCTTGTTGAAATATGCGTCCAACCCCGTCTTGAACTCTTCCGGCAGCTCGCGGCCGGCCTTGCCCGTCGATTGGCCCACCGGACGTGCATCCACATTCGCGTTCGCGTCGGAACCAACGCCCAGATCTGCCAGCGCCGCCTCCGAGGCCGCGTCCGCCGTGCCACCGCCGCCGGGATTGCCGCCACCACCACCGCCGCCGCCTTTACCCGCCCGTTTTGCTTGAAGCAGCAGTTCAATCGCCTCCGTCTCCGCCGCGATCGCTGGAGCGCCCGTGTCTGCTTTGTCCAAAATGCCAGCCGCCTCCATCATCACGCCCATCGCCGCGTCCAGCAGCTTCAATTCCTTGCCAAACTTCTCGTTCCCCTGCGGCAGACGCAGAATGTCATCAAACGCACCGCGTACGCTCGCCTGGATGCCAAACTGCTTCGAGGCGAGGTTGCCTGATTTTTTGGCGTGTTCGCCGGTCGCCAGCGCCGCCTTCGCACTTTCCAGCTCACGCGTCTCATCGCGCAGCTTCATCTCATCGCGCAGTGCCTTCATCACCTTGAGCACAATCTCCGGCGGCAGGCTGTCTGCGCTGCAACTGCTGCACGATTTGCACTCGCTGGCCGCCACCATCTCCTCCGCCCAGCGGTCCAGCGTGTCCGCCCAAAATTCCGCGCCCGCCATGCTGTTGCCGCTCAGATTCACCGCCGCCTGGTCACCGAGATACGCCAGCATCTTCACCGCCTGCGTCTCCTTCATCTGGCCGATGACGTTCTTGAAATGCATCTCCGGCTTGCGCGCATAATACGCCTCCAGGTCGCTCTGAATCACCCGCACCGTCTCGCTTTGCTTCTTCTCGTGCTCCGCGATGCCCGCCGCGTCCTTTACCGGCTTCCGTTCGAGGCCGAAAGCACTCAGTGTCTTCGTGTTCAAATCCTTCGCCGCCACGAGTTGATCGCGCGACGCCTTTTTCAGCCGCTTCACAAACGTGCTCGCCTCCAGGCTTGCCAGCACCGCTGCCAGTTCGTCGGAAACTCGCGCAAACTCCGCCAGCAGTAGCTTCTGCTCATCAATCGCCTCGTCCATCTTCTGCTGCGCCGGTGTTTCCGCCTTGGGCTGCTCCTGCTCGCCATCCTTCTTCTTTGAAGGAGCTGCCGCCATCTGCGTCGTCGGCAGTTTCATCGCGCTTGGTTTTGGCGGAGGCGGTTTCGCATTCGGGTCAGCCGGTTTCTCCTCCGCCTTGCTCATCGAGCCTTCCTTGTCCGCGATGCTCGGCATGTTCTCCTTCTTCTGCTCCTCCGTGGACGCCTTGCCGCCCTGTGCCCCTTTCGGAACATCCGGCCCGTTCGCGATCTGTGGTGCCGAAGGCTTGCTCTGAGAAGACTTTGCTTCACCCGGCTTCGCCTCTTTCGAATTCTGCTGCGATGGATTGGAGGGCGGGTTGCTCGCTGTGCTCTGATTCGGCTTCCCAGCCTTCGCTCCCGAGCTCTCCTTCAGCAAATCCGCCACGCTCGGCATCCGCTTCGCCGCGATGTCCTGCAACGACTTCAGCATCGTCGCCCACGATTCGAGCCGTTTCGCATCGAATTCATCATTCCGCGTCGCCTGCTCCACCAAACTGCGTCCGCTTTGGTTCAAACTGCTCAATCGAGCCGCGTTCGCATTCTCCGCGCTTGCCTGCTGCGAGATTTTGCGCCGGTTCTCCGGCCGATCCAGTTCCGCCGCGTCCATCGCCCGCAGTTCCTTGTTCGTCGCATGCAGTTGCTGCTCGCGCTCGTAGCTTTCGCGGGCCGCTTCCAGCCATTTGCCAAATTGCTCTGTCAACCACAGCGCGTGATCCGTCTTGTTCAGCACATGCAGTACGAACGCCGTTGAATACGCACGCTTCCGGTTGGGCAGATAATCCTCCGCCCAGGCGCGGATTTCGAGCGTCTGCGGCTCCACCCCGTCACGCGTCGCGCTGAATGTCGCTTTGGCAGAAAGCTCCTTCTTCTCCGGCGCTCCGGCGGCGGCGATGCGATCGCCCTTTGTCTTGTCGTCGTTCACGCTGCGCCATTCCAGGCCCGTGCGTTGAATGCCGAAGTCATCCTGCACATCGACATCGAACGCGACCACTTCCGAATCGAGCACCACCTGCTCCGGCGTCTCACGCCGTGCCGCCAGCTTCGGCGTTTCGTCTTCGATGGCGTTGATCTTCAAAACCAGCGGCTCACGCGGCGTCAACCCATCGCGGTCCTTCCACATCACATGCTTTTCGGCATCTCCGTCGATGGCACGGAACGGCGTCGTCACTTTCGCTCCCGATACCTTCTCCGCCTCGCCATTCACTTCGGCGGAAGCCAGTTCACGGCTCGCCGTCGCCTCCAAAGACGCCTTCGCACCCTTCAACACACTCACCGAACCGCCACGCACCTCGATCACCGGCTCCGTCTTGTATTTCAAATACTCCGGCAGCCGCGTCCGCACCGACAGCGCCGTCAATTCCGGCCGCGTGCGTGGCAAAACGCTCAGGGTCTTGCGCACATCACCCAGCGACAGCGAAAGAGCCCCGTCTTCCTTCTGCGGCGGAAATGCCAGAGGATACGCCCCTTCCTTCAAACCGCTCACGACAGAAGGCTGATCACTGATCTGCGCCTTCGCCCGTGCTGGTGACCAGCGCGTGTCCTTGTCGAGCAGCACCTTCAAATCAAACGGCTCCGCATACGGCACCACGAGCCGCTCCGGCAGCTTCTCGATCTTCGCAAAAGTAAAACGCTCCACATCGCGCCACGGCGTCACCCAGCGCGCCATCGCGTTCCAGGCGGCGTCCGGCAGCAAAGTCAGCGCCGCTACGGCCAGCATCGTCGTCACACCCGCCGCCCAGCCCCATTGAAAATGCTTCGCCTCCGGCACCGCATGCGAGAAGTCCTTGTCCTTCACCGCCTCCGCCGCCTGTTCCATTGCCGCCTGCACCAGCCGCTCGCTGCGACCCGCCGAACCGGCCTCGACATGCGCCAGCTCCACGATGCCGAGCAACTGATCTCCCAGACGCGGGAACGTGCGCTTCAGCAGGCGCGCCGCATCTTCCAGCCGCCGCTGCCGCCACACCCAGCGATGCCACTTCAGCGGCACTCCAAGTCCCAACGTCAGCGCTCCCGCGATCAGCAACGTCGCCCGCAGCCAACTCGGCGTCTCCATCACGCGATCCAGCGCGAACACGAGAATGTACGACAGCACAATCCCAAACGCCGCCGCCAGCAGCCCCTCGGTGAGCTTCACAATCCAGACTCGCTTGCGAAAATCCGCGAGCTTCGTTTCGAGGATGACCGGCAGTTCTGTTTTCATAATAGGGTGATGTTATCCTGATGAAACGTCTGTGACGAGCTTTTGATTGGGGGTTTAGAACGTCCCGGCGGCCTTTCTTCCCACCCAAAAGACGCCCATCAGCGTGACCAGCAGCCCCGCCCAGGCCGGGTGCGCCCATAGCGGCAGGCGGCGCTCCTGAATCGCAGGCTCAGGCATCCCGGCAATCGCCGCGACGACAGCCGCAGGATCGCTGGCATCGAGCATCTGGCCCTTGGTAAACTGAGCAATCTCACGCAGCACCTCCAGCCTCGCGGGTTGGCCGCGTTTCTCGCGACTGACGCCTTGAATGGAGATTTTCGTTTCCAAACTGGAGCCTGCTTCGGCGCAGGTGAGCATGACGCGATGCTCACCGGGTTCGATGGGAGTGAAGTTGCCGTTGAAGAGGCCCCAGGCTTCTTCACCCGCCGGAATGAGGCGCACGCTCGATACTTTGCCGCTTGGCGCGGCGATTTGGGCGATGACGGCTCCATCGCGCAAAGGCTCGCCGGTTAGGCTCATGACATTGGCATTAAGCGTGAGTACATCACCGGTGCGCGGCCGGTCCGGCGAGTAAAAAAGACGCATGCTGTTGCCGCTGCTCATGTTGCGCTGATACGCCATCCAACGCACCACCTGGCCCCAGAAGCGGTAGTGATATTTGTCTTCCACGCCTTTGCGCCAGCGCCACGCGCCGTCGGTGCCCATGAAGAGAATTTTGCCGGCACCATAAGTCTTGGTCACGATCAACGGCACTCGGCCATATTGATTCGACTCCGTGCCGTGTGTGGCGAGCACTTCCGTGCCGGCTTTGGCACGCAAGGCAGGTGCATACCACTGGAAGCCCGGCAGATTGCCCCACACGCGGGCGCTCGCTTCATCGCTGTCTTCGAGCTTCGTCAAAAGACTGCGCGTTCCGGCTTCCGTGAGAGCAAACTTGCCCGGTGATGAGGATCCCCAGCCGCGTGGCTGGGCGGCGTCCCACACGACAGGAAGCAGATCGGCCAGTGGCGTGTCTTGCAGTGTCGATTGGAAACCGTGGAAGCCCGGCATGAAGACCAGCCCGCCTGCTTGATCGCGCACAAGCTTTTGCAGTGCGATGCAATGCCCAGCGGTGAGCTGGCTTTTCTCCAAACCGACATCGCCGAGGAAGACGACATCGAATTTGGTCAGCTCCTCGTCCTTCGGGAAGGCTTTCAGATAACCACGGCCTGCTCCGGCTTTGCCGAGACCAGGGTGGAGCAGCAGGCAGTTCACTTCGACGCCGGGATCACGCTCCAATGCATTGCGCAGGTAACGATACTCCCAGCGCGGGAAAGTCTCGATCACCAGCACACGCAGCTGTTCTTTGCGGATCGAGAGCGGTGCTTCCTGCGAGTTGTTTTCGGGATAGCGCTCGTTCGGTGTCTTCGGAATCGTCAGCGCGAGCTTCACCTCGCCCGGTTTGTCCGGCTTCCACGCGATGGCGTCCTGCAATCGGCCCATGGCAGGCAGTGTGACCTCCTTGGTGATGATCTCGCCGCTCGACGCCTTCATCTCCAGCATCACGACTTCATCGCGCGGCAGCGAGCTGTCGATCACAAACGGAATGCGCAGCGGTTTGCCTGCCACGGCAAAGGTGGGCACGTCAAAGCTCGTCAATTCCACATCCGGCAGCCGCGTCTCCGCGCCCGTCGGCACCGCAAACACCGGCACCTCGCGCATGCGCAAGCGTGTGGCGGCCTGCGCGGGTGCGCTGCCGGTGTTCCAGTCGCCATCGCTGATCAACACAACCGCTTTGAGGTTCGGCTGCTGTTCGAGCACGCTGGCAAGCGCGGCATGAATGTCCGTGCCTTCCGTCGCTGGCGTTTGCGATGACGAAAACGGCTCAATGACGACATCCATGCGCTGCTTGAGAGGTTCCCAGAGTTTGGGTTCGATCAGCGGCTTCGCGGCATCTTCACGCGAGATCACCGCCGTGCCGCGTGTGACATCTTTCGTGCTCATGCTCCCCGAAACATCATGCAGCACCGCCAAAACCGGCTTCGTCTCCGGTTTGAACGTCTCCAGCCACTCCGGCTGCAACAAGGTGATCGCGATGCCGATGGCGATGATTACGCGCAGCAATTCCAGCCACCCCATGAGCTTGCGATAGCCGCTGCGACGCCATGCCATGAACGCCAGACCCGCAATCGCCACGACAAACGCCACGCCAACGCCGAACGCGACGGGCGTGGGATTGAAGACGAGCGAGCTGGAAGTGGGTTGCATATTCAAATCCTACTCCGCCTCCTACTCTTACTCCTCCTCCCTTTTGGGATGGGTCTATAGCTTTCTAAATCGTTGGGCATGACGTTCAGGGAGTAAGAGGAGGAGTAGGAGGAAGAGAAAGATTCAGACAGCGCTGGGTCGAACTTCACGCTTGGGCGGCATGCAAAGCAGCGCCTCGCCGAGAAGCGCCAGCGCCATCAGGAACAGGAACGTGCGCCAGATCTCACTGGCGAGGCTGGTTTCGTTTTCGACCTGGTCTTCGATGATGTGATGATCGAGTCCGGCAAAGAGTTCGGCGAGAGCGGTCTTGCCGAGCGTTTCGGGGCGGTCTTCGCGGAGGAGGCGATTCAGAGCGATGAGTTTGTCGTCTTTGGTCAGCACTCCGGCGCGCAGCGACTGCTCGGAACTCAGCATCGTTTCTCCAACGCGCTTCCATTCATTCAGTGACTCCGTGGCGGCGGCTTCGCGTTGCTGTGCTTTGCCAAGGGTGCTGGCGCCTTCATTCAAAGCTCGATGCAGCATCGCGAACATCACCACGCCATCACGGGCGAGACTCGAAGATCCCGAGCCGGGCAGCGTGCCGAGGAACCAGGCGTTGCCATCGCCGGGAATGTCGGCGCGCATGAGCAGCGGTTTGTTTTCGGCTAGTCGGGCCAGTGGCGTGCCTTCGCCGAGGATTTCGCAGCGCCGCGTCACTTCGAGTTCGCCAACGGGTAGTGAGGTGCCGCTGCGCGTGTTCGCGAGCAGGCCAGTGTCATTACGCCACCACTCGACGCTGGCCGGTTTGCTGTCGCCACTCCACGCGCCCCAGTGCAGGCCGCCGAAGGTCTCGTTATTCGGTGTTTCGGTGGGCAGGAACAGGATGCTGCGACCCGAGTTGAGATGATTGGTGAGTTGTTGGGTGATTAAATCATCCGCTTTAGGCAAGGCGGCATGCCAGACGATGAGCGCGGTGTCATCCCAGGCGATTTCGGCGGCGCGGGAGACGGGGAGCACAGTGGCAGCGTATTTGCGGGTGGGATCGGCAGCGGCTTCGAGTGCCGCTTGCAGCGGTCCGGCTTCGGTTTCGTCGTCGGTGAGGATGACGGAACGCAGCACGGCGGGTTCATCGAAAACGAAGTGGAAGACGTTGTCGGATGGCGAGGCATCGGCGGGTAGTTCCACGCGGCCGGAGCCGCGTTTGGTGGTTTTGTCGATGGGGATGGCGTGGCCTTGCAGCACGAGCTGCGAGTCCTTCATCTCGACCTTCATCGTGGTACTCACGTCATTGATGACAAACCGCAGCGGCAGCTCGGTGGGCGTGGCGGTGGCTGCATCGCGTGTGATGCGCAGATCGAGCAGGAGTTCGGCTTTGCCTGCGGTTTCGCGGCGCACGGTGCGTTCGACGGAGACGGCGAGATTTTGTGACACGGGCTGCGCGTAGGTCAGCAGATGAAAGCGCAGGCCTTTGAGGCTGGTGAAGGCACCGCGCAGGGCCTGCCAGCGTCCGCTGGCGGCATCCCAGTCGCTTTGCCGCAGATCGCTGAGCACCCACACGTCGGTGCGGCCGGTTTGATTCGTGGTGATGTAATCGAGCGCGCCTTGCAGCAGCGCGGGAATGTCCGCTGTGGTGTCCGTGGGACCGGTGAGCGGCAGATCGACGAGCGACTCGGGTTTTTCGAGCAACTGCGGCTGCAAGTGCGCATTCTCGATGAGCACGAGCTTCGAGCGCGTGCCCACGGTGTCGCGCAAGGCCTGCGACAGCTTCGCGATGCCCGCCGCGCGCTTGCTCGTGCCAGTGGCGAGGTTTTGCTGCTCCATGCTCGCCGAGCGGTCCAGCAGCACGATCACCGTGTCCGGCACACCGCCCGTGAGGCCGAGCAAACCGCCCGCCATCGGCCGCGTGATGACAAACAGGATTGCTGCCACCGCCAGCACGCGAAACGCCAGGATCAAAATCTGCCGCAACCGCGACAGGCCCTTGTTCATGCGCTGCGCCATGCGCAGAAACATCATCGCCGCCCACTTTACCTGCCGCCGCCGATACAGGTGGATCAAATGAATGACCACCGGCAGCGCCGCGAGCGGCAGGGCGAGGAGCAGCGCTGGGACGAGGAAGGTCATCGGCTGCTATCTGACGGGTGAGAGAATCCCAATCCCAGTTCTATGCAAAGCTGGCGAAGCATTGGATAGCTTTCCGTAACCTTCATGTCTTCGTCGGGCCACGTCCGGGTGCCATGACAGAGGAAACACACTTCGAATGCCCCAATCGGCTTCTCACCTGCGAAGAAAATGAAGATGTGATGAGGATCGTAACAATTGAA
This sequence comes from Akkermansia muciniphila, assembly GCA_945882215.1. Lineage (GTDB taxonomy): Bacteria > Verrucomicrobiota > Verrucomicrobiia > Verrucomicrobiales > Verrucomicrobiaceae > Prosthecobacter. The sequence goes on along the minus strand of CAMCWM010000012.1, from coordinate 20,378 downwards.
GACAGGTAGCGGGGATGCCGTGCTGAAAATGGCCTGAAACAATTCTTCGACTCGTGAATCACTCAAAACAGCTTCCTTGAGCTTCGCTTTTTGAAGACTCTCCATATCGAGCTTGCCCAGATCATTGGCAACTATGGGCACAACGCCGGGCAAATCTTTGAATTGGTAGCCAACCACCCGATCAAACTCTTTGCCATTCCATTTTCTCTGTGATGATTTCGTCGTCGAAGAATTACTCGATGGTGAGTTTGACGAGAGTCCTACAGCGAGGTTTGAGCACTGAGTTAATGAGAGTGCGACGGTGATCCACAGGACAGCCTGAAGCCCTTGTTTCGCACTACGCATAATGAGGTTGGAAAGTGATTCAGATGGCATCACCGGCCTCCTTTCTTCTGAATCCGCGCCAGCAGGAACTTCACGAGCACGTCATCGTACTTCTCGTGCAGCTTCACGCGGTGGTAGTCGATGGCGGTGGTGCGGATGAGGTCGTCGATTTCGGTCATGTATTGCTTCACGGCCTCACGGTAGTTGCGGGCGATGAGGCTGGGGTCGGCGAGGACGGCTTCGCCGCCTTCCATGTCGATGAAGCGGGCGGGGCGGTCGAAATCGAAGTCGAGTTCCTTCTGGTCGAGCAGATGAAACACGGTGACGTCGTGTTTGCGAAAGCGCAGGTGCTGGATGGCGGACTTCAGTTCGGCGGGCGGAACGAAGAGGTCGCTGAAGATGACGACGAGGGCACGCTGGCGGATTTTTTCGGCGGCGTCGTGCAGCGCGGTGAGCAGTGTGGTGTCGCCGACGGGCTGGATGGCGGCCATTTGATCAAGCACGAGGCCGAGATGGCTCGCGCCTCGTTTGGCGGGAATTTCGACGGGTTTTTCGGCGAGCGAGTGCAGACCGACGGCATCGCCCTGCTGCGCGGCGATGTAGGCGAGCGTGCCAGCGAGTTTGCGCGCGTAGTCGAAGCGTGTGGCTCCGGCGGGGCCGAAGTTCATGCTGCCACTGGTGTCGATGAGTAGGCAGAGGCGCAGGTTGGTGTCGGCCTCGAATTCCTTGATGTAAAAGCGGTCGCTGCGGCCCCACGTGCGCCAGTCGAGGCGGCGAGTGTCGTCGCCAGGGACGTATTTGCGGTATTGGGCGAATTCGAGCGAGGAGCCGCGTACGGGACTGCGGTGATGGCCAGAGACGTTGCCGAGCATGGCCTGACGGGCGTTCAGCGGTAGCGCCATGAGGCGGCTGAGCACGGCGGGATCAAGGAAGCTGCGGTCGGCGGTGGCCATGGCGTAGCGGAGCTAGATCAGGCCTTCGCGAGTTCATCCACCAAACGCTTCGCCACATCGCGGCTCGTCACGCCATCGCTCTCCGCTGTGAACGTGGTCATGACGCGATGACGCAGCACCGGATCAGCGACTTCGATGATGTCTTCGAGACGCACCATGTAGCTGCCGTGCAAGGCAGCGCGTGCTTTGGCGCCGAGGATCAAATTCTGCACGGCACGAGGGCCTGCGCCCCAACTAACGAGAGGCTTGAGCCATGCGGGAGCCTCAGAGCTTGCCGGCCGAGTTTTTCGCGCGAGATCGACGGCGAATTCATAGATGTGATCTGGCACAGGCACGCGGCGGACGAGGTCTTGGAAGGCGAGAACCTTCGGACCATCCAAAACGTGCTCCAGTTTTGGCAAGCTTTGGCCGGTGGTGCTTCTTGCGATGGCGATTTCTTCATCGCGGCTCGGGTAATCGACGCCGATCATGAACATGAAGCGGTCGAGCTGGGCTTCGGGCAGAGGGTAGGTGCCTTCTTGCTCGATGGGGTTCTGCGTGGCGAGCACGAAGAACGGGCTGTCGAGCGTGTAGGTGCGGCCAGCGACGGTGACTTTGTGTTCCTGCATGGCTTCGAGCATCGCGGCCTGCGTTTTGGCGGGAGCGCGGTTGATTTCGTCGGCGAGGACGATGTTGGCGAACACGGGACCTTTGGCGAACTCGAAGGCGCGTTTGCCACCGGGGAGTTCCTGCAAAATGTCGGTGCCAGTGATGTCCATGGGCATCAGGTCGGGCGTGAACTGGATGCGGCTGAAGCTGAGCGACATCGTTTCGGCGAGTCGAGAGATGAGCAATGTCTTGGCGAGACCAGGAACGCCCATCAACAAAGCATGACCGCGGGCGAAGAGGCAGATGGAGAGCTGCTCGACGACTTTGTCCTGGCCGACGATGATCTTTTTGAGCTCGGTGCTGAGCTGGACGTACACTTGGCGCAGTTCGTCAATGGCGGCGACATCGTCTTTCGGAAGCGGGGAGTTGGACATGGTGTTTTTTTAGAATGCACACGCATGCCATCAGAAAACCGGCGCTCTGACAAGGGCATGCTGTGTAAATAAACTGTCAATGCCGCTGAAAATTGGGATTTCTTATCCAATGAGCGTCTGAACGTGCGCAGTGACGGCGCTGGCGAGGCCGCGGAGGTTGTAGCCGCCTTCCAAAACGGAGATGAGGCGGTTTTGGCAATGCGTGGCGGCGGATTCGAGGAGGAGCTTGGTCAGCGCAATGAAATCGTCGTCGGTGAGGCGGAACTGGCCGAGGGGATCGTCGATGCGGGAGTCGAAGCCGGCCGAGATGAGGATCAGATCGGGTTTGAACTTGTCGATGGCAGGCAGCAGGCGGTCAGTGAAGGCCGTGCCGATGTCTGACATGCCAGTGCGGGCGGGGAAGGGGAGGTTGAGCGTGCAATTCTTGCCTTTTCCGCCGCCGGTTTCCTCCGCATGGCCGGTGAAGGGATAGAGCGGACTTTGATGCGTGCTGGCGAAGAAGACGCTGCCGTCTTCATAAAAGATGTCCTGCGTGCCGTTGCCGTGATGCACATCCCAATCAACGATGACGATCTTCTGCGCTGCGTGCTGCTTCTGCGCATGACGCGCGGCGATGGCGATGTTGTTGAACAGGCAGAAGCCCATGCCCTGCGCGGGTCGTGCGTGGTGGCCCGGCGGGCGCACGGCGCAGAAGGCGTTCTTCGCTTTGTCGGTGAAAACGGCATCCACGGCATTCAATACGCCGCCAACGGCTTGCGTGGCGACATCGTAGGAGCGTGCGCAGATTTGAGTGTCGCCGGTACTGAGGTCGTCGCGACCAGATTCGACGTCTTTCTTCGCGGTGGCGATGTATCCGCGATCATGGCAAAGAGCGATTTCGTCGATGGTGGCGATGCGGGGATGGATAGCGTGCGTTTGGGCGACGAGACCGGACACGGTGAGAGCTTTCGTGATAGCGACGTGGCGCTGAACACTCTCAGGATGCCCCGGGCCTGGGTCATGCTGCTGGTAGATGGGGTCGAGAAGCAGGGCCGTTGGCATGAGTTTACGGTGGTTGACTGTTGTTTACGATTGTTGACGGTGGTTTGGACAAACCATCGTCAACCACGGTCAACAACTGTAAACTACCGCCAACTCTTCCTCAGCGTTTGCCGAAAAACTCGGCCAGCTTTTGCAGGTCCTTGCCTTCGGCGGGCTTCATGGCGCTGGCGATGGCTTCGTCCTGAACGGCGACGAGTTCTTTGATGCCTTTGCGACCGTATTCGAGCATGGAGTGAAGCTGGGCTTCGGTGAAGGTGGCTTCTTCGCCGCTGCCTTGGATTTCGACGAACTCGCCGTCTTCGGTGAGGACGATGTTGCTATCGACATCGGCGGCGGCGTCTTCGACGTAGCAGAGATCGAGCAGCGTTTCGCCCTTGAGGATGCCGACGCTGACGGCGGCGATCTTTTTCTTGAGCGGCTGGCGGGTGATCTTGCCTTTTTCGAGCAGGCGGTTGAAGGCAATGGAGACGGCAATGCAGGCACCAGTGATGGCAGCAGTGCGGGTGCCGCCGTCGGCCTGGAGCACGTCGCAATCGACGCAGAGGGTGCGTGCACCGAGTTTTTCGAGATCGACGACGGCGCGGAGGCTGCGGCCGATGAGGCGCTGGATCTCGGTGCTGCGGCCGTCAGGTCTGCCGCGTGAGCTTTCGCGGTCTTTGCGCTCCAGAGTGGAATACGGCAGCATCGAGTACTCAGCGGTGAGCCAGCCACCCTTGACGTTCTGCACTTTCATCCAGCGCGGCACTTCCTCGTTGATGCAGGCGGTGCAGATGACGCGGGTGTTGCCAAAGGCGATGAGCACGGAGCCCGCGGCGTGCGGGGCGACGTCGAGGACGTATTCAATTTTGCGAAGCTGGTCAGGGGCGCGTCCGTCGGTTCTGGGCATGGGGGTGCTTAGCACGGAGCGCGGGGGGGCCAAGAGATTTCGTGAAGAGATGCTTACAAAGGTGCGTCGAAGGTGATTGAACACCCGAGGCCACGGCCTTTTCCAAATGACAAAACAAACTGGCATCTGATATGCTTGTAACTGACGACAGCACAAATCTGATCTCCATGACGCGCTTCCCTCGCCCTGGCTGCTGGTTCCGTTTCACCCCGACGGACTGGACCTTCATTCGTGATACTCTCGCGCTGACCGAGCGAGGGAAAGAGGGGTTCAAGGCGATGATGGATGACCCGGAGGCGGTGCCGATCATTCTGGACAACGACAAGCTGTTCGACGCGGCGCTGATCTCACGGAAGGCGGCGCTGCTGTCTCCGGAGCTGTTCTTTTTCATCGTGGTGCGGCATTCGTTGAAGGAGTTCGGCATCACGGAGATCGCAGTGGCGGACTACATGGCGGTGGTGTGCGCGGACTTCGGCTGCACGCCGACGAAGGGGCCGGATGAGATCAATCACAGCATCGACAGCCTGTACAGCGTCGATTATCTGGAGGCGATCGAGAGTGCCAGCCGGCATCACAAATTCTTCCTGCATGTGCAGTGCGCGAACCAGTTCCTCGTGCTGACCTGCCTGTATCCTGACTTTTTGCACCGTCGGGCGGAGCGTCGTGGAGCGCCGGATGTGGATTATTACGAGCAGGTGGTCGTCAGCCATCTCGAGGCGGCACGGAAGCACATCCTGGCGGAGGAGTTCGCGATGGAGGAAACCTTTGAGAAAGTGGCGCAGTGCTTCCCTCCGGCGCGACGTGCGATGAATCACACGGTGCGCGAGTATTTGAGCCTGGGGCAGTGATGGAACTCACCCAGGCGTCTTGCCGCGCTGTTCTGCCAGCTTGGTGCGCAGTTCGGCGAGATCTTCCTCCAGATTGGCGATCTTCTTTTCCAGCACAGCGCAGTACTTCGCGGGATCGCGTTTTTGCAGGCGTTCGAGGAGGTTGAAGAGCAGCGCGAGACGCCAGAGGCGCGTCCACAGGCCGCGGAGGCGGTAGGCGCGCAGCAGTTTGCCAGCACGGAACATGCGTGCGAAGCGGAACGCGCTCAGGATTCGCAGGAAGGCCACAAGCGGCAGCAGGATGATGACGAGATTGATCCAGTTCTTGAGGCAATACGTCAGCTTGCTGGGCGCGGCGGCCACCATCCACAGAAACTCGACCGTGAAGCCGACCCAGATCACGCAGGTGGTCAGATGCGTGGCCAGCGCCATGCGCGGATGATTTTCCAAAGTCTCGCCACCGGTGAGCTCGGCTCCTAGAACGGGCAGCACGAGCAGTGTGAGGATGACCATCGGCAGTGCGAGTTTTTGCTCGAGTTTTTCGGAGGTTTCCTCGCCTGCGGGCTTCCAGCCTGCGCCGGGCAGCCAGAGCCAGCCGTGTGGCTTGCTGGTGGCGATGACCATGCGCAGCGGTGGCAGCAGAGACGTGACCAGGAGACGTTTGAGGCGCGCAGGCCAGTCATCCTGGGAGACAAACAGACCGAGCAGGCCTTCGACGATCACGATGGCCCACAAGGCGATGACGACTTGACGAAACAGCGCATGCGTCAGCAACGCGTCGCGAAACGCCTCGCCGCTGTCACCATGCGGTAGCACGAGGCCGATGGCGGTGAGAAAGGCGAGCGCGACGACGAGCATCAGGCCGTGGCGGAGCGTGCCGCCTTGGGGTGTGGGACCGGGAGAGGTCGTGGTGCTCATGCGGGGGCATGCTTACATGCGCCTCGGCGTTTGCAAAGCGGCGGCTTTCCCCCATCTTGGCCGCCCTTTATGCCCGAACTCGACAAGACCTACACACCAGCCGACGTGGAAACACGCTGGTATCAGCGCTGGCTGGATGACAAATGCTTTGAAGCCGATCCCGCCCGCGTCAGCGAGAAGCGCCCGGCTTATTCCATCGTCATCCCGCCGCCGAACGTCACGGGCATCCTCACGCTCGGCCATGTGCTGAACAACACCATCCAGGACATCCTCGCCCGCCGCGCCCGCATGCTTGGGAAAGAAGTGCTCTGGCTGCCCGGCACCGACCACGCCGGCATCGCCACGCAAAACGTCGTCGAGAAGACGCTGAAAAAGCAGGGCGTCATCAAGCATCGGGACGATCTCGGCCGCGAGGGCCTCGTGGCGAAGATCTGGGAGTGGAAGGAGAAGCACGGCGGCATCATCATCGAGCAGCTCAAGAAGCTCGGCGCCTCCTGCGACTGGAGCCGCGAGCGCTTCACCTTTGACGACGACTACAACGCCTGCGTCATGCGCGTGTTCGTCGATCTCTACAAAAAGGGCCTCATCTACCGTGGCAAGCGCATGGTGAACTGGTGCCCGTCCTCCCTCACCGCGCTCAGCGATGAGGAGGTCGTCATGAAGGCGCAAAACGCCATCATGTATCACTTCAAAGTGGAGGTCGTCGAAGAGCCCGGCACCTGGCTCACCATCGCCACCACGCGTCCGGAGGTCATCCCGGGCGACCAAGCCATCGCCGTGAATCCGAAGGACGAGCGCTATGCGCATCTCATCGGCAAACACGTGCGCCGTCCGCTGCCGGTCGAAGATCAAGCGCTGCTGCCGATCATCGCCGATGAGCATGTCGATTTCACCTTCGGCACCGGCGTGCTGAAAGTGACGCCCGCACACGACAAAGCCGACTTTGAGATCGCGCAGCGTCACAACCTGCCCGCTGTCGATGTCATGCATCCGAACGGCGTGCTCAACGAGCTCGCTGGCAAGGACCTCGCCGGCATGGAGCGCTTCGCCGCTCGCAAACGCGCCGCCGAGTTGCTCGCTGAAATCGGCAGCCTCGTCAAAGAAGAGCCCTATCAGAACAACCTCGGCTACTCCGAGCGTGCCGACGTGCCCATCGAGAGCCGTTTGAGCGAGCAGTGGTTCCTCAAATACCCGAGCGTGAAGGAAAGCCAGGCCGTCGTGGCCAATGGCGAGATGAAATTCCACCCCGACCGCTGGGCAAAGGTCTATGACCATTGGATGACCGGCCTTCAGGACTGGTGCATCAGCCGCCAAGTGTGGTGGGGGCATCGGATTCCGGTGTGGAGGAAACAGATTTCCAATAATGGTCTTCCTGCCTTTCTTGCCAAAGCTTGGAACGAGTCTGCTATCGTATGGACTGATGCGAATGGTAACAAGGCTGACGAAGGCGCGGCAATAATGTGGGATCTCAGACGTCTCGATGACTGCGCAAATTACAATATTGAGGTCGAGTGTCGCGCTCTGACATTTGACCCCGTCGGTATCGAGTTTCTCCATCAACATGGCTTCACCCAAGACCCAGACGTCCTCGACACGTGGTTCAGCTCCTGGCTCTGGCCCTTCGCCACGATGGGGTGGCCGGAGAAGACCTCCACGTTGAAGGCCTTCTACCCCACGACCGATCTCGTCACGGGGCCGGACATCATCTTCTTCTGGGTCGCCCGCATGATCATGGCGGGCTTCGAGTGGATGGGCGAACTGCCTTTCAAGAACGTCTATTTCACCGGCATCATCCGCGACAAGCAGGGACGCAAAATGTCCAAGTCGCTCGGCAATTCGCCCGATCCGCTGGAGCTCATCGCCAGCTACAGCGCGGATGCGTTGCGCTTCGGAATCATGCGCAGTGCGCCGCTCGGCCAGGACATCTGCTTCGACGAAAAGAACGTCGAGCTCGGCCGCAACTTCTGCACCAAGCTCTGGAACGCCGCCCGCTTCCGCCAGATGCAGGGTGGAGCCGTCGAGACCGAAATCAGCGCCGCGTTGCTCAGCAGCGACGACAAATGGATCCTCCTGCGCCTCAACTCCGCCATCGCCGAGGTCAGCACCGCTTTGGAAGAATATCGCTTCAGCGATGCCACCGCCACTCTCTACCGCTTCTTCTGGAGCGAGTACTGCGACTGGTACATCGAGGCCAGCAAAGCCGTGCTGCAAGGCAGCGACGACAAACGCAAAGCCAACACGTTGGCCGTCATCGACTTCGTGCTCGGCCACACGCTGCGTCTCTTCCATCCGTTCATGCCCTTCATCACCGAGGAGCTGTGGCACGGCATGGGCTTCAACGCCGACATGCCGGAGAACCAGGGCGGCAAGAGCATCATGTTCGCCCCGTGGCCGAAACCACTCGATGCGGACGAACTCGCCCACTTCGGCATCCTTCCCGAGGACGAAAAGACCGCGAACGACAAATACGAAGCCGTGAATCTCGGCCGTGGCCTCAAGAGTACCTTCAACATCAACAAGCGCGTCCGTTTCGTCCTCAAGCCGAGCCAGGAACTGCCCGACTACGAGATCGAAGTCCTACGCATCCTGCTGAACGCCGAGCCTCTCGATGTCGATGCGAACTACGTCCCGACCAAAGGCACCCCAAGCGCCCTGACCCCGCTGGGCACCATCTTCCTGCCGCTCGATGGCCTCATCGACGTGGAAGCCGAGCGCGCCCGCGTCAGCAAGGAGATCGCCAAAGTCGAATCCGAGCTGGAAAAAGTCACCACCAAGCTCGCCGACACCAACTTCACCTCCAAAGTCCCGCAAAAGGTGCTCGACGAGCATCAACTGCGGAAGACCGACTGGCAGGAGAAGCTGGCGAAGCTGCGGGAGATGATGGCGGCGCTGGGTTAACAAGGCGTGGGGGCATCTTGCCCCCATTGGCGGGGCCAGGATGGCCCCACTCCTTGGATTTTAGACTTGTCGGCAGAGCTGGGGGTGGATCATGCTTGGATTAATCCCCGCTTAACTCGAATCCAACCCACACATGCTCAAGCTCCTGAATCTCTCCTTTCTACCGAAGTCCACGGACTTTGGCCTGCTGATCCTGCGTCTTGCCCTCGGCTTTTCGATGCTGTTGCTGCACGGTCGCGGCAAGCTGCTCAATTTTGCCGCCACGGCGGAGAAATTTCCCGCCTTGTTTGGTCTGCCGTCAAATGTGAACGCAGGACTGGCCGTGTTTGCCGAGGTGTTTTGTTCCGCGTTGCTGATCGCTGGATTTCTCACGCGGTTTGCGGCTTTGATGCTGACCGTCACCATGGCAACGGCTTTCATTTTAGTTCACAAGGCCAGCCTTGTGCCGGGTCCAGGCTCCGGGGAGCTGGCGATGGTGTATCTCATCGGCTACGTGACGCTCCTGTTTGCGGGAGCGGGCAAGATTTCCGTGGACCGCCAGTAGGCTCGCTTTGCTTGACGAAGGCCCGGTGGCGCAAGCCGCCGGGCCTTCTTTCCTTGCATTCGCCAGCATGCGGTCAAACATCCGCGCCTTATGGCGAAGGTAACTCTCGGCCTGGTGCAGAGCCGGGCCTTTTCAAGCAAGGAAGAAAGCGTGCGGCAGCATGAACGGCTGATCCGTGAGGCGGCGGCTCGTGGCGCGCAAATCGTGTGCCTGCAGGAGCTGTTCAACACGCCCTACTTCTGCATCACGCAGGACACGGCGCTGTTTGACCTTGCCGAGGCGGTTCCAGGGCCAACGACGGATAAACTGGCCCCACTGGCGAAGGAACTGGGCGTGGTGATCATCGTGCCGCTGTTTGAGAAGCGCGGACCGGGCTTGTACCACAACACGGCGGCGGTGATCGACGCGGACGGCACAGTGCTGGGCAAGTACCGCAAGATGCACATCCCGCAGGACCCGGGGTTCGAGGAGAAGTTTTATTTCACGCCGGGAGACCTCGGCTACCGCGTGTGGGACACAAAGTTTGGCCGCATTGGCGTGCTGATCTGCTGGGATCAGTGGTACCCGGAGGCCGCACGGCTCACGGCGCTCATGGGCGCGGAGATTTTGTTTTATCCGACGGCCATTGGCTGGCTGCCGAGCGAAAAAGCCGCCCTCGGAGCGGCCCAGCACTGCGCCTGGGAGACCGTGCAGCGTGGTCATGCCGTGGCGAACGGCTGCTTCGTGGCGGCGGTGAACCGCGTGGGCACCGAGCAGCAGAGCGAATTCTGGGGCCAGAGCTTCGTCGCAAATCCGTATGGAGAAGTCGTTGCAAAGGCTTCCGTGAGCGATGAAGAGATTTTGATCGTGCCGTGTGATCTGTCTGCGGTGGAGGATTTCCGCCGCATCTGGCCGTTTTTCCGTGATCGCCGCATTGACACCTACGCTCCCCTGACCAAACGCTACCTTGATGAGTAAAGCCTCCTACCCCCAAAACTACCGTCTGCCCGCTGAATTTGAGCCGCAGGAGGCAATCTGGCTTTCCTGGCCTTCCAACAAGGAAAGCTGCCCGAAGACCTACCACAAGCTGCAGGACAAGTTTGGTGAGATCGCCAGCGTCATTTCCCGCTACGAGCGCGTGCGCATCAACGCCCCGATGCTCAGCCACATGAACATCCGCCTGAGCATCGCCGACAATGAAGGTGATCTCAGCCAGGTGGACATCTACGAGAACAACACCAACGACGTGTGGTGCCGTGACCACGGGCCGATTTTCATCAAGCACAACGAGACCGGCAAGGTGGCGATCACTGACTGGGAATTCAACGCTTGGGGCGGCAAGTTCCCGCCGTGGGATCTCGACAACGCCATTCCTGAGAAGGCTGCTGCAGCTCTCAAAATGGAGCGCTTTACCTCGAAGATGATCCTCGAAGGCGGGGCCATCGAGACGAATGGCAAAGGTACGCTGCTGACCACCGAGGCTGTGTTGCTCAACCCGAACCGCCACGGCGGCAAGCCGGGCAACAAGGCCGAAGTCGAGAAAGAACTGAAGGCGATGCTCGGCGTGAAGGACATCGTCTGGTTCAAGAAAGGCATCGAGGGCGACGACACGGACGGTCACATCGACGACGTGGTGCGTTTCATCCGCGAAGACGCCGTGATCTGCATGGTCGAGCCGCGTGAAACCGACCCCAACCACAAGGTTCTCAAAGACATTCGCGAGCGTCTCGACGACGTGAAGGCCCCCGATGGTGGCAAGCTCGAAATCATCGAGATCGAAATGCCCCAGGCCATCGAAATGAAGGACTGGCGCCTCAGCCGCCTGCCGGCCAGCTATGCGAACTTCATGATCATGAACAACGCCGTGCTCCTCCCGCTCTTCGGACACAAGAAAAAGGACGCCATGGCCGAGGACAAGATTTCCGAGTGTTTCCCTGGCCGCGAAATCATCTCCATGATGGCCAAGGATCTCGTCACCGAAGGGGGTGCATTCCACTGCATCGGAATGCATCAGCCAAAGTGAGCTTGAAGAGCGGCAGGGCTTAAATGTTCAGCGCACTGCAATAGTGACGCTGAATTTCTATAGCGAGTATATCGAAGCGGAAATAAACACGCTGGTGTCTAGTAACAGCTACTTGGTGCTGCTCTTGAGGCTGGTATTCTCTCGCTTCTATGATGGCTCTACGAAATCGCGGCTTCTCCATTCATTGCCGAATAGTGGGTGGGTTGCTGGCCCTGCTGCTGATCGCTGGCTGTGCACTGCCCGACCAAGCTTTCCAAAATTACGTCGCAGCAAACAAAGTCAGCCAGTGGAACGGCGTGCTGGACGCCCTCGGCGGCAGCGTCCGTCGGGCGGAAAGTGCTGGTCGCGGGCCGCTCTACAACGGCGCGGTGTCGATGAATGTGCCGACGCAATCAGGATCCATCAATGACATCGCCCGGTTGTTTGCGGGCATGGATTCCTCCCACAGCCAGAGTTCAGCGGTGTCTGCGCACAAACTGCGCATGGACCGCCTATGGGCCACGCACCAGAATCTATACCGTTCGCCGCTGCAAAGCTGGGTCAGTGCTGAGGCTGGTGATGTGCGGGGAGCGAACGCGTTATTTTACCCGTTCAGCGGGCCGGATTTCCTGTTTGCCAGTGTGATCTGCCCCGGCGCGGAAACTTATGTGCTTTGCGGCCTGGAGCCGGCGGAGCCGCTGCCCCGTCTGGACAGCCTTTCGCAGGCGGAGATCGAACGCGGCCTCTATGGACTGCACAACTCGGTCTCTACCCTCATGACGAGCAGTTATTTCATCACCACAGACATGAGGAACGATCTCGTGGCCACTCGTTTCCGCGGCGTGCTGCCGATCATTCTGGCCTTCATGGCCCGGACGGGTCACACGGTGGATTCGGTCGATACGGTGAGGCTGGACGGGGCGGGGAATGTGACTTTGGCCGGTTCATCGGGCAATACCGGCCTCATGATCAGGTGCCACAGCGGTTTCGGCAGCCCGAAACGCGTCTTTTACTTCCGTCAGGATCTGTCCAATGGCGGCGGGTCCGGTCCGTTGCTGGCCTATGTGTCGCGTCTGGGACGTGTTCCGGCCTTCACGAAGAGCGCATCCTACCTCATGCATGAGGACGGCTTCTCGAACATTCGTGATTACTTGCTGCGGAACAGCAGTGCCATCATCCAGGATCCTTCGGGCGTGCCGTATCGCGATTTCATCCGTCATGGCTGGGATTTGTCGCTCTATGGCAATCATCGCGGCACACTGGAAATCTTTTCCGGCGGCCAGCAGCCCGATTTGACCGCCGCATATTCCTCGGGTCGGCATCCGGTAAAACCGCTGAACTTTGGCATCGGTTACCTGATGAATCCGCAGACGACCTGCTTGATGGTGGGGCGGCCGCGTCGATGACGCTGAAAGCTGGACTTTTGGTTGACGCCCCAAAGTCCTCGGCTAGTATCGCGGCCCCTTTCCCCCGAAACTCTTATGGCTACTATCTGTCAAATCACCGGCGTCGGCGTCACCCGCGGCCACCACATCCATCGCAGCGGTAAAGCCAAGAAAGAAGGCGGTATCGGTCGTCACATCACGAAGCGTGTGAAGCGCGTCATCCTGCCAAACCTCCGCAAGAAGCGCATTTTCATCCCTGAACTCAACAAATACATCGAGGTGAAGCTCACTGCCCGTGCGCTCAAGACGCTCGACAAGAACGGCGCCTACGCCACGCTGAAAAAGGCTGGTTTGATCTAAACTTAAACCTCATCATATCTTTGCCGACGGGCGGACTTGGAAACAGGTCCGCCTGTCTTTTTATCGGCGCGCAGGGAACGAGGCACTGCCCCGAATCCGCACACCCGGCACCACGGCAGGAGGATTGGGTGCTGCCAGGCCGGGCACGACAGGACTAGCGAAGCCAGGATTGTACCAGCCTAGCGTCGGGCTTTGATGCACCTGCGGCAAACCAGTGAAGAAGAAACCGCCGCTTTGTGGCACGTAAATGCCACCGCTCCCGGAACCGATCGTGGCAATGCCCACATTGTCCCAGCCGCGAGGCTGTGCGGCGGCATGATGATGCCTGTCATGCCACGAATAACCGCTTCCCCAGCCAGGGGCGGCAAAGCCCACCGCAGGAACCGGTCCAGTGAAAGGTGAAGACTGCTGAAAGAGGATCACCGGCTGCTGGGAGAGCCGTTTGATCTCCGCGAGCCGTGCCGCGTGCCTCAGTTCTGCCATCCTCTCCTGCTGCTGGAGACGTTCTTTGATTTTTGTCTGGCGAGCCTGTTCACGGCTCGTTTCGAGTTCTGCGGCCGCTTGTGCATTGTAGCCGAGTTCGATCCGCGTGCTTTCGGGCAGGTCGTTGAACAGCACGCGGGCAGTGCCTTTGAGATGGGTGAAGGCCACGCCATCAGGATCACGCTGCACGATCTTGCACTGCTGGTAAGTTTTGCCGTGAACGGTCTGGATCGTGGCCAGTTCGAGCGCCGGTGCGGCGAAGGCGAAACCAAGGGGAAGCGTGATGAGGGCGGAAAGAATCGTTTTCATCGGGCTTGCCTTCAGTTGACCGCGAGAACGGCCGGATTGCCAGTTTTTTATGCTTCGCAAATCCGAAGCAACACGTCATGGGAACAAACGGATTCCGCCGCCGAATGGTGAGATGCCCACACCGATGCGGAACCCGCTGCCCACGTTCCAAGAACGATAAATCGTGGGGCTCACATAGGCACCGTAACCATGGCCGTATCCGCCATAAGGATAGCCGCCGTAGCCTCCCCAGGGGTAATAGCCGCCACCGTAGCCGAACGGTTGCCCGCCCCAATACGAATAGCCGCTGCGGCGATAATCACCGCCCCCAAGCGCCTGGCCTGTGATCGGTGTGCCAACCCATGAGGGCGTTTGGTAAGTCAGCGTCGGCAGCGTTTCTCCCGGCAATGCCAGCGACATCGAAGGGCTGGCCGGCGCACGATAATACGCCGACTGTGCCGCTGCGAGGTAACTGGCCTCGGCCATCTGTGCCTCCATCAGTTTTTCCTGCATCGCGATCTCGCGCAGTTTCTCGCGCTTCTGCTCCTCCTGACGAAGCGCGGCCTGCTCACGCTGGTACTTTGCCTCCGCCTGCGGATCATAGCGGAATTCACGCCGTAAATTTTCCGGCAGATCCTTGAAGGCGATTTTCGCCGCGCCATTCCGGTGAGTGAAACCGACACCGTCTGGATACACACGCAGCACTTTGCATTCGTAAAACGACTTGCCATCACGTGTGGTGATGGTGCCGTAGTTTTTTGGCGCTGCCAAAGCCGGGGGCACGGCCAGCAGCAGGGCGAGGAACAGGACGGATCGTTTCATGGGAGACCTCCAGTGGGTTGACAGGTTCTATGACAACCTCAGCAACGCCGACGTTGCCTCGGACTGGCACAAAAAGCTGAAAATCCTGCTCCCGATGCCTTTCTCAGGCCATCGGGCAGCTCAGCCAGAACGTCGTCGTGTTGTTCTCCGAGGCCACGCCGAGCTGGATGTTCATCTGATGGCTGAGCATGGCCGCGATCGTCAGCCCGAGGCCGAGGTGATTGCTGTTCTTCGTGCCGTGGAACGGGCGGAAAACTTCCTGGATCTTCTCCGGCGGGATCTGGGAGCCGGTGTTGCTCACCAGGATGTCCACACGGCGTTGTTCGGCCGGGGTGATCGTGCCTGGGCCGCAAATTTTCAACGCACAGCGACCGCCACCTTTCGCGGCAGCCTCGGCGGCATTGCGCAGCAATTCGGTGAGGATGTCTTTGAACTTTGTCGGGTCCACCAGGATCGGCGGCAGGCCTGGCTGCACATCGGCCTCAAGCTGCACGCCTTCCTTTTGAAACGGTTCCATCACCGCGCCTTCAATGACGGGAAGATATTCATTCAGGCCCAGCGACTGCGGACTGATCTTCGCGCAACCACCGGCAGAGCGGATGCGCTCGCTCAGATTCGTCACGCCCACGGAGGCCTCGCGGATGTGCTGCATGTTTTCGCTCACGCCCGGATCGAGATCCTCCTGCATCAAAATCAGGCTGCTGAAGCCCTGGATCACCGCCAGCAGGTTGTTCAGCTTGTGGGTCAGTCCGCGCAGCAGTTCCTGATGGAAGCCTTCGCTGTGTTCGTGGCCGAGATTCAGGGTTGTGGGGAAATAAAACTGCATGGCATGGGGGCTTGGACAGGCCGGAGTAATGCAGTCGGGCGGCGATGGTGGCAAACGCGAATTTGCCGACTTGTTTGACGCTCTGTGACTAAAAACTGGCATCAGCGCCGGCATCTCGCCACTGTCGCACTCCATGGCACTACTCGAAGTCCGACATCTCACCAAGCGCTGGCCCACCGGGCGGCTGGCGCTCGATGACGTGAGCTTCGAGGTGAAGGAGGGCGAAATTCTCGGCCTGCTCGGCCACAACGGAGCCGGGAAGAGCACCATCATGGGCATCACGCTCGGCATGGTGCGGCCGGATCTCGGCGAAGTGCGCATCGGCGGCCGCAGCGTGCAGAAAGATCGAGGTGGTGCGCTTCAGCAGATCGGCGCGATTTACGAAGCCGCCGTGTTTTACGAGTACCTCAGCGGCTGGCAGAATCTCCGCGTCCTCTGCTCGCTCTCCGGCTGGTGGGACGAGGCGGAGGTCAAACGCGTCGTGCAGATGGTCAATCTCAACCGCGCCATCGCACAAAAAACCGCCACCTACAGCCACGGCATGCGCCAGCGTCTCGCCCTCGCCCAGGCTCTGCTGCCGCAGCCGAAGATTCTCCTGCTCGACGAACCCACTGATGGTCTCGACCCCGAGGGCATCCGTGAATTCCGCGAACTCATCCTGCACCTGCGCAAGCACCAGGGCATGACCATCATGCTCAACTCGCACCTCCTCGCCGAAATCGAGCAGATGTGTGACCGCTGCGTCATTTTGAAGGACGGCAAAAAGGTGTTTGAAGGCCCCGTGCCCTCGCAGGAAAAAACCCGCCGCATGTTCCAGCTCGAAACCAGTGACATCGGCCTCGCGCGCGAAGTGCTCGCCCGCTCCGGTGCCACGATGGACAAACACGGCGTCGTCGAGGTTCCGCTCAACATGGAGCCGCACGAACTCGTCACCGCGTTGGTGCAGGGCAGGGTCCAGGTCAGCGCCTGGCAGCCGCACCGCCGCACGTTGGAGGAACTTTACATGGGCCTGTCCTCGAAATCATGATCCTGTTCTTCCAGCAGTGGTATGGCGAGCTGTTGAAGCTCTTCGCCCGCCGTCGTACCTACATCGGTTTCGGGGCCTTTGTGGCGCTGCAGATCCTTGTCTTTCTGCTCATCAAAAAGTTCGGCCTGCCCACCCAGCGCCTGATTGCCGGCTCAGGCGAGAACGTGAACTATTACCTGTCGGCGCTGACCCTGGCCAGTTTCGTCATGGGCGTTTCGGTTTTTTTGCTCGGTGCGCTGTTCCTCAGCCTGGTGGCGGGCGACATCGTTGCCAAAGAGGGGGAGGATGGCCACATGCGGCTGCTGCTGGCACGTCCGGTCAGCCGATTTCGTCTGCTGCTGCTCAAATACCTCACCTGCACCGGCTACGCGGTGTTCATGATCCAGTTTCTCGCCTGGACGGCGTTTGTGCTCGGCCTGGCGTTGTATGGCTGGGGTGGCGGTTTTTTTGCCCTCGTACCAGAGGTGTCTGTCGTTGCCTTTTATGACTGGGGTCCTGGATTGCAGCGCTACGCCCTGAGCTCGCTCTATCTCGGCCTCAGCATGACCACCATCAGCAGCATCGCCTTCTTTCTTTCCTGCTTCCGCATCAAACCAGCCGCCGCCACCATTGGAGCACTGACGTACATCTTGGTGGACTTCATCATGCGTACCAGCGGCTTCATGGACAACTATCAGCACCTCCTCATCACAAAACACATGGCCAGTTGGGGCCGCATCCTGGCGGAAACCATCGACTGGCCGCTTATCTGGCGTGGATACGCGGTGGTTCTTGCCGTTAATATCAGTCTTTTCACCTTGGGCTACGCCGTGTTTGAATCCAGGGACCTCAAATCATGAATGTCATCAACAACATCCGTCAGCTCCGCTCCTGGAGCACGATCAACAAGGGCACCCGCTGCGTCTTCGTGCCCACCATGGGCGCCTTGCACGAGGGGCACGCCGCGCTCGTGCATGCCGCGCGTGAGATCGCCGGTCCGAATGGCAATGTTGCCGTCAGCCTTTTCGTCAACCCTCTCCAGTTCGGCCCTGGCGAGGACTTTGCCAAATATCCGCGTACCCTCGTCGAGGATCTTGCCCTCTGCCGCGACAACGGCGCGGACATGATCTTCGCTCCGAAGGCCGAGGAGCTTTATCCTGCCGACCGCAGCATCGTGCTGCACGAGACGAGCCTCTCGTTGGCCCTTTGCGGCGTCAGCCGCCCCGGCCACTTCGACGGTGTCTGCACCGTCGTGGCCAAGCTCTTCAACCTCATCCAGTGTGATGACGCCGTGTTCGGCAAAAAAGACTACCAGCAGTTCGCCATCATCCGCCGCCTCGTGCGCGACCTCGATTTCAACGTCGTCCTTCACGCCATCGACACCGTTCGCGAAGCCGACGGCCTCGCCATGAGCAGCCGCAATCGCTATTTGAATCCCGAGGAACGCGCCCAGGCTCCGGCGCTTCGCGCCGCGCTCGTCGCTGCTCGTGACTCGTGGAAAAACGGCGAGCGCGACCCAGCCGCGCTGCAAACCCTCATCTCCAAGCACATCCAGCAGCACGCACCGCTGGGTCGCATCGACTACGTCTCTGCCGTGGATGCCACGACTCTTCAGCCTGTGTCCTCCACCACCGAGCTCGTCGTCATCGCCGTCGCCGTCTTTTTCGGTGCCGCCCGACTCATCGACAACATCGAGCTTAAATAAAGAACGACGTCCCCTCAATGCCCGAACTCTCAAACGTCTCCGACTCGATCGAAGGCTACGACGCCGAGATCATCCGCCGAGTCTGGGCGCTCGCGCAGATCATTCCCGGCAACGACCCCGAGGTCTGGCGCAAGGACGAGTTCGGCGCGTGGATTCACCGCGCTGATTACCGCAACCGTCATTCCGACTACGGCTGGGAGATCGCCGATTACGGCTACAGCCGCCGCGCCACCGGCCTCGCCTCGCTGCGTCCCATGCAGTGGCAGAACCACCTCGACTTCATGATCGCCGCCCGCAATCAGGCCGTCGTCACCGCCGACGGCCTGCGCAACGCCCGGCGGCTGCTCTAAGCTCGTCGTTCGGGCTTTAGCCCGTCTAGATCGCGAAAGTCTGCCGTTCTCATCTCGTTCACACGTGGACATGATTCGCCTCGCCTTCATCACGTTGCTCGCCGCTGCTTCCGCCCAAGCGGCAGGTGCCGACTTCGCCAAAGACGTCTTTCCCGTCCTCCAGCGTGCCTGCTTCGAATGCCACGGCAGCGAAAAACAAAAAGGCGACCTCCGCCTCGACACCGCCTCTGCGAAGCATCTCGAAATCGGCCCCGACCTCCTTCGCCGCGTCGCCTTGCCCAAGGAAGACAAGGAAGCCATGCCCAAACGCGGCGACCGCCTCACGGCCGCTGAAATCACTCACCTTCGCGATTGGATCAACGCCGGTGCCAAGTGGCCCGAAAAGCTCGAAACCCTCAAACACTGGAGTTACGTCCCACCCACTCGCCCAGCGCTTCCGACAATCCAGAACAAGTCCTGGCCCAAAACCGATCTCGACCACTTCATCCTCGCCAAGCTCGAAGCCAACAAGCTCACACCTTCGCCCGAGGCCACTCCCGAAACTCTCATTCGCCGTCTCTCCCTCGATTTGACCGGCCTTCCTCCAACTCCCGCTGAAGTCGAAGCGTTTACGAAAGCCTTCATCCAGCATCCAGAATCAAGCATCGAGCAACTCGCCGACCGCCTTCTGTCCTCAAAAGAGTACGGCGTCCGCTGGGCCCGCCCCTGGCTCGACCTCGCACGCTACGCCGACTCCCACGGCTTCCAGCGCGACGATTTGCGCGACATCTGGGCCTGGCGCGATTGGGTGGTGAACGCGCTCAACGCCAACATGCCCTTCGACCAGTTCACCCTCGAACAAATCGCCGGCGACCTTCTGCCCAATGCCACGCCTGATCAAATCATCGCCACCGGCTTCCATCGCTGCACGCCCACGAATGTCGAAGCCGGCACCGAGCCCGAAGAAAGCCGCATCAATCAAGTCATCGACCGCGTCAACACCACCGGCGCTGTCTGGCTCGGCACCACGCTCGAATGTGCCCAGTGTCACAATCACAAATACGATCCCATCACCCAGCGCGACTACTACTCCCTCCTCGCCTACTACAACAACACCGAGAAAGAAGCCGAGCGCTCCAATCCCAGCACACCCGGCTCCATCCGCTTCAACGGCACCCCGTTTAAAATCGGTGATCCCGGCCGCGATGCGCAGCGCCAGCAGCTCGCCGCTCAATTGAAAACGCTCGACGCCCAGATCACCGCACGTCAGCAGCAGATCACCAGCTCCGGCGGCCAACGCGGAAACCTGGCTGCCTCACGTTCTGGCCAAATCGATTCCGCCAAACCCGTCCAAGCCCTCAAACCCACCGCCTTCATCACCGAAAGCGACGCCGAGTCCGAACTGCAAAGCGACGGCAGCGTCCTTCTCACCGGTCCCGTGCCTGACAAAGACACCTACACCTTCGAAGCCGAGCTCAAGGGAGGCGAACTCAGCGGATTGATGCTCGAAGCTCTCACCCATGCCTCCATCGCGGGCGATGGCCCCGGTCGTGGTGGTGCCAATCGGCCAAACTTCGTCCTCCACACCTTCGACTGCACCCTCACCACGCCCGACGGTAAAACGCAGCCCCTCAAATTCCGTGCTGCCCACGCCGACTACTCACAAAACGGCTACGCCGTCACCAGTCTCATCGACAAGACCGGCAAAAAAGCCTGGGCCATCGGCCAGCGCTTTGGCGAGCCGCACTGGGCTGCCTTTGAATTCGCCAAACCAGTTCCA